>JAFGJS010000020.1 GCA_016928995.1 Candidatus Sumerlaeota bacterium | reverse complement strand
CGAAGCAGCCGTGAGCGCCACCCTGGGTGGACGCACAACAACACCCCAGGCTGGCGGGATTTTTGCCCCGCAAAAATCATGACAGCCATTGGGTTGCAGTTCGTCCGTTAAACCTCCATCACAACCTCGACATCAGCCTTCGCGCTCTCGCCGATCGGCTTGATGCCATAATGCTCCACAAGGTAGTTCAGCACGTTCGGCGAAACAAAAGCCGGAAGATTCGGCCCCAGCGTGATGTTTTTCACTCCCAGATGCAGCAACGTCAGCAGCACGGCCACGGCCTTTTGCTCGAACCACGAAATCACCAGCGTCAACGGCAGATCGTTCACGCCGCACTCGAACGCATCGGCCAGCGCCAGCGCCACCTGGATCGCGCCGTATGCATCGTTGCACTGGCCCATATCGAGGAAACGCGGCAGCCCGGCCACCGTGCCATAATCATGATCGCGGATGCGATATTTACCACAACCCAGCGTCAGGATCACCGTCTCCTGCGGCAGGTTCTGCGCATACTCGGTGTAATAATTGCGCCCGACCTCCGCGCCGTCGCAACCGCCGATCACGAAAAAGCGCTTGATCTCGCCCTGCTTCACCGCATCGACGATCTTGTCAGCCAGACCCAGCAGTACCGTGTGGTGGAATCCAACCGTGCTGGTCTTGATTTCCGTCGGCGTCAATCCGCCGCAACGCTTCGCATGCTCGATCACCTGCGAAAAATCATCGCCCGTGAGCCGCGTCGCGCCCGGCACAGCGGTTTCGCGCATCGTATAAAGCCGCTCGCCATACGTATTATGCGCGCTCGGAATCAACACGCAGTTCGTCGTGACCACGATCGGCCCGTTGAAGTTTTCGAACTCCTGACGCTGCTTCTGCCACGCGCCGCCGTAATGACCGGCCAGCTGCGCGTGCTTCTTCAGCTCCGGATACATATGCGCCGGAAGCATCTCGCCATGCGTATACACCTTCACGCCCGTCCCCTCGGTCTGCTCAAGCAGATTTTTCAGATCGACCATGTCGTGTCCGCTGATCAGAATCCCCGGCCCTTCCTGCAACCCCTCCTGAACCTCAACCGGCTGCGGCTGACCCATCACCTCCACATGGCCATCGTTGAGCAACCGCATCACCTTCAGATTCATCTCGCCGCACTTCAGAACCAGCTCCAGCATCGTCCCCATGTCGAAATTCACATTGGTCATCGTGGCGAAAAGCGCCTCTTCGATGAACGCCTCCACCTCCGAATCGGTCTTGCCCAGGCGCCGTGCATGGGCTTTATACGCCGCCATGCCCTTCAAGCCATACAGCAGAATTTTCTGCAACGACTCGACATCCTCGTTTTTTCCGCAAACGCCTCGAACCTCAGTGCAACCGATGCCGCCTTTAGTCTGTTCACATTGATCGCAAAACATGATCGCGCTCCTTGATCCTTATGTTTTTAACTTCCCATTTTTCAATATTAAATATCGTCGCCCGCGAATATCTATAAATATATCTTTATATATTTTTATTCCGAAATATAAGTGTTTGCGCCCGCTGTGTCAACCGGAAAACTGTAAAAATATGAATCGTACAGCTTGAAAAAATGAAACTTCGTCAGGGTTGCTCGTTATCGATGAAAAAAAACCCCGCCGCTTGCATGAATCGCAAGGGCGGGGTTCTTATGCCAAATATGACGGTCTCGTAACGCCTTACAGCGCTGTAGCCGAGACATGAACCGATTTCCACCACAGGATGAAAGGAAGCGGAAACGGAATCATGGACATGCGCGCGCCGGAGGCCATGTCGATAATCTTAGAAGCGCCATCCTGCTTGGCGTTCTTCGTCAGGAAATCGACCGTGTTCTGCAAGCTCGCAGTGTCCTGCATGAAGACAAAGAAGCCGCCACCCTCTGTGTCGCCAGTGATCAGCGGAACGCTGACAATGGCGTACAACCCGGATACGGAAGCGGAGTAATGAGTCTTGATCGGACCGTCGGCGTCCGCCAATCCATTGAACTCCGTGGCCCGATGGACCGAGGCGCAACCATTGAGAAATGTCGCCATCACGGCGAGAACCAGCATCTGAGCGATGAGTTTTTTCATCGGCATCCTCCTGTTGAAAGTTATAAGGTTCATACCGCAAACTGAAGGTCCGTACGTTATCGGTGAAACCGCGCTCTAAATCAAGTGATTTTTTTCAGCGGTTTTGAATTTCATGGCTTTAGGATTCGCCCGTTATGACCAGGCAAATCACAACGACGCATTGCATCGCACAAAAAAACGAATCCCCAAACACCCCTCACACTCACTCTTGCTCTCACTCTTGCTCTTGCTCTTGCTCTTAACCCAACGCCGAATTCAATCGCATTTCTTGCTCTATTCAAAAAACCTGTAGAAAATCATACTCGTCTTCAATCCCGTCCCGATCCCCATACCTATACCCATCCTCGTCCTCGTCCTCGTCCTCGTTTTCGCTCTCGCTCTCGCTCTTGGAATTCAAAGACTCAAAACAAAAGGCCAGAAAGGCCGATTAGAACAAACCCCAGGGAAAGCGCGTAGCGCGCAGCCCTGGGTAAACGGTCGAAACAATCCAGGCTGGCGGGATTTTTACCCCGCAAAAATCATGACAGCTTTTTGATGGAGCCTAATGCATACCGGATTTGCGCCCAGCTTTTCGATCGCCGCCCGATTTTGCTTGTCAATCCAGCCCCTGCTGAGCGAAATTGCGATCTGGTCTTAACGAAATGCACCCGCCGCCCGCGCAGGAACGCCTTGGGCTTCCTCGCAAGCGTAACGTGGCATCTCGCTGGAGCGAAATAAATGACTCACCCTATCACCGTGGACAACGTCAAAATATCGCCTGCCGCGCGCCGCTTGATCCTGGAAAATAATCTCGATCCGGCCTCAATCACTCCCACCGGCCGCGGCGCGCTGATCACGAAGCCCGATGTGATCCACGCCATCCGCTCCGGACAGGCCAAAGCGAGCGCCAAGGATACCCCGGCCAAAATAACAAGCGCAATCCAGTTGGCCGGACCAGGCATCATTCCAGCGGACAGATTGGAATCATCCGTTCCCTCGCTCCCGGTCTCCAGCGCCGATCAAACCGCCGCAGTCCGCGGCGAGCGCCAAAAGATGTCGCCTTTGCGCGCCGCGCTCGCCAAGCGCCTCGTCGAGGCAAAGAACGCCGCGGTCATGCTCACGACTTTCGCCGAAGTTGACATGAGCCTCGTGATCCGCATCCGCCGTCAGCACCAGGAAACATTCCAGCGGCGCAACGGCATCAAGCTCGGCTACATATCATTCTTCGTCAAAGCCGTCTGCGACGCCTTGCAGCGGCATCCCGCCGTGAACTCCAGCGTCGACGGCGACGACATCATCCTTCACAAGCACTACGACATCGGCATCGCCGTCAGCACGGACAGCGGTCTGCTCGTGCCCGTGGTGCGCGGCGCGGACAAAATGACCTTCGCCGAAATCGAACACGCCGTCGCTGACCTCGCGCATCGCGCGCAAACGAATAAAATCGAGCTCGACGAAATCCAGGGCGGCACGTTCACCATCAGCAACGGCGGTATGTTTGGCGCGCTGCTCACCACGCCGCTGCTGAATCCGCCGCAGAGCGCAACTCTCGGCATGCATGCGATCCAGCAGCGGGCGATCGTGATCGAAGACAAAAATGGCGCCGAGAAAGTTGAAATCCGTCCGATGATGTACCTCGCCTTGAGCTACGACCATCGCGTCATCGACGGCAAAGAATCCGTCGAATTTCTCAACCGCATCAAAGAATGCCTCGAAAATCCCGAAAGGATGCTGCTGGAAATGTAAGGAGAGAAATGCTAAATTCTAAATCCGAAATCCGAAACAAATTTTAAATGTGAAATTCGAATGACCGAAACGAACTCCAAATTCCTTGAACGATACGGCAAGGCGCGCGAGCGCCTGATGCAGGAGAAATATGGCCACATCGATAGAATCAATTCGACTGTGGAACGAATCTGGGAAATTGTGACAAGAGAACAAATGCGCAAGGAAGACGAAGAATTCGACCGTGAAGTTTTCGCAATGATGGAAAAGATGGATCAAGAGGAAAAAGAAAGTCAAAATTCCAAAAATTAAAATAGAAGGATCGCGGGAATTGTCCGCACAACAACAACAGAAATATGATCTGGAAGAACGTACATTCCTGTTCGCAAAGAACGTGCGGACGTTTATGAAGCGATTGCCGCGAAGCATATGCAATATTGAGGATGGAAAACAGCTGGTTCGAGCGTCGGGTTCTGTAGGGGCCAATTACATTGAAGCCAATGAAGCGCTCAGCAAGAAAGATTTCGCGCATCGCATTCGCATTTCCAGAAAAGAAGCCAAGGAAGCGCGATACTGGCTGCGTCTCATTGAACCCGGAGCGGAATTAGAAAAAGAAAGAGACGTTCTGCTCCAGGAAGCGCAAGAACTCATGAACATACTCGGAGCAATCATACAAAAAACCGTGAATAAATAAGCGTTATATGGATTCAAAGCGGCCATCAATGAAATTGTTGAATGCATTGCCAACAGCGCAGGATTGTGATCGTTTCATTACGAGCATTAAAATTTAGAATTTAGTATTTGTTTCGGATTTCGATATTCGGATTTAGAATTTTTTTTCATAGGGAAGGTACTTTATGTCTTCCAATCAGAATTACGATCTTGTGATCATCGGCGCCGGCCCCGGCGGATACGTCGCGGCCATCCGCGCCGCGCAGCTCGGACTCAAAACCGCCGCCATCGACAAACGCGCCACGCCCGGCGGCACATGCCTGCATGTCGGCTGCATCCCCAGCAAGGCCCTGCTCGACTCCAGCGAAATCTACGAATTGGCCCAGACCAAGTTCAAACGCCATGGCGTGGAGTTCGATAACGTTACGCTCAACCTGCCGAACATGATGAAGCGCAAGGGCGAGGTCGTGAAGGGCTTAACCATGGGCGTGCTGGGCTTGATGAAAAAAAACAAAATCGACTACATCCAGGGGGCCGGACGCTTCCTTTCGAAAACGGAAGTTGAAGTGGAGAAGGCCGACGGCTCCAAGGAAACCCTGACCGCGAAAAACATGCTGATCGCCACCGGCTCCGAGCCGGTGGAGCTCCCCTTCATGAAATTCGACCATGAATTTGTCTGCGATTCAACGGACGCGCTCTCCTTCGACAAAGTGCCCGAGCGCCTCGTGCTGATCGGCGGCGGCGTGATCGGCCTCGAACTCGGCTCCGTCTGGCGGCGCCTCGGCGCCAAGGTCACAGTGATCGAGATGCTCCCGCGCATCTTGCCGCCCATGGACGGTGAATGCGCCGAAGCCATGCAAAAGATGCTCAAGCGCCAGGGACTCGAGTTCAAGCTCGGCTGCAAAGTCACCGGCTGCGAAAAAACCGGCGCCGCAGGCTCGGTCTCATATATCAACGAAAAAGGCGAAACAGAAAGCGTCGAATGCGACAAGGTCGTCGTCGCTGTCGGACGCCGCCCGTACACCAGCGGACTCGACCTGGAAGCCGCTGGCGTGCAGCTCGACGCCATGAAGCGCGTCGCAATCAACGAGCGCTTCCAGACCAGCGTGGAAAATATCTACGCCATCGGCGACGCGGTCGAAGGACCGATGCTGGCCCACAAGGCCGAAGAGGAGGGCGTGGCCTGCGCCGAAATCCTCGCCGGCAAGCCCGGCCACATCGACAAGGACACGATCCCCAACGTCGTCTACACCTGGCCCGAAGTCGCGTCAGTCGGCAAAACGGAAGAAGAAGTAAAAGGGTCCGGCGTGGAATACATCTCGGCGACCTTTCCCTTCATGGCCAACGGCCGCGCCAAGGCGATGGGCGAGATGGACGGCTTTGTGAAAGTCATCGCCGCGAAAGAAGACGACGCGCTGCTGGGCGTGCATATCGTCGGACCGCGGGCGAGCGACATGATCGCCGAAGCCGTCTGCGCGATGGCCTTCGGCGGCTCGGCGGAAGACATCGCCCGCATCTGCCACGCGCATCCCACGCTCTCCGAAGCGCTCAAGGAAGCCGCGCTCGGCATCGACGGCCGAACCATCCACATGTAGAATCGAAACGGGCGGAGTTCATGCGCGCAAGCGACAGGCAGATTGTGAAAGCAGCGATTCAGCGGCTGAATGCGAACAACGCCGCACGCAAAGAGACCGGCCTCTATCCGTTGGAGCTGGTTTTGCTGTACGTCACCATGCGCTGCAACGCCAAATGCGCACATTGCTTCTGCCGGGACAACCTGAACACCGGCCTGCCGGAATACACCATCGAGCAGCTGGAAAAAATCGCGGAGAGCATGCCGCGTGTGCGGATGATCATCCTCACCGGCGGCGAGCCGATGCTCCGCGCCGATCTCGCCGATGTCTTTCGCGTATTCGCCTCGCGCGGCAAGGTCGAGACGGTCATGATCAACACCAACGGCCTCCAGCCGCAAAAAACAATCGCGCTCACCGAAGAGCTGAAAAGCGAATTTCCCGACGTTGGCCTGGAATGGCAATTCTCCCTCGACGGCCTGGCCGCGACGCACGACCGGATTCGCGGAGTGCCGGGCAATTTCGACAAAGTCATCGAATCGCTCAGCGCGGTGTACAGCCTCAAGCAACGCTTTCCCTGCCTCGGAGCGCACGCCCTGACCGTGATCAACGCCGAAAATCACACCGAGCTCGTGACGCTCAACGATTATCTGCGCGAGGCGATCCATCCGGACGTCGTGCACGGCTTCGAGCTCATGCGCGACGTGGACCAAACGGCATGGAACATCCCACCGAAAATCAAGGAAGACAACGCCGGCCCATCATTGCTGCAGCTGCCGCCCGTCGAATCCTTCGACCAGATCGCGCGAGACCTGAAATTGCTCAACAAACGCGCCGCCGTACGCGCCAACGCCTTTCACATCCACAACCTCGCGCAGCTCGAAATGGTGCGCACCGGCAAGCCCCAATACCCCTGCGTCACCGCGGGCGAATCGGTCGCCGTGCTCTACAGCGACGGCGCCGTGGCGCACTGCGAATTCACCAAGCCCTTCGCCAATCTCGCGGAATTCGATTTCGACTTCAACGCCCTCTGGCGCAGCGGCGCGGCCGAAAAACGCCGCGCGCAAATTAAGCGCTGCCACTGCACCCACGGCTGTTTTCACGGCAAATCCGTCGAATACAGCTGGAAGGGCATCGCCAAAATGGCCGCCGCCGCGCTCCTCTGAATTGAAATTTGATTGCATCCACTCGCGGTTAAAGGCAAATTAGGTTAGAATATATTCCATGGTGAAAAAGAAAAATGCGCTTGAACCGTGACTCGGCATTGACATTCTCCGACATACAGTCGCTGACTGCGCCTGCATGCAAAGACTTCGGCGTCCGCCGGTTGGATCTTTTCGGTTCATATGCCAATGGCGCGGCAGACGCGAACAGCGATTTGGATTTCCTCGTGGAATTCGATGATCCTAACATGCACGCCGCCAAGCGTTTTTTCGGTCTGCTCCACTTTCTTGAGGACACCTTCCAGCGCCCGGTTGATTTATTAACTCCCGCCAGTTTGAGAAATCCATTCCTGCGTGAAAAAATCATGGCGGAACGGAAGGCTTTATATGGAGAATAAAATTCTCAAACATTTATTCGACATACATGAGGCCGCCCTTGCAGTTCGTGGTTTTGTTCAAAATAAATCATTCGAAGACTACGCCGAAAATGAGCTTTTGCCAAACGGAGTTGAGCGAAAATTCGAGATCATCGGCGAAGCGCTGAACCGCATCAATAAAGATAATCCTTCCGTTCTCGACAAAATCCGCGAATGTCGCAGCATCATATCCTTCCGCAACATTCTCATTCACGGCTATGACAACATCGACGACCGCATCGTATGGAGCGTGATTGAAGAAGACCTTGAAAATTTGATTCAAGACGCGGACGCGCTTTTATCCGTTTGACACACGCAGCGTTTTGCCGATACGTTTATCGCAAGCAAGACACATTCTCCATCAGGATGCCGTGCCGAGATGGCGCTACGCCTTTTTCGCGAAGAAACCAATCACGCCGCGCGACTCCAGCTCAAGATCGGCTGTCTGCTGCTGGTGTCGGTTTTTTTGGTCGGCGCATCGGGATTCAAATTTATTTTCGGCAGAACCTTTTTCGAAGGCTTTTATTTCCTGCTGATCACGCTGACCACTATCGGTTACGGCGAACTCCCGAATTTCAGCGAGGGCGAGCGTCTTTATACGACGTTCCTGATTATCATCGGCTATAGCGCGATGGCTTTCGCCGCCACGATGGCCTTGAGGCTGCTCGTGGAAGGCGAAATGGGCCGCGCAATGGAGCAACGGCGCATGAACCGTCAACTGACACAGATGCAGAGCCACATTATCGTATGCGGCTACGGCCGCATGGGCGAGGAGATCGCCGACAATCTTCGGCTGGCCAAAAAGCAATTCGTGGTTGTGGACAACGCCGATGAGGCCATCCACCGCATGGAAGGCAAGAATATTGTCGGCATTCTCGGCGACGCCACCAACGACGACGTGCTGATCAAAGCGGGCATTGAACGCGCCAAAACGCTGATTTGCGCCGCCACTTCGGACGCGGACAACGTCTTCATCACAATCAGCGCGCGGCAGCTCAACAAAAACCTCTACATCATCTCGCGCGCGCTGGATGATTCCGTCAGCGCGAAACTCTACCAGGCCGGCGCGAACAAGGTCATCCTGCCCTATAAAATCGGCGGACGCACGATCAGCAACGCCGCCATCAAGCCGGCGGTGGTGGAGTTCATGGAGACCGTCTCTGCGCTCGATCAGCTGCAAATCTTCATCGAGGAATTTCCCGTCAGCGCAACCTCGTCCATGGCAGGCAAGACGATCTACGAGCTGAACCTCAACAAGCAATACAACATTATCGTCGTCGGCATGCAGCGCAGCGACGGAAAAATGATCTTCAATCCGCGCTCCGACTCGCGCTTCGAAGTGGGAGATCTGCTGATCTGCATGGGCACGGAGGAATCGTTCGAAAAATTTCTGCGGGACTTCGCGTAGGCACAGACATCACTCAAAACTCATATCCGCATCCCCGGGAATGTGGCGCAGCCGCCCCCGGCTGTGCTCTCTTCCCATCTGAACAAAACCTTAGAGCAGCGCGATAAGGACCAATCCGCCGATTAAGCCATGCGCGCGAATTTCTGGCCGTCGATTTGGTAGAGCAACGGCTCGCCCTGCAGGTATCGCTCCAGCTCGTCGCACATCGCATCGCCCATCCGCAGGCACTCGCGACCCTGCGATCCGGCGATATGCGGCGTCAGGAAAACGTTCTTCATCGACCACAACGGCGAATCCTTCGCAGGATGTTCAGGATGCGTGACGTCAAGCAGCGCGAACAGATCGGGCCGCTCGTTCAACGCCTCAATCATCGCCGCCTCATCCACCACCGCGCCGCGGGCCGTGTTGATGAACGCCGCGTCCGCCTTCATCATACGGAAATGCCGGCCCTGGATCATATTCTCCGTTTCCTCCAGCCACGGCGTGTGCAACGACACCACATCGGCCTCGCGGAAAATGGAGTCAAGATCCGTCAGCTCAAGACCGAGCTCCGCCGCATCATCTTCGCTGGCGAAGGGATCGTAAGCGAGAACTTTCACATCGAGCGTCTGCAGCCTGCGCGACAGACGCTTGCCGATCGCGCCCAGCGAGATCAGCCCTACTGTGGCCCGATACGTGCCATGGATGCGCTTGGTGGAAGGAATAAAATGAGTGCGCTGCTCGCACATTTCCCTGGAGCAGATAAAAACCTGCTTCAACGCCAGGATGATCTGCGCCAGGGCGAACTCCGCCACGGGAATGGCGTTCATTTCCCATGCCGAGCAGATGACCAGCTCACGCTCCCAGCACGTGTCCGTGACCAATCCTCGCAGAGACCCGGCGCCGTAGAAAAACGCCTTCAGCTGCGGCGAGCCCTTAAAGAATGCCTCATCCAGACGCGGTCCGCCCCATCCAGACATGATGATCTCAGCCTCGGACAAAAGATCAGGATCGGTCTTCAGCACATCATCGCGTTTCGGCGGAGCCAGCAGATTGACTTTCTCGCCAATGCGTTCAATGGTCTCCGGACTATAAATCATATCCGTTTGATTTGAAACAATCAGAGCTTTCTTCATTCGAAATTCCCCAAACTTCCTTTGCTTACATTGTCGCTTTGCGCAAGGCGCGCATAAAGTGTTCCATCTCTTCTGGCAACCCAATGGTCACACGCATCAATTCAGGCATCATAAAACCCGCCAACGGACGGACGATCACACCCTCCTGCATCAACACCTGCGCCAGCTCGCGCGAGTCGCGACGCACGTCGATTGTGACGAAATTCGCCCGGCTGGGAATCACGTTGTAACCCATCCCATTCAATTCACGCACAGTGCGCTTGATCCCTTCGCGCGTCAGGCGGACCGTATTGCGCACATGTTCAATATCACTCAACGCAGCCGTCGCCGCCGCCTGCGCCACCCGGCTCACATTAAACGGCGGCCGCACACGCTCAAATCCCTGGATCAATTCCGGATGCGCCACACAATACCCCACGCGGAATCCAGCCAGGCCGTACGCCTTGCTGAACGTACGCGACACGATCAGGTTTGGATATTGATCCAGATAATCCAATCCATCCGGATGATTCGACAAACCCTTGGCATACTCAAAGTACGCCTCATCATAAAACACCAGCGTCCGCTTGGGCACATGTTCCAGCAACCACTCCAACTCATCGCGCTCGATCCAGCTCCCCAGCGGATTGTTCGGATTCGACAGGCAGATCACGCGCGTCTTTTTATCCACAGCCTTCGCCAGCGCCTTCACATCATGTTTCCAAAGAAGCTGGCCCTTTTTTGGCTCGCTATACTGCATCGGCACGCTCACGAAAGCCGAGTTGTTCAACATCGCGGCCATCTGATAGCGAATAAAAGCCTTCTCTGAAATGACCAACTTTTCATCCACGCCCAAATACGTTAACATCAACAGGATAATCAGCTCATCCGTGCCATTGCCAAAAATCAACTGCTCCGGCTTCACCCGAAGTTTCTTTGCCAGCGCATGCCGCAGATAATACGCGCTGCCTTCCGGATAATAATGAGCATCCCGCAACGACTGGATCGACGCCTCAATGGCCTTGGGAGAAGGCCCCAACGGATTTTCATTCGAAGCCAGTTTGACAACGGATTTCAATCCGATTTCACGCTGCACTTCTTCAATCGGCTTTCCCGCTGGATACGGAAAAAGCGCCTCAAGATGAGGACGGTATTGAATAATGTTGCTTTTTTTCATGTTATTTTCAGCGCAATTCATAACCTAGATCAAAATAAATCAAACACGCACAACATTTTCCCCTGAAAAATTGTCTTTTCTATCGTCTGTTTTTACGCAAATAAATTACATGCGGCAAGTCATAAATCAATAAAAATGGAAAGTTTATATGATGCGGCAAACCGCCCTGATGTTTGGTTCAAACGTTTTTTTTATCGCAATGGCATTTAAACAACGCCGATTCCATCGACAGGGATAAAATGTGGATGGATTCATCCAAGCTGTGTGAAGGAATGTAAAAAAACAATCATCTTCCTCAATTTTTTCCTACTTTCCATCGGCTCAAATCGTAAAAATTCAATTCACCCTTCAATTTTCCACATTCTTCACGTCCTAAACCGCCTTTTACACACAGCCCCACACATGTTTTCATATTTATAAATCACTGAAAATAAAATCTTTATCTTGATATTCACACCTTTCACTGCAATAATAACAGTTATTATAAAGCTTCCTTTTAAATCTTTTTAAACTAATAGCTTTTAACGAAAGTCGAATTTTTCACCGGATGAAACGTCAGACCGGACTTTTGAACGTCTCTCAAAAGTTATTGCCGCGTTTCTTTGGATGAGGGCACAGCCGCTCTCGCCTGCGTGCCTGTTTCATTCGAGAAGCAGTGTAGCAAACGAAAGCGTATTGACAATCCTGCCAATTATCATATATTTTTAGATGTTGATTCGTTGATTCAGGATTGAGAGCAACGAATTCCAGGAATTTTATCGAAGGAGTGATCAGGCGTCTCATGCTTGAAATGAACCAAATGCTCCGCTTGGTTGTGGAGCGCGACGCATCCGACCTTCATATCGTCGTGGGAAAACCGGCAGTGATGCGCGCCGGCGGCACGCTGGATATTGTGGACCCGGACATTCTGACGCCGGAAGACACGGAACGCCTGATGAAGGAAATCACGCCTCCGCGTTATCAGCAACTGTTGCAGGAATCAGGCAGCGCGGACTTCGCATACAGCTTCAGCGAGCAAGCGCGTTTTCGTACCGCGGTTTTTCGCTCCCGCAGCTGTTATTCCATTGTTATGCGTTTAATTCCCTCGCGTATTTTAACCTTTGAGGAGCTGGGTCTTTCGGAAGGCGCGATTCGGGAAAGCATCATGGATATGCTGTACGCGCACCGCGGGCTTTGCTTGGTCACAGGCCCGACAGGCTCAGGTAAAACCACCACCCTCGCCACGTTCATCAATCATATCAACGAAAACCGCATGGTGCATATCCTCACGATCGAGGACCCGATTGAGTATACGCATCCGCACAAACAGGCGATTGTCAATCAGCGCGAACTGCATGTGGACACCACCTCGTTCGCCTTTGCCTTGCGCGGCGCCTTGCGTCAGGACCCCGATGTGATTCTGGTCGGCGAGCTCCGCGATATTGAAACCATGGAAGCGGCGTTGACCGCGGCGGAAACGGGCCACTTGGTGTTTGGCACGCTGCATACCATCTCCGCGGCCCAAACCGTGAACCGTCTGATCGACGCCTTCCCCGCGAACCAGCAAGAACAGATCCGTTCCGTGCTTTCCGTCGCGCTCTACACCGTGATTGCGCAAACCCTGCTGCCGCGCAAAGACGGCAAAGGCCGTTTGGCCGCATACGAGATCATGCACATGACCCCGGCCATCCAGAACCTGATTCGCGATCACAAGGTCGAGCGTATTATTTCCATGATGCAAACCAGCGCGAAATTCGGCATGATCACGCTGGACGATTTTCTGCTGAAACTATACCATGAAGATAAGGTTTCCGAAGACGTTTGTCTGACCCGCTGCCATTATCCAAACGAAATGCGGCAGAAGATCATGACGCCGGCCTTTGAAGAGGAAGAAGAAGAGCAGGCTGTCCAGAGCGAAGAAATCGATTCGAACACGCTGGACGTGCTTGATTTCTAATACTTGCATGAAAACAAAGAAAGGAGCGCCGCTCCTTTCCATCAGTAAAACAGCGTTAAAATGCGGCGTTGGAGCGTCGCGGAGACGGAGCAAGCCCTGATGAGCGTCAACCCAATCCATCATAATGAAAATGAAGCTGCTGCCCCGATGGAGAAAAATAAGTATCTGAATGAGATGGAGCAGCTCCTTTCAGAGATGGGCGCCAAGCATGATGAGATGACTCCACAGGAACAAGCCGCGTATCTCAGACAAAAAGCGAAGCTGGCCCTGCAAGATCAAGCGAGGCGCACGCAAAAGCAGAGTCAGCTGATCTCATCGCGCGAGGAATTGGCCGGAAGACTCAGCAAACCCGGCGCAGCCGCGGAAAGCGAAGAAACCGGACCAACGGACTTGGAGCCGGCCTTTGAAATCAGCAGCGACGAGATGATGCGAATGCTTTGTGAACAGCAAGGCATGGATTACGTTTCGCTGGACGATTATGATGAAAAGGGCGATGAAGAAGTCCTCCAATTCATCCCATCCACAGTCGCCAAAACATACAAATGCCTGCCTCTGCGCATCGAAAAGGACGGCTCCCTGCTTGTCGCCATCGCCGATCCCCTGAATATCCAGATCACGGACGACCTCGCCCTGCTGACCAGCCGGCGCATCCGCCCCGTCGTCGCCAAGGAATCCGAAATCAATGAATACGTCGAGATGTATTACGGCGTCGGCGACTCGGACCTGACGCAAATCATGAACGAGATGCAGGACGACGACACCAAAGGCGGCATCATCAGCAACATTCAAGAAATGGAAATCGGCGACATGGAGGCCATGGCCGACGCCGCGCCAGTGATCCAGCTCGTCAACCTGCTCCTGATGCAAGCGATCAAGGACCGCGCCAGCGACCTTCATATCGAGCCATTCCCCAACATGCTGCGCATCCGCTACCGCGTGGACGGCGTCCTGCGCGAGATTCCCTCGCCCCCCAAAGCCCTGCAGCTCGGCATCATCTCACGCTTCAAAGTCTTGGGCGGCATGAACATCGCTGAAACCCGCAAACCCCAGGACGGCCGCGTCAAGCTCACGATGGAAGGCCGCGAGGTCGACTTGCGCGTCTCCACGCTCCCCACGGTTCAGGGCGAGAGCATGGCCATGCGTATTCTCGACAAAAGCATGATGAGCATCGGCATCACCCAGCTCGGCATGAGCAAAAAAACCCTCGAGCGATTCCGCCGTTTGCTGAAAAAACCCAACGGCATCATCCTTTGCACCGGACCGACCGGCTCGGGAAAAACCACCACGCTTTACGCCGCGATGGCCGAAATCAACAACCCCGGCGACAAAATCATCACCACCGAAGACCCGGTCGAATATGAAATGCCCGGATTGGTCCAGGTCAACATCAACGAAAAAATCGGCCTGACCTTCGAACGTTGCCTCCGCGCAATCTTGCGCCAAGACCCGGACATCATTCTCGTCGGCGAAATCCGCGACGTGCAAACCGCCCAGATCGCCGTGCAATCATCGCTCACCGGCCACTTGGTCTTCAGCACGCTCCACACCAACAGCTCCGCCGCCACCGTCACGCGACTGCTCGACATGGGCATCGAGCCTTTCTTGCTCACATCGACGCTCGAAGGCGTCATCGGCCAACGCCTGGTCCGCACAATCTGCCAGCAATGCAAAACCCCTTATATCCCGACCGAAGAAGAACTCGCGGGCTACGCCATGCGCCGCGAAGACGTGCAGGATTACACCTTTTCCAGAGGCGCGGGCTGCGATGAATGCGCCTACACAGGCTTCAAAGGCCGCATCGGACTCTACGAGCTGCTGGAGGTCAACGAAGAAATCCGCGACCTGATCATGCAGCGCGAAGCGCAGGACGTGATTCACGCCGCTGCCGTGCGCAACGGAATGTCCACCATGCACCGCGACGGATTTTTCAAAATCTGCATGGGCATGACCACCTTCAACGAAGTCGCCGCGCACACCCCGCAGGATTCGCAAGAGTCGATCGAACTCGAAATGCAGAACCTGCTCCGCCGCAAGAAAGCAGCGGAACAACCGCAGGCTCCGATGATCGAAGATGAAGAACAAAAGAAAACAGCTCCGCTCAGTCTCGAGAGCGACATCAGCCAGCCCATCATTCCGCCGCTGGAATCAGAAAAGAAAATCGATGCAGGCAACAACGGCGGAAACCAGCGCCTGCTGGAATAGAACGTCTCGCGAAAGTTCTTGCCGCATCCCTTAAATGTGGCACAGCCGCCCTCGGCGGTGAGCCTGTTTTATCCGGCAAACACTTTTTAGACTGATCCGCATTATTGAATCCGGGACCGTTTTCAAGGAGACGCAACAATCCGCGCCGCGACAGTCAGGGAGCGGCCCAATTAGCGTTGCAGCAAGGATTTGCGGGCCGCTCCCTCACGGTCGCGGCACTGAATCGAAAACATCAGGAATTCTGCGAACCAGTATAGAAACCTTATCGAACGGACCAGGGAGCGATTCCATGCGGATTGTTTTGCAGCGCGTCAGCCGCGCCTCCGTCAAGATCGGCGGAGAAACGGTCGGCGCGATTGGCGCCGGATTGCTCGCCCTCGTTTGCATCGGACAGGACGATTCAGCACAAGAGATCGACGCCCTGGCGGAAAAGACCGTGCAGCTCCGCATCTTCGCCGATGACGCCGGCAAGATGAATCGTTCATTGATCGACGCCGGCGGCGAAATCCTCGCAGTCTCTCAATTCACCCTCTATGCCGATTGCCGCAAAGGCCGCCGCCCCTCATTTATCGGCGCCGCGAAGCCGGAACGCGCCGTGCCCCTGCTCGAACGCTGGACCGCGCGCATCGAATCGCACGGCGTACGCGTCGCCCAAGGCCGCTTTGGCGCCATGATGGATGTCGAATTAGTGAACGACGGCCCCGTCACGATCATCCTGGACTCCCGCGAACTCAACGCCGGATAAAGGGCGCGTCGTTTCTTTAGTGAGTTGTAAAGCTTTTTCGTACTCGTACTCAGCGCAGCGGCGCCCGTACTCGTACTCGATTTGATCGCTATCGCACCCGAAGGTAAATATTTTCGGGAATGAGGATGAAGACGAGATAAATCCGTACCGCGACCGTGAGGGAGCGGCCCGCAAACCTTATCGCAACGCCAGTTGGCCACTCCCTCACAGTCGCGGCATGGAATCAAAATAAGGAATTCTGGGAACCAGTCTATAGCATTTCTCAAAAGTTCTTACGTATTGGCCAGCAATCACAGCCGAGGGCGGCTGTGCCACATCCATGGGATGCGGCAATAACTTTCGAGAACCACTATAATCAAGATACCCACAGCACAAAAGCGACATCTCTGTGTCCTCTGTGCACTCTGTGGTACAAAAACCGTCCCCCTAGACGCAAACAATCACAGGCTTGCTCGGAAGCTTCCCCCCGGTTTTAACCCCCAGCTGCCGGAACAAATCGCAGATACGGCTCACGATCACCGAAGGCGGCTCTGAACTGCGGATCAACCTGTCGTAAAGCAGCGTTTCCGCCAGATTGGTATAGAAATCCTCAACATCAAGGCGATAGCTGATCACCGCGGCGGCGCCGCTGACCTCCTTGATTTCCTCCAACAAATGCGGACGCGCTCCGATCTGGCAGCTCGAAAAAATCAGCACCTTCCCGTCGAGCCCCTTGAAAACATCGAGATGATCCTTGAGCGGCATGCGCTCAAAGGTTAAATGCAGCAGCGGACCCACGCCGTGTTCAAACGTGCCGTGGCTCATCACATGAATATACCGCGTGGCAATGTTGCGGCCGTCGCGCGCCAGGAAGCGCCGCATGTCTTCAATCGTGTGGACGCGCTCATAAAGCGTGACCACATCGTAGGCCGTGAGCCACTGCTGCATCATCGGCCCGTAAGAACGGATCGAACGCAGGCTGCGGTCGAGGCGCGTCTCCAGGATCAGCACCCGGTCCGGCGACGCGCGCAAACTGCGCACGGAAACTTCCAATCGCTTGCCAGTGTCGGTCACAACACGGCGAACGCACGGCGCCACGCTCGTTACGCGACCACGATGCTTGACTCCATCCACAGTGAAAATCACACGTTCGTTGCAATCGAATTTCGCCATGTTCCCCGCAAGCACCTCGATAAAAAATGAAAACTCCTCAATCCAGCATTCACTGAAATCGTCATCCGATCATTGAAAAAAATCAATTTAAATTGTGAAGTTCTTGGCGATTCTAAAAAAAAGTGTCAGGGGAGGCGATGATCAACGCGCGCTTTTCTGCATGATGCGCTTCACCACGATGTTCACCAACTCCAGACCGAAGGAATCCATACGCGTGATCAAATGCTGTATTTTATTATTGAGGTAATTATAACTCACCACCGCCGGGATCGCCGCGATTAAACCAGCCACCGTCGTCACCAGCGCCGTGGAAATGCCCGGCGCCAGCGCCGTGATGTCCGCGCTGCCCGCGATGGCCAAACTCTGGAACGCCGCCTGCACGCCCCAAACCGTCCCGAAAAGACCAATGAACGGACAGACCGACGCCGTCGTGGCCAGAAAAATCAGATAACCTTCAAGATGCTTGATCTCACTCTGCGTCGCCCGCTCGATCACACGCTCAAGACCCGCCCGCGCCAGCGCCAGCTGATGCTCCAGCGTCACCCGGGTGTCGCCCTCATACCAATTCTCAATCTGCAACTCCAGATACGCCTCGCGCATGATCTGCGCCAATGGACTGTCCGGATATCCCGCCGCCGACTTATACGCCGACTCCAGATTCCCCCCCGCCGTCATGCAAGTCTCCACAAAATCATCTGTCTGACGCTGCGCCTGACCCACGTGCAACAATTTATATCCAATGATGATCCACGAAAAAACAGAAAACAAAGCCAAGGCAATCAAGCACAACAAACCCACCAAATCGCAATTTCGCACCGCCGAAACAATATCCACCCCCAGCCAGTTCGCCGAACCCAAAACCACCGGTAGTGCCGAAGTCATAGGAATCATATCAACAATCCATCAAAATCAGAATCGGTAACTCAATCGCCAACGCTATCGCATCCATAATCACATTCGCAATCGAAACCAAAAACCTCTGTGTCCTCAGTGCCTCTGTGCGATCATAAACATCTCACCCCGCGGCCTCTTCAACCGTCCTCGCCCCTTAACTCTCGCAATGATTCTTCAACCTCTTCCACATGGGGCGATTGCAGTTCCCGGAAAAGAACCAGCGACTTCTGATGCATCTCTGCCGTTCGATCAAGTTCTCCGCGAATCTGATACAAGTTTCCGAGATTGCAGTAGTCTCTGGCCATGCCCTCTTTGCGACCGAGCGCCTCATCGATAGCCAGCGCCTTCTGGTGCATCTCTTCCGCTCGATCCAGTTCTCCACGAGTACTATACATAACTCCGAGGTTGCCGTATTGTTTTGCCATCCCCTCTTTGCGCCCAATCGCCTCGTTGATCGCCAGCGCCTTTCGATGCATCTCCTCCGCTCGATCCAGGTCTCCACGGTCCTGATACAAAATTCCAAGGTTGCCGTAGTTACTGGCCATGCCTTCTTTACGTCCAAGCGCCTCGTTGATTGTCAACGCTTTTTGGTGCATCTCCTCCGCTCGATATAGGTCTCCACGGTCCTGATACAAAATTCCAAGGTTGCCGTATTGAATGGCCATCCCCTCTTTACGCCCAATCGCCTCGTCAATGGCCAGCGACTTCTGGTACATTTCCTCCGCTCGATCCAACTCTCCGCGAGTCAGATATACATTTCCGATGTTACAGTAGTCGCACGCCATCCCCTCTTTACGTCCAATCGCCTCATCGATAGCCAGCGCCTTCTGGTGCATTTCTTCCGCTCGATCAAACTCTCCACGAGTCTTAAACAAGACTCCGAGGTTGCCTAAGGCCACTGCGGTTCCCGCAGTCCTGTTTTCAGTGCCGCTGAGTCCGAGCCATTTTTCAAGAACCATCGCAGCGGAATCCAGATCGCCCGTGCGGTAAAAGAATTCAAAGCCAAGAGACAAGATCCGTAAATCAGTAGTCTCTGTAACCAGCTTCGTTAGCTTTTCTCTCGCAAACTCAATCTTGCCTTCCATCGACAGTTTCGCGGCATCCTCAGCAAGCTGCAACTGCGCGGCTTCCAACTGCAAACGCGCCTCCTCGGCGGCGTCATTCGCCCTCTTCGCTTCTTCCGTTTTCCGCAAAACGGTCTCTTTGGCTTCCTCCACTTCCTTGAGTGCCGCTATCGGAAGCACGACCGCCTCTCGGTCGCGGTCCGCCTTCGGCAATTCATCTTTCGCATAAGCCCTTAGATGCCGATCAACTTCATCCAGAAAGGATTGGGGGGAATCAAAATAGTGGTACAGCACTTGCCTTGTTTCCTCCAAATGCTTCCTGAAGTCCATCACTTTGCGCAACTGAGGCCCCGGATCACCCTCCGATTCCGCATCAACTCGCTTGAAGAAAACGAATATTTCAGGCGCGCCATCGCTCTTCCAGCGCTCCAATGCCCTGTGAAACTCCTCTTCAGTGTAAGAGGAATACGGCTTTGCATCGGAAGCATCTTGCCCCCAGCGCCTGTTCATCGCCAGAATAAATACATCGCAGCTGTCGATCTCCTCATTGATCACGCCTTGATTTCTCCGCCCGGTGGAAGCCAGTGTGTCTTCCCAGCCCAACGGCACAAATTCCACATTGGCGCCATCGCCGAACCCCACATTCAACTGCTCAATCGCTTTCCTGAATATTCTGCGCTCCTCCACCAGATCGCCAGGCGAAGCAATAAAGACTCGGATCATTCTTTTCACAGCATCGCTCATTAAATCGGTTCTCTGTGTCTGTGTGAACAACACACCCAAAAATCACAACTCCCCCTTCACCCCCAAAACCTCCATAATCCGGTCAAACTCATCCAGAGAATTATAACGAATCTCCAATCGTCCCCGGCTCTTCGTCTCTGGACGCAACGTCACCCGTGTGCGCAACTTATCTTCCAGCATATTCTGCAACCGCCTCATCTCCGGATCAAGCGCCGGCTGACTCTTCGCCAAACGCCGCCCCTTTTCCGGCGCAACATTCAACGCCTGGGCGATCCGCTCAGCCTCCCGCACGCTGATCCCATCTTTTACGATCTTATCATGCAGCCGTTTGCGCCGCAGCTCGTTATCCAAGCTCAGCAACGCCCGCGCATGCCCTGCCGAAATCAATCCGCCCTCCAAATCTTTGAGGTAAAAGGCCTGTAACTTCAATAATCTCAGTGAGTTAGCCACGCTTGCGCGATTCTTCCCCACGCGCCCGGCCACTTCTTCCTGAGACAAGCCATGCTCATCCATCAAAGCTTTGTATGCGCGCGCCTCCTCCACCGGATTCAAATCCTCGCGCTGCAAATTCTCCAGCAAAGCCCACTCCTGCGCCTGCCGGTCATCCGCCTCATGCACAATCGCCGGCACGGATTCCAATCCCGCCGCACGCGCTGCTCGCCAGCGCCGCTCGCCCACCAGGAGCTCATAACCATCACCCGACGGACGCACCAGCACCGGCTGTAAAATCCCCTGCGTCTTGATCGAATCCACTAACTCCTGCAGCGCATCAGGATCAAAATGCGTGCGGGGTTGATGACGATTGGAACAAATCCGGTCCAGCGCGATATAAAGAACCTGGCGGCCGGCATCCTTGGCCGCCGCATGAGTCTTGGCGGATTCCGCCACAGCGCTCAAATCCACCCGCGGCTCCCGAACCGGACGCGGAGCGCCCAGCAAAGCCCCAACGCCCTTACCCATTCCCCGCTTTTTCGCAGTCATGCATCACCTCCTGGCAAAGCTCCAGATATGCCCGGCAGCCGGGCGATTTCGGATCGTAATATAAAATCGGCTGACCATAACTCGGCGCCTCCGAAATCCGCACATTCCGCGGAATCGTCGCGCGAAAAACAGCCTTGCCAAAATGCTCACGTAAATCATCCACCACCTGACGGCTCAGCACAGTATGCTGAAACATCGTCGGCAAAATGCCCATCAATTGCAACTCAGGATTATACCCACCCTGAATCCGCTCAACCGTGTTCAACAGCAGCGAAAGCCCCTCCAGCGCCATATACTCGCACTGCACCGGCACAATCAGCTTTCGCGTCGCCGCCAACGTCAATACTTGCAGCACTCCCAGCGACGGCGGCCCATCGATCACGATATAATCATAATCATCCGCGACCTTCTCCACCACGCCGCGCAACAGATGCTGCCAACCCTCGACCTCGATCAACTCAATTTCCGCCCCGCTCAAATCCACGGAGGCCGGCAGGCAATCCAGCTGATCCCACTCGGTTTTTCGCAACGCCGCCTGCGGCGGCTCATTAAAACACAAAATATCATATAGCGTCCGTTTCAACTCCTGGGGGCGCAATCCCACGGCGCTCGTGGCGCTGCCTTGTGAATCCGCGTCAATCAGCAATACGCGTTTCTTGAACGCCGCCAGCCACGCCGCCAGATTCACCGCCGAGGTTGTCTTGCCCACCCCGCCCTTCTGATTGCATAAACCAATCACATGCGCTTTATTCATGTAGTTCGTCCGGTTTGGATGATGTCAACGTGCAGCGCAGGCTGCGGCGTTTCACGTGAAACATAGCGATATGCCAAAATAAATCAATGCTCTATGGCGGAGAGCGCCTGCCGCCGGATTTTCCATCGTCCCCTTGAGGCTGGCCATTGTTCTCCACCGGCTTAACCCAACGCCATGCTGGAATCAAGGGAAAACCGATCCAAGCCAAAAAAGCTGGTTTAATATGATGAATACTCATGACGATAGGACTATTACATGCATTGCGCGCTCAAAGTGTTTCACGTGAAACATTGTTGGGCGGATTGCTGATTTTCGGTTGTGTTGAAGCGGTCAAAGGCGTTATATTTCCAGCGTCTGGACAAGGAGCTATGATATGTTGCTGGCATTATGTTTGTTGACGGCTTTGACATTGCTGTTCTGGAGTTGGGCGGCGGTGATGTTCTGGCCAGCGCTGGGCCGGATTCCTCAGTTGAAGCGCTTGAGGTTGCCGGAGGATCCGGATTTTGAATGGCCGGCTTTGACCATCGTGACGACGGCCCGCAATGAGGAGCCGGCCGTGGGGCGGGCGGTGCGGTCGATGCTGGCGGCGGATTATCCGCGGCTGGAGGTTGTGGCGGTGAATGATGCTTCTTCTGATGGCACGGGGGCGATTCTGGATGGGATCCGGGATCTGCGGTTGCGGGTGGTTCATCTGAAGGGGGATCCGCCGCCGGGCTGGCTGGGCAAGAATTGGGCTTTGCATTGCGCGGCGCAGGAGGCGAGCGGGGAATATATTCTGTTTACGGATGGCGATGTGGAGTACCGGCCGGGGGCGCTGCGCCGGGCGATCTGGCTGGCGCTGAGGATGCGGGCGGATCATGTGGTGGCGTTTCCGCGTCTGATTTTGAAGAATGCTATCGAGCGGAGTTTTATGCTGGAGTTCAGCATTCTGTTTTTTCTCGGTTTCCGGTTGTGGGAGGCGCTGGATCCGCACAGCAGGAATTCGCTGGGGATGGGGGCGTTCAACCTGGTGCGGCGTGAGGCATTGATGCGAGCCGGGGGGTTCGAGACAATCCGGATGAATGTGGAGGATGATGTGGCGCTGGGCCGGATCATCAAGGAAAACGGGGGCCGGTTCGCGGCGGGGTATTCGAACGGGATGGTGCGGGTGCGGTGGCAGGATGGGGCGTGGGCGATGGTGATGGGTTTGGAAAAAAATATTTATGCCTCGACAGGTTTTCGGGCCTGGCATATTTTATCCGGGGCGGCATTTCTGCTGATAACGGGGTGGATGCCTTTTCTGGCGGTTTTAACCGGAGCCTTTTCGGCGCATATTCCGTTGATATTGTTGGGCTTATCGTGTCTGGTTGCCATGCTGTACACGATTGAGGCGTTCCGTCCGGGGGGGTTGGGCGCGCCGGCTGGGGCGATTCTGGCGATTCCGGCGGGGAGCTGTTTGCTGACGGCGGCGATGCTGAATTCGTTGCAGGCGACGTTGCGGCGGGGCGGGATTGAGTGGCGGGGGCGGTATTATTCGATCGAGGAGATCAAGGCTCATCGCCGTGATTTTCCGGTTTTTTGATTTCTTTCCGATGCGGCTTTTTTACCCATAGCCTAAAGGGGGGCTTGAAATATTTAATTCAAAGGCGCGAAGGAGCAAAGACGCAAAGAATCGAATTTAGATCTATTATCAATGCAATGATTGAAATCTTTGTGCGCTGTGCGCCTTCGCGTGAAAATGTCAGTGATTATAGCCTCTCTTGTTTTGTTGAAAATCTCATTAGACTGTTCTGCGTTTTTATCGCGATTTTCAATCCGTACCGCGACCGTCAGGGAGCGATCGATAAAGCATTGCCGCAACGCCGTCGGGGGCCGCTCCCTGACGGTCGCGGCACTGATTGCGATGCCTTTCGAAAACAGCGTTAATTTTGCGGATCAGTATAATCTCTGTGGTGATTAAAGATGGCTTCTATTTGTTTTCATATTCCCGCAGGTCGATGATGATGGGGCCGTTGCCGGGGTGCGGGGTGTTGTCGAGCTTCCACATGGCTTCGGCGTATTTGCCATAGCGGGCGCGGTAGTGCTCAAGCGGGAACGGTTGGCGCTTGGGCATCGGCTTGGCCACGTGCGGTCGCCAGCGCGTGGGGTAGCGTTGCGCGGCGGCGTCCGTACTGATGGCCGTGCTGGCTGTGGGTTGGAAGCCCACAGTACGATTCGGCGCGGGCGATTGGGAATAATCGCTCCTGCCGGTCAGCTGGCCTTTTAATGCGGCGGTCGATGAGGTTTGGCCGGTCATGGTCAGCAGGATGTCGGCCATGTCGATCCGGCCGTCGGAGTTGGCGTCCAGCGTGGCGGAGGTGAGGTCGCCGCCTGCTTGCAGCGTGTACGAGGTCAACATCTGCCGGGCCAGCAATGGAAGTTCGTACTCCTGCAACTCTGCGATCCATTCTTCCGGCCATTCCGCGGGCCCGATCGAGCCGGTCAGCGTCTGCGTGGTCGGCCGGCCCAGGATGTAGCCGCGCATCGCCGCGATCCGGTCGCTCGACGTGGTTTCATACGGCCCGATGTCGAAATCCAGCCCGTCGCCCGTGCCGCCCGCGCCCAGGCCGTCGCCGTCCAGCGGTCGCGGATTGCCCGCGAAGTCCTGCGTTATGCCCACGCTCGTTCCGCCGTCGATCCCCGGCGATCCCGGCAGCAACCGGAAATCCAACGCCCCCGGATTCGCGAAGAGCGGTGTGGTTGTGATATTGCCCTCTCCTCCATACGTCCAATCCTGTATCATACAAAAGGTGGTAGTTGTATTGATTGCCGGTAAAACTTGTGGATACATATAGCCAGCCTCATTGCCCCATACAATATTATTTGTGATTTGGGCTTTAGAACAATAAATCCCTCCCCCCATCCATGAGGCGTAATTAAACGCCACCAAATTATGAAAAATCGGACCGTCGCATCCATTGATTCCGCCGCCATTTGATGAATATCCCTGAAGATTATTGAAGCAAATGATGTTGTTGAATATGGGGATATCGCTATTAGAAATCCCACTGTATCGACTACCGAGAATAATGTTGCCAACAATCCTCGCTTTGACATAAAAATCTTCAATGCCGCCGATTCCGCTGCTGTCGTTATTGATGACAAGATTGTGTTCCACAATGCCATATCCACCAATCCCACCGCCACATTCCTTGATATAATTATGATGAAGATAATAGGCTGTATTATAAATGGCACCGCCATCATGGGAATTGGATATTTTGTTATAGGCGATTTCACCGAAACAGGTAGCAATGTCGGAATCAACGCCGAAAGATTGTGAACCGGTGTGGGCTAGATTGATATTGTCTTCAATGACATTATGCCAGAAACTCCCTGCATCATAAGCCGCCATGCCCTCGTGCGCCCGATTCTCACGAATATGACAATATTCCACCTGCGCATCCGTGCTACGCCCCCAGATCCCAGCCCCCCAATACTCGAGAATCAATTCACTATCCCAAATGTACCATTGCGCACGCCCCCGTCCATTGCGCAGCGTGAAGCCGCTCAGCACGCAGGTCGTCCCTTCCGTGCCAGCGAAAGTCACAACAGGATTCGTTCCTCGTCCATCAATGATCGTGCTGGTCACCACATCCTCACTCAATGGATCCGTGGAACGCAGGATAATGTTCGTGCCATGGAACTCGATGTTCTCGTAATACACGCCCGGCTCAACGATGATCTCATCGCCCTCCGCCGCCGCGTCGATCGCCGGTTGGATCGCGGCGTAATCGCCGCCCGCCCCGACGATCAGCGTGGCGGCGAAAGCGCGGATTCCCGGTATCGCAATAAGAAGGGCTAAAGATGTTGTGAGCAAAAATCGCATACGCTGTGCTTTGTGGAATGGCGTCCGAGAAGGCCTTGCGATTCCCCCCGGTATGATCCTGCGGATAACAATAGTTTGATGATACGGATTTAGCATGAGGAGCTGTTTGCTGCAATAGGATATAACGCTTCTTAATTTTTTTGCCTGATGATGTGCGACCACAGCGATGGCGATTGAGCGTGTCCGCCGTTGTGGCGCCCTTTCAGGGCTTGAGGGCTTTGGGGATGCGGACCCAGGGCTGTGCGCGTTGCGCTTGCCCTGGGCTTTGCTCCGTGCGGCCTTTCAGGCCGCTTCCCGGCGATGATAGTGCCTTAATCCTTGTTTTCGATCCCAAAAAACAAGAAGTTTGCTCAGGTCATCAGTGATTGGATTGATCATACGAAGCTTGCATTGGAGCTGCGCACTGCCGTTTTTTTCCCGCAGAGGCGCAGTGGCGCAGAGCGAATAGCGCGTTATCGGAGTTCAATTGGGGCCAGTTTTTTGAATTGAGGATTTGGAATTTGTTTCGGATTTAGAATTTGGGTTGTGGGTGAGACCCGCATTGGAGCGGTTCACGAAAGTTATTGCCATATCGCTTTGTGAAATGCAGTAGCCTGACCGTGAGGCAAGGCTTGGATGCGGCAAGAACTTTTGAGAAATGTAATTGGATACGTTTTTTTTGAGCAAGAGCAAGAGCAGGAGCAAGAGCAGGAGCAGGAGCAAGACAGCTCGGGCTGAGGCATTCGAGGATTACAATTTTACACATCGCGATGAGCAGTGCGGGTTAGCAGCCCGTTGAAAAGGGCCGCGCCAGCGTCCCGCTGGCATTTTGTGAAATGCAAAGCATTGATTTTATTCATGGCGGCGAGACGCCGGCGCTACGATTTTACGCCGCAACGGCTTTTTCAACGGCTGATAGTTGTTCATGTTCTTTCATCCGCGACGTTCGCCTTGCCGGCCAGCTACTTTGAAAATTGCTCTTTGTGCGCGGCAAGGGCCACGTTCAATCCGGTTATTACGAATCCATTCTATAATAACGTATAGCAATAATGGCACGGATATTTCCATCGATACGGGATTTGTTTCTGACTGACGCCATTCAATCAGACCTGTGTTTTATCAACGTGAACGTGGCGGAGCTTAAGATCCGCCGTGTTTTTCATGTTTTTTTGCATTGCCCGGTTGACGCGCGATTGCGCAAAATAGAGGCATGATGTGCGATTCCGAATCCGCTTCCCCGCCAGAGCCGCAGGATGCCAAACGTGACGATGCGCCGGTCGCTGGCGATGCAGCTCGCCCGCATAAACCCAGGCGTTGGCTGCGTACTGTCGTTATTGTCTTGATCGCGCTAGCCGGATTATCGTTGCTTGCCGCATGGGCGTTTGAGCAGGCACTGGACGCCCCGCTTTACGCGCCGGCGTTTCAAACGCAGGTGGTCATCCGGCGCGGCGATTCCTTCGGCACGATTGCGGAACGCTTGACGCGCGCGGGACTGCTGCGCAGCAAGTGGCCGCTGGTGCTGCTGGCGATGCGCGAAGGAACCACGCGGCAGCTGCAGCCCGGCGTGTATGAGCTCGACTCCTCGATCAGCCTGCGCGAATTGCATCAACGCCTCGTGCGCGGCGCGCCCATCCGCCTGACCGTGCCGGAGGGCTTCACGCTGCGGCAAATCGCGCAGCGCATCGCCGGCGCCGGACTGACCTCCGATCCCGAAACAGCGCTGCAACTCGCCGCCTCGCCGGAGTGGATCCGAAGCCACACATTGATCGAAATAGAGTCATTGGAGGGATTTCTCTGGCCCGAAACCTATTTTTTCGCGCCGGGCGATGACGCCGAGGACGCCTTGCGGCGGATGGCCGCGACATTCATGAGCCAGACCGAGGCCTTGCGCGCGGACGATCCGCCCCAGGGACTGACCTGGACCGAGGCCGTGACGCTGGCCTCGATGATCGAACGCGAAACGGCTACCGCGGATGAAATGCCCCTCATCGCCTCGGTGTATCTGAACCGGCTCAAACGCGGCATGAAACTGGATTGCGACGCAACCGTGCGTTATGCGCTGAACGTCTGGGAGCGCGATCTGACTACGGAAGATCTGCGGACGGATTCGCCGTATAACACCTATCGGCGCAAGGGTTTGCCGCCGGGGCCGATCGGATCCCCCGGCATGACCGCCCTGCGCGCGGCGCTGAAGCCCGCTGAAAGCGATTATCTGTATTACTGCTCCAAAGGCGACGGAACGCACGTCTTTGCCGCCCGCTATAACGACCATCTGCGAAACGTACGGGAACACCTTAAGCCATAAACCGTGCGCCCCACGATCTACTCTCACCGATAGACGATTCCGCGTGATTCATCGACTTCTCGTTGCAGGGTGGGCCTTGGCCCACCCTACGGTGATCCAGCCCAGAATTGCACACGGTCACGTACGCTTTCGTACATATTGAGGGATGCCGTGCGATAGCGCACAAATAAAACGCCGGTTCGAGCTCATTTGTGATTCTGCAATCCAACGAATCATCAGGATAGATGATTAAAATGGTTAGAGATAGCCACGCACCAGTGGAAGCTTGAGAAATAAGTAACAGCCGGTATAGTGTTTGCTTACTAATTACCGTTGGCGCTGCTTCCGGCAAGCCGAGAGGTGAAAGCCGCCTATGATCGCATATTCGAATGCTGTGCGCAGATCGCGTGCGCATCGTCGTAGACGGCTGTGGCATATTCGCGGGGAGGATGGTGTTGCCGGGAGCTGCAGATAAATAGTCCGGCCGTTTCATAAACAGGGGGAGGGGCGGTTTTTTTCTGCTCGACCGTCCGCAAGGGGCCATTGGCGACAACGATCCCTTGCTCCCATGCCATCGATGAAATGGCCGGACTGTTTTTTTTGGAATAACGGCGACAAATTCACAGTTGAATTATTTATTTTTTTAACTTTTTCGGTAAAATTCCGATATTTTAATGGGGAGAGGTGAATTATTAAGATTGTTTTAAGTTGATTTTTTTGACATGCGTGAAAAATATTACTATCTTATGATGAATTGCGCGCGTCTTTTTGTTCAGCCGGTTTTGCGGGGATGCTAGATGAAGGATAACGGGGCGCATAACACCACGGCGCAACGGTTTGAGGCGAAGTATCATCTCACCGAGCGCGAAGCACACCAGATGTCGATGCATCTGGAGCCTTTTCTCATACAAGATCCTCATGTGAAATGCTATGGGGATTCCTATCCGATTAATAGTTTATACTTAGACAACGACGCCCTGTCTCTCTATTGGAGTTCGATGCTGGGTGAAAAAAACCGGATCAAATTGCGCATCCGGGCCTACTCGGCGGATGAAAACGAACCCGTGATTTTTGAAATCAAGCGCCGCATCAATCAAGTCATCCTGAAAGATCGCGCCTTCATGCATCGCCAGGTGATCCGCAAAATGCTGGATCGCCAGGTGGTCGTCGAAGAGGATTTTGCGAACAAATCCGCCAGAGACAAAGCCGCGTTTTATCAATTCCGGGACTATCTTGAACAGTTGGACGCCAAGCCCAAGGTGATGGTCTGGTATATGCGCGAGCCTTACATCAGCCGCCTGGGCGACGCCGTGCGCATCACCTTCGACCGTAAATTGTCGGCGCTGGAGGCTCCCGAATATTCAAACGCGATCTGGCAATACGACCACCGCTGGCGTCAATTGGACGCCCCGGTGATTCTCGAGATTAAGTTTTCGGACAATTTCCCCGTATGGGTGCAGGATTTTGTCCGTCATTTTGGGCTTCGCCAGGATAACTTCGCCAAGTACTGCTACTGCATGCATTCGCTCAAGCGTGAAGGCGCGATGCAGCAATGGGGCGGAATTCACGATGACGACATCATGTGGACCAGCAGGGACCACGTGATTATGGCGAACGATTAAACCAGCACGTCGAGGTGATTGGAACATGAATGTAATGCGCGAGTTAGTGATGATGGGGGATGTCGGTCCCGGCACCTTTAACATTGGGCAGGCGCTGGCGAGCTTTCTGCTGGCGTTCGTGCTCGGCCAGTCCGCGGCCTGGGTGTATATATACACCCATCAGGGCCTCTCATATTCACGCGCGTTTGTGCAATCGATCGTGATCTTAACGATGGTGGTCTGCATGGCGATGATGGTCATCGGCAGCAACATCGTGATCGCCTTCGGCTTGATCGGCGCGCTATCCGTGATCCGTTTCCGCAATATTCTGAAGGATACGCGCGATACAGCGTTTATCTTTTTCGCCTTGATTACGGGCATGGGCACGGGCACATATAATTATCGTCTGAGCATTCTCAGCGCGCTGGTCTTTTGCGTGCTGCTGTGCTATTTGCATTGGTCGCGGTTCGGCGGACGCTTGACATGCGACGGTTTCCTGCGCTTCAATCTGGAAGGATCGGAAGCCGGGCTGGATCCGATTCGAGGATTGCTCGCGCGCCATTGCCGTTCGTCGCAGCTGGTTTCGCAGCGCTTTCATGACGAAGGCATGGGCGAAGTCGCTTACCGTCTGATCATGCGCGATCCGCGCAAGTGCGACCGGATGGTGCAGGAATTATCCGCTGTGGGCGGGGTGTCGAACATCACATTTGTCGCACAGGAGGAGCAAGCGGAAGTATGATGGCTAACGGTTCTAAACAAAAAATTCCATTGCGGCAGCACGTTCAGTTGCTGCGCCGCAGATATATCCCCCTCGCCACATGGGTCGGCGCGATTTGTGCGCTGATCCTGCTCGGCAAGGGAAACCTGCAAACCATCGATGCGGTGGGGATTGTCGAAGAAAAACGAGCGCCGGCCATATGCCTGGTGGACGGCGAAGTCTCGGCGATCACAGTCGCCTTGTTCGACCAGGTCGTCAAAGGGCAATTGCTGGGCATCATCGACGATGCAGCCTGGAAGGCGGAGTTGAAGACCGCGCAAGAGGAGCTCAAGCGGCTGCAAGCCGAGCTGGACGCGGCGCAGGAGCAGTTGCAGCTGGACCGGCTGGCGGCCGGTCAGCAAAAGGTCTTGGATCAACGCCGTTTTCAAATTGACGAAGAACGCGCGCACCTTGACGTGCTGGATCGCATCGCGCAGCGGGAAGAAGACAAGGCCGAGCTCAATTATTTAGAGGTGATTCTGCAGCGTCAGGAAAATTTGCAGGGGATTCAGCAACAAACCGTGATCGATGCGGCTCGCGCCAAGGTGAAAACACTGCAAGCGCGGATCGAGGAAAATGAGAACGCCATCGCCATGGCGCGGGAGCTTTGGGCTTCCGCGAAAACGCGGCGGATGGAAGCGCAGCAGGTGGAAACGGGCGAAACCTCCGAAAGTCCGGATTATCCGATGCCTTCCGATAAAACGCTGGCGCCGGTCAAGCAAGCCGTCGCCGTGCAGGACGCCGTCATCTCCCAGCTGATGGAGCAGCGCGAGCAGCTCCTGCTGAAAGCCCCGATCGAAGGAACCGTGGCGCAGATTGCGATTCAACCCGGCGAGACAGTCATGCGCGGATCGGCCTTGTTTGATGTCCAATCCAGCGAATCGAAATTCGTGATCGCCTACGTCGATCAATCCGCGGCGAACGATGTCGTCGCGAACATGGACGTGATGCTATACACCCGCCGCCGTCCGCGACAGGCCATTCCGGGCCGCGTGCTGAAAGTCGGCGTACAGATTGAACGCTTCCCCATGCGCTTGAGACCAGATCCGGATCTGCCGCGCTTTGGGCTGGCCTGCCTGATCGGCGAATACGAGCCAGGGGTGTTCATCCCCGGAGAAGTCCTCGATGTCCGATTCATGGATTAGAGCATCTCGCGATAGTTTTGCCCCAATGGGAAGAGAACACTGTCGGGAGCGACTGTGATCATGGGGAATCTCTATAAAAAGCGATTCTCGCACAGAGCACGCGGAGCGCACAGAGATTATACTGATCCGCAAAATGAACGCTGTTTACGAAACAGTACCGCGACCTTCAGGAAGCGGTCCTGATGACGCTGTGGCAATGCATTACGGGCCGCTCCTTAACAGTCGCGGTACAGATTGAAAACCACGATTATAATGCGGAACAGTTTAGAGCGTAAACACTGAAATTGCAAATTGCGAATTGTGCATTGATCCGGAAAAAACTCTCGGCATCCAAGCCTCATTCATAATGATGAATTCATAATTCATCATTAACCGCAAAAAATCCTTCGTGTCTTTGTGTCTTTGTGGTGAATTTTCTAATGGCGCCCTTTATTCCAAACACAAATGTTTACTCTTCAATCCGCACCGGCGTCCAATACCGCGTGGAGACCCAGAGCTCCTCAATCGCGAAATCCTCCAGCGCGATGCAGCCCAAAGTCCAATCGTACTTGCACCCGCCGCCATGGATGCCGATCGCTCCGCCCAGCGCCGTATCCCAGGCCGGCTGTTTATGATTCTTTTCCGCCCGTTCGAGCTCAGCGGCGAGCTCAGCGCCAATGTGATTTTCGCTTAACGCAATCCGGGCGTCATCCGCATTTGGGTAATTCAAGCCAAGAAACAAATGGTATTGGGAGCGTTTCAGCCGTGTGCAGACATGATAGTTTCCCGTCGGAGTGCGCCGATCCCCCTCGCGCTGCTTATCTCCTTCCGAATGGCTGCCCAGACCCACGCGATACGTCTTAATCAACCGCTCGCCATCGTAGAGGCTCAGCCGCCGTTCCGATTTGTCGATGACGATGCGGGCGTCCGGCAAAGGCAGGACCAGTTCATCATCGCCGACGGCCTGACGCAATCGCGATTGAGCCGCATGCAATGCATCTGCTGACACCGTGGAATCGCCATGCAGACGATTGAGCGCCACCCACGCCAAACGCTGACCTGCAGGAGTGAATCCGATCAATAGAATACAAACAGCCGCGCCGGAAACCAGCGTGATGGAAAGCCAATAACGCACACAGAATCTTTTCATGAAGCCGATGGCCGTCAATGTTCGCCGATGTAAAATCAAGAAGGCGCCGCCATCAAGCGGTCAGGAGATGATCGCCGAGCTAAGCGGCCGGAGCCTGTTCCGCTGGCGGCGGATTCATGTATCGCCGGACCACCGCGATGAATTTATCCAGCTTGCGAAAATCCTCATGGCCATACGGGAACGTCAGGATCATATCGCCGCCTTCCGCCGAAACCTCGATGCACTCCATAAATTTGCGCAACTGCCGCGCCAGATCCTCATCGCCCTTCTTCTTGCCGAGGCTGGTGATCGTCTCAAGCCACCCACTGCGCCGTTGCGCCATGTTCGCCGCCAACTTCTCCGCGGGAGCGCCGAAATTGCCCCGGCAGCGGAGCATCAGGCGCACCTGCGGATCAAAATCCAGTTCGATGACCCAATCCTTCACTTCCTGGATCGGAATCGCGCTGGCCTGCTCATCCAGGTCGTCCCACCATTCCATTCCGGTGTCGAGTGATTCGGCGAACCGCGGATGCGCCTTGCCCACAAGCCAGATTTTCGCGTCGTTGGACGCAAGGGAGATCAGCGGGTGAAGATACGGATCCTGATTCACGCCGCCCCCCTTGCCTTTGTACGTCTCGATCATCCGGCACATCAAGGCGTTGCGCGAAGTGACGATCAGCGCCTGCGGCGACACAAAACGCAAATAACAATGCAGGCGTCCGGCCTCGAGTTCGAAATAGCGATAATCGCCATACTCCATTTCCGTCCACTTGTTCGCTGTTTTCTCCATCTGGCGCATCGCCGCCACGTCGTCGAAACGCCCCACCGCCACCAGCACCCAGTCGCGATTCTGCGGCTCGTAAGTGTTATACACGGCCACGTAAATCTCCTGCGCGTCGCGAAACGGAGCGATGCCGAAGTTGTTGTAAAAAAGGCGAAGCTCCCGCGCCGTGAGCACATCGAACACCAGCGAAGTGTCCGTCATCGGAAGCGCGCCTTCAAACGGCGCCATGACCGGCTGCTTCAGCTCTTGTTCAAATTCGGAGATCGTCGGCGGGGGAGGAGTGGCGAGCAATTCCTTGGGAGAAAAATAACGCAACGCCACCTCGCGGGCAAACGCGCCCTGCATTAAATCCTTCATGTTGATCCGCACCAGCGTATCGGCATCCTGGGGAATAATCTCCATCGGCTTGCTTGATACGTTCAAGCGTTCATAGGGCTGCGAGCGCCGATTCTTGCAGCCTTGTGGCAAAAGCAGAATCATGAACAAAAGACACAGTAAAACAGCGTGTTTCCGCGTCATGAATCAATTGTCCCTGAATGGATTTTTCATCGATGGCGCCAATGCTCCCGCACGCCGAAACCGCTTCCGGCGCACAAGACACGGCTCACATGGATTATCGGAAGAACCATCTGATGGGGCAAGCTGTATTTTTTCTCGCCCCGCGATTCTTCGGAGATCTTGCTAAAGTCTTTTCCGATCCGATCGAAATCGCTATCGAAAAAAGCGATGGCAACGACGATTGCGATCCCGATCCCGATAGCGAATAGCGAAGAGGAACCACGCCGAACAAACTTTGAAAAGCTCCTGATGATTCATCGCTCATCCCGCCCTGCTGCCGGCAAGAAAAAAACGGGGAGAGGCTTTAGCCTCTCCCCGCGCATTGATTTCATGATGTCGCGCCGAAGGACTTACGGGGCGACGCCGCTCGAGCAATGCGATCCGGCGCGCGGAACATCAAGCCCGCCCTGGAAGTACATCACCCGCTCGGCAATGATGTTTTCACCGCCCGTCGATCGCACGAGGATGGCGAACGAAACCGTCCCCAAATCGCCGGGCAGGTAATCATTGGCCTTCACCGTCGCGCGCCGGTGCGGATCAATCGTCAGATTAATCGTCTCATTCGGCACGTTGTCCGGGAACAGCGTGATTTCCACATCGACGGCTGCGTCGTTCGGATTGCTCACCAGGATGAACGTCTCAAACAGAGAGCCGCCGCCGACAGCGCCTTCGGCCATCAGCCACATCGGCCGCGCCGCCGTGGCGCCAAGATTCGCCGCTCCGGCGTTGCGGTCGCCGCCGAACAGGCTGAAGTACACTGACCGCTCGGCGATGATGTCCTCGCCGCCCGCCGACGAGATGCGCGTGAAAAATTCAGGCTGATCCGTCAGCTCCGGATAATCACGCTCAGTGATCACGGTGTAGCGGCGATAAGCCGGAATCTCGACCTGCTTATTCACGGCTGTTCCGCCGGGCAACGTGAAGTCCAGATTCACGGTCACCGTGTCCGAAGTCGGATTGCCGATCGTAAAGAACGTCTCAAAGTTGCTATGCGTGGCGCCCTCGCAGAACAGCCATTCCGGGCTGGCCGAAGGATGCGCCAGCACCGTATGACCCCAGAACCGCGGAATGCCGTACGCCGGACCGTGCATGGTGCGCTCCACCACGATGGGCTGCTCGTTGGTTGAAACGATCTCTGCCGAGAAATTATCAACTCCGACAATATCAGCGGCGTTGATCGTCACGCGGCTCCGCGCCGAAACCGTGGTGATCGTGTCTTGCATCGCCCCGTCTTCCGGCAGCCAACGAATCCGCACCACGGAATCCGTTGCGCTCGGATTCATCATCGCCAGTTCCGTTTGGCGATTGAGCGTCGTGCTTCCCTCGCCCAGCAGCCAGATATTGGAAAGCTCCGCGGCGCCGGCGCTCGACGTGCCTGCCGCCCGGTAAATGCCGCCCGGATTCCAATACATCGAACGTTCCGTGACAATCGGCACATTGTTCGTCGAAAGCAGGCGAATGCCGAAACGCAGGACGCCGTGCAGATCCAGTTGCGCCAGCGCATTGCCCAGATTGATCGTCCGGCGCTGCATCGGAGCCGCCTGCGTATTCAGAACCACCGGATCGCCGCTTTCAAAGTACAGCGTGATTTCAATCTCCGCCGTCTCCGATTCATCCGGATTAAAGATCATCAGGAAAGTCTCAAAGTTGAGCTCATTATCATCGTCGATATTCACCTGGCCATCCGCGAAGTACCGCGCCAGCAGCGGCGAAAGCACCGTGATGTCGAAAGAATCCTCGGCCGTCTGCTCATCGCTATCCATCACGATCACCGTTATCGTGTAAACACCGGTGCTGACGCCGGCGTCCGCCTGCACGACAGCCTCGATGATCCCGCCGTTGTTCGTGAGCGTCACCGCAAGCCCCGGCACGTCCGGCCGGATCATATCGATGGACAAGCTCCCGGCTGGATCCTCGGTGTCGCTGACCTGAGCCACAGCCGTGGTGATTTCATTGCCGCCCTGCACCACGGACACGTCGCGGAGGATCGTGATCTGCGGACCCTGCGTGCCGACGCCCGTAAGAATGACTACGACGGTCGGCGAGGTCTGCGCGTTCGAATTGATCGTCAGGCTGCCCCCGCTCACCCCCGTCGTCGATGGATCAAAAGTCAGCTGCCAGGTGCGCGTCGTGCCAGGCGCCATCGGCGAAAGATCCGCCGATGGATCCAAGGCAAATTGTCCAAGGGCGCTGGTGACGTAGACACCGCCCGAAGTGAATTCCAGATCGTCCGTGCCCACGCTGGAAATGGTCAGATCCAAAGCCGCCGCGCCGTCATCGACATCCCTCTCGCCGAAGTTCAGCGTCATTGGATCAACCCCGATCTCCGCCGTAATCCCCTCGCCAGTCATGCTCACAGTCACGCTGGGCGAAGTCACGGCGTTGGACAAGATGATCAGCTGCGCAGTCAGCGTCCCCACGCTGTACGGATCGAAAGTCAAGCTCCACGTCCGCGTCGTGCCGGGATCCATCGGCGACAGATCCGGCAACGGATCGAACTGGAACGCGTTGGAGCCCGTCAGATAAACGCCGCCGGTCGTGAAGACCAGTTCATCCGCGCCCGCGCTGGCGATGAGCACTTCGAGCGTCACGGGACCGTCGTCGATGTTTTGCGATCCGAAATCCAGCGTCAGCGGATCCACGCCGATTTCCGGCGGAGCGTACTCCACCGCCCCGATGTCCACCGTGCCGAAAATAATGCGCGGCATGCCCGTCTGATCCAGGTAAGGCGGACCGTCGAACATCACCGTGGTCACGGCGTCATTGTCGCCCGTGTTATACGCCGGGCTGCTATAGAACAAGGCATGCGTCGGCGCAAAGCCGCCATGGTCCGCTAACTCCAGCTCAATCACTTCATCCAGCGGAACCGTCAGCTGCTCCGTCGCAGTCGTGAAACCGATGTCGTCGAGCATATTCCCGATCAAATTATGCCCATTGCTGATAAACACATAATCGGTCCCCACATCATAGACCGCCCACGTGTCCGTCGTGCCGTAATTGCCCGCCACGATGCAGTTCTCAAGAGTAAATGTCTGTGTCGTCAGATATTCCGGCACGGAAGACTTGGAGACCGGCGCGTTCACCGTATCGCCGTCGCCGCCGTAAAATTCCACCCAGTCGTGCAAACCCGCGCCGATAGCATATGGCGGTTCGACCGGCCATCCTGAATTATCAATCACATTGCCCACTACCGTGCAGTTCGTCATCACCGCATATGCCACGGGATAATAAGGCATAATCATCGAAGCCGGCAGCACGCCATCCTCCGCCGGCGCGGTGGGGCCGTAAACGGTCCAGTTCATCACGCCGCCGCCAGCGTAGGTGGCGCTGTTGCTGCTGATCGTGCAATCTGTCAGCTGCACCAAAGACGGATAGCCATATGCATCATTCAAAATCGCCCCGCCAAAGCCCTCATCCGCGTTGTTTCCATCGAACGTGCAGCGTTCCGCGGCAAAATAGCTTTCATACACGTCAACGCCGCCTCCGCCGCCAGGCATTTCGTAGTAGTCATACGGCGCCATCGTGGCATTATTGCTGATGCGGCTGTCGCTGATATAGCATGCCGCGCCGTCAAGTTCCATGCCGCCGCCCCAGCCGCCTTCATATGAGAAAACGTAGGAATAATTATTGGAAATCACGCTCTCCGTGATGTAAGCGCCGCCCGGGAGCATTTCGACGGAGCCGTACGATCCGCCGCCAGGCGTCGCTCTCGCAGGAGCCATGCTGGGCGCGTCGTCTTCGCCAAACAAACCGCCATCGATATAAATACCGCCGCCATAGCCTTCCCACGTGATATTCCCATCAATCAGGCATCGACGAATGACCAGTGTATCCGAACTTGATTCAGAAGACCCCTCGTAATGGTAAATGCCGCCGCCGCCATAATATTCAGAGATATTCGAAGTGATCTCGCAGTTGTTCAGCGTGGCCATCGTATACTCCAGGTAGATGCCGCCGCCCTCATAATAAGAGAAATTTTCCGTGATCTCGCAGTTGTTCAGCGTGGCCCACGACTCATACAGGTAAATGCCGCCGCCAACATCGAGATCCCATCCATTTTCCCGGATGACGCAATCTTCCAGTGTGAGATCCGTATAATAGGCGCAAATGCCGCCGCCCTCGTCTTCGTATTCGTCTCCATGCTGAAAGGTCAGACCGCTGATGTAGACGTTGAGATAACCCTCGGTGCCAATCCACATGACGCGGTTGTTATAATCGCCGTCAAGCGCCAGCACATCCGCTCCCGGGCCGATGATCGACACATCATACCAAATATCCAGCTGGCCCAGCGTCAGCGTCGTCACGCCCGTCACGTTCGGAGCGAACGTGATCGTGCCGCCCCAATCCACGATCTCCAGCGCCTCGCGCAACGAAAGGTCGCCCGTGGTGTAGTCGTCGTCATCCTCATCCTCGACCAGCGTCACAACCACGCTTTGCGGCAAAGGCAGAACATCAAAGGTGAAAGTGGTCACGCCGTCATCGTAGTTGACGTCGCCGCTGTAGACCGCCACGATCTCATGCGCGCCCGGAGACGGATAGCCCAAATCATAACTGAAACCGCCATCCCCATCGAGCGTCTGCACGGTGAGCGTGGTGCCGTATTCCAACAAGGAAACCGTGCCGGTCGGCGTTGTGCCCGCCGCCTCGGCAGAAACACTGCCTAAGATTGTCGTGTAAAACCATTCATACACCGGAGTCGGCGTCGTGGTCAGCTCAATCACCGGCACAGCCGCGACCACTTCCAGCGTATCCGTGTCATCGCTCGATCCGTAACCGCCGGAGCCGCCATAACTCGCATACACCGTATGGGAGCCGACGCCAATGCTATCGAGCAGTACGACATACTGCGCCACTCCCTGGGCATCCAGCGGCGCGCTGCCCAGATACCCGCTATCCATATAAAACAATACCGAGCCCGCCGGCGCCGCCGCGGGCGCCTCCGAAGAAGTCTCCACGACGGTCACAGTCGCCGTCAGCGTCAAATAACTGCCCGAATCGGCCGGATTTTTCGACATGGTCAACGTCGTCACGGTCGATGTCGTCGGCTCAACCGTCGTCGGTGAACTGATCGAATAGTCTTCCCCCGACTGCGCTTCCCCGCCAGAGCCCATCAGCACGATGGCGTCGCAAATCTCGAACGATGAGGAAGAAGCCAGACCGCCGCCAAAATTGACCGTGGCAAAGGTCTGTTCATACTGACCAAATGACGCAATACCCATCATAAAAAATAAGATCACAGCTGCAAAACCGCACACGGTTGAATGTTTGCCTTTCATGATTGCCGCCCCTCTCATTTTGAAATGAAACATTATATAAAAATATAAAAATTTTCGCGTAAGTTGAATGACGAACAGGAAGCGCCGGACGAATGACCGATGAATTGCGCGATGCCTCACGTGATCAAACGGACGGTTACATTTCATGATCCCGCCAGCCGTTTTCAGGCGCAGCGCGTCATCGCAAGCGCCAGTGTTGATGATAGGATTATGAACCGCTGACAGTGACATGAAAGACACCCGGACGAAACCATAATTTCGTCGCGAATGAATGCTTCCCCCTCGTTTACATAAAAAAAGCGAGACAACCCAGACAAAGTAACAGTTCAGCAAAAAAGCACACCTGCCGTCAATTGTAAAGTGCATGCCGTGATATTTTCATCATCGCCTCAAAACGCCTTACAAATACGCATCTTCCATGGATGCCCTGCGGGCCTTAATAACGCTTCAAACCTGTTTTCGCCGGCAGTTGACAATGACATGGGCGCGGCGCGCATTGAGCTTGAGGATGCTGCGAAAAAGAGTGATTTTAGGGCCCCTTATCACGAACAGGAGCCCATAATGATCATTCGAAAAGAACATGCTGCGGACCATGAGGCGATCACGCAGGTCACAATCGCCGCCTTCAAGACGCTGCCGATCAGCAATCATACGGAGCAATTCATCATCAACGTCTTGCGCGCCGCTGGCGTGTTGACGCTATCGCTGGTGGCGGAGCTCGACGGCCGGATCGTGGGCCATATCGCTTTTTCACCGGTGACGATTTCTGACGGGACCGAAGATTGGTATGGCCTCGGCCCTGTTTCCGTTTTGCCGGAGCTGCACAGGCAGGGCATTGGGACGGCCCTGGTCAATGAGGGCTTGTCGATGATAAAGGAGCTGGGCGGCAAGGGTTGCGCACTGGTCGGGGATCCGAATTATTACCAGCGATTTGGTTTTAAGCATGATCCGGGGCTGCTTCATGAGGGCGTGCCGCCTGAAGTTTTTCTGGTCTTGCCGTTTGGCGCAACAGCGCCGCAAGGAACTGTCGTTTTTCACGAAGCATTCATGGCGTCGAGCTGACGGCGCGACGTTCTATTTTTCATCGAACGAGGCGAGGAGCCTGGAACAGGCCTTCTCGAGAAGATCGAGCACCCGATCAAAACCGTCGGAGCCGCCATAGTAGGGATCAGGCACGTCCTTAGGGCCGTCGCCGTCCAGATAGGATAACATCATTTTCACTTTATCGTGATACTTGCCCGTTCGATCCAAGTCTAAAATGTTGCGATAATTTTCGGAGTCCATCGCGAGGATAAGGTCGAAGCTCTCCAGATCCTGGGCTTTGATCTGGCGCCCGCGGCTGTCCAGCAGGAGTCCTCGCGCGGCGGCGGCGCGCTGCATGCGTTCATCGGGGAGTTCGCCGACGTGCCAGCGGCCTGTGCCTGCGGAGTCGATGAAAAATTCATCCTGGCGGCCGGCTTGCTCGACAAGGCGTTTCATGGTTCCCTCGGCGGCCGGCGAGCGGCAGATGTTTCCAAGGCAGACGAAAAGCAGTTTTTTGTGCTGGCTCATGCTTCTTCCTCCAAAGGGTCGGATTAACCTGCCTGTTTCGATCCGGCTTGTCCAGTCTCCTTTGCAGCTGCGCCGGACGCCGGCGCCCATGGTTTTTACGGTTGGTTGTTGACTTTCGCGGCGTGCGGTTTTGAAGTTGTGGCTGATTTAAGTGAAAGGTTTGACGTCGTTTGCCGATGATGGATTCCGGTTCCGCTGACATTGTGGCAAGCCCTTCGAGCACACCCCGCTTTGGCGCTGCGTGGTGGATCGCGCTGGGCGTGATCGCGGCGTTGGGATTTGGGCTTCGGTATCATGATTTGGACCGGTCGAGCTTTTGGTACGATGAGATTCGCAGCATGACGGCGGCGGCGCTGCCGCTGGACCAGGTGCATACCGGGATCGCGACGAATAAGCCGCCGCTGCATTATTATATTCTTCATTTTGCATTGCGGCTACTCGGCGAGAGCGAACGCGCGGGCCGCATGCCGTCCTGCATCTGGGGAACGCTGGCCATTCTGGCGTCCGCGTGGCTGACGGGATTGCTGTTGCGGGGATTTGGGCGCCGGCGCGAGGCGATGCTGAGCGCCGCGGCCCTGACGGCTTGCTCGGCGTTCATGCTGCGGTATTCGCAGGAGGCGCGTCCGTATATGCTCTTCCTGCTGGCGACCATGCTGGCGCAGGGATGTTTTCTCACGGCGCTGCATACGCCGGCGGAGTCTCGCGGCTGGCGCTGGCAATGGCTGGGGGGTTTTGTGGCGGCGTCCATTGTTGGAGCCGGAACGTTGTATTTCGCGCTGATTTTTCTGGCGGCGAACGCATTGTTCGCGGCGGCCTGGGTTTGGCGGCGCCCGAACGCGCTCGACGCGGAAGACGGAAAGCGGGCGGCGGGGTTGGATTGGGCGCCGTTGCTGGCCACGCTCATCGCCCTGGCGGCGGCGGCGCTGTTTCCGGTGCTGCGCAGGGGCGCCGTGGGAGAGGCGCTGAGCGAGGAGCCGTGGGAGAATTTTGGCGAGTGGAGTTGGAGTTCGATTTTCCGTCAGTCGAATATTTTTGGCATTGGTTATCATGAGTGGGATATTATTTGGCTGCCGTGGAATACTCCGGCTTCGCTGTTTTTCATTCCCTTTGCGGCATGGGGATTGATCCAGCTTTGGCGCAAGCGCCCCTGGCTCGGAGCGTATGTCGCGCTGCATTGCCCGGTTACGCTGGCGGCGCTGCTGTTGTTCTTCAAGCTCAAGGATCATTGGGTTTCGTCGCGCTATCTGATTCATCTTTTCAGCCTGTATTATGCCGTGCTGGCGCTGGGTTGCGCGGAAGCGGGCGTTGCTTGGTTGAAATGCCTGCCCTCATTGCCCCGGCGTCTGGCTGTCTCAAGCGCGCTGTGTGCATTTTCGCTGACGCTGATTTTCATCCAGCCCTCGGAGCGCTGGAACTGGCGGGCGCTGGCGCAATTTGTCCGGGACGCCGGTCCTGAGACGGCGCTGATCGTTCCCGACGGGCTGGAATTGTATTGTTGCCAGTATTACTGCAAGCGCATGGAGCTGCCGAATCCCTTGATCAATCCGGGGATGTCGCTGGAGCGATTGAAAGAGGCGGCCGCTCAACACGAACGTTTCGTGATCGTGACATATCCGGATCATGACTATGCGATGTTTCAATGGCTTTCACAATTCGGCCAGCTCGACCGGCGGCATTTTCAAATCGATGCGTGGCATAATTTTCCGCCGGAAGAGCTCGGCCAGCTTCCCGGCGTGAAGGAGCGCGCCTTGGGCGCCTGGCGGAATGGACTGACAATCGCGATTGGCGATGAGAGTTTTGCATGCATCGGTCCGGGCTGGGATCTTCGCGACATCCCGGATCGAAACCGGCCGGAGGCGTATCGTTACGGCACGGCGCAAACGAGCGAAATTTGGCTCTGGCTGCCGGAAGTCCATCACTTCCGCGTTCGGACGCGCGCCCAGGCCTTCATCTATCCCGGCATGCAGCCGCAGGCTTTCACGCTGCGCGTGAACGGCCGCGAGGCGGGGCGCATCGCGCTGGGGGATGAATTCGGTCAAGCTTCGCTGACGGTGCATGCGTCGATGTTTCGCCCGGGTTTGAACCGGTTGGAGTTTGAATTCGACACATGCATGCGCATCAGCGAAGTGTACGGCGATTATTATCCGGAATCGCGCGCGGACGTGCGGATGCGTTCGGCGCTGTTCGACTGGATCCGCCTCGAGCCGATCCGCGAGGATGAGATCGTTTATCCGGCCCTGGTGGATCAACAGCGAACGTGGATGATGGGCGAGGACGCGCCGGATTTCATCGGAGCGGGCTGGGGCTTGGCCGAAAAAAATGACGGTTCTGGCTACCGTTGGGCCGTTTCGAAGCAAGCGCATGCGCGATTTCATTTGCGCGAGGTTGGTCCTTTGCGTTTGACGTTGCGCTGCGATCCGCTGTTTTATCCGGATTGGCCGGGACAATCGATTCGTTTATCGCTCAACGGTCAGGACGCCGGGCGGCTGGAACTGAAGCAGGGGATGCAGGAGTATTCCGTGTCGCTTCCGGAGCAAGCGCTGGTTGAAGGATCGAACGAGCTGACATTTGAATTTGAGCATTGCCCGGCGGTTCAGGATGTGTTGCCCGGCGCTCAGGACGCGCGCACGCTTGCGGTGTGCTTCGAGTGGCTGCGCTTGGAACGCTTGAGCGCGAACGGGATTGAACAATAGGCCGGTTTTTCTGGCCCAGGAGCGATTGATTCGCAAAAAAATGAATTGTGATCGTGTCCTGCGCAGCGATTAAATAAACGCGTTCACAGCACAAAAAAAATCCTCTGTGTTCTCTGTGCGCTCTGTGGTGAAGATTAAAGGCTCCAGATGCCCTAACTGTAAATTTTTCCCAGAAAGGCCCTGCCCGATGGAGTGGCGAGTTCCCTTAAGCGATGTGAATTTCGATGGCGCCGAGGCGCGCGCGGCAAAAGCCGTGATCGATAGCGGCTGGCTGTCCAATGGCCCTTGCGTGGCGGAGTTTGAGCGCGTCTGGGCCGAGGCGCACGAGTCGCCGCGTGCCGTAGGTGTCAGCAACGCCACGGCCGCTTTGCATCTGGCGTGCATCGCAGCGGGTTTCGGTCCAGGCGACGAGGTGCTGTGCCCGGCGCTGACGTTCGTGGCCACGGCGAATGCGATCCGCTACGTGGGCGCCAAGCCGGTGCTGGTGGACATCGCTTCTCCGGCGCATCCCCTGGCGGGCGTTGAGCAGTATGAAGCGGCTTATACGCCGCGCGTCAAAGGCGTCATGCTGGTGCATTACGCGGGCTATGCCGCCGACGCGGAGGCGGTGCGCGAATGGTGCGAGGCCAAGGGGCTGGTTTTAATCGAAGACGCGGCGCATGCGCCATTGCTGAAACTGGAGGCGGGGTTGTTCGCTGGCGCATTTGGCCTGGCGGGTTGCTTCAGTTTTTTCCCGAACAAAAACATGACCACCGGCGAGGGCGGCATGCTGATCTGCCGGGATCCTGAAGTGGCGGAGTTGGCGCGCAGCCTGCGCTCGCATGGCATGACCACGCAAACCCGGCAGCGCCATGAAGCCAAGGCGATGAGCTATGACGTGGAAGGTTTGGGCTTCAATTACCGCATGGATGAAATTCGCGCAGCGATTGGATTGGAGCAGCTGAAAAAGCTGCCGGACGCGAACCGGCGCCGCGCGGAATTGGCGGAGCGTTACCGGGAGTTGCTGCGCGATTGCGCGGAGGTGGAGCTGCCGTTTCTCAAGGATCGACCTCTCTCGGTGAATCACGTCTTTCCCGTGCTGTTGCGAAACGCGGATGGTGAACGGCGCGACGAGACGCGAAACCGGATGCATCAACGCGGCGTGCAAACGAGCGTGCATTATCCGCCGATCCATTGGTTCAGCGCGTATCGCGAAATCGCGGCCGGCGTGCGGTTGCCGCAGACAGAGGATTACGTCGATCGTGAAATCACGCTGCCGCTCTATCCGGACATGACCGCAGAGCAGCAGATATTGGTCGTTGAGACCCTGCGAGAGGCTCTGGTTTAGACGTTTTAGTGCACTGATGAAAACCTTGGGAAATCTCGCTCGTCCTCGTCCTCGTTCTCGAACATCAGTTTCAAACGAGCGAGATTGTGATCAATTCGAGTACGAGTACGAGCGCCGCTACGCTGAGTACGAGTACGAAAAAACTTTTCAACAAAGCATCGTTTCAGGAAATTCCGGGCGCATTCTTCAAATGCGGGGATGCCTTACGCCGGAACCCGCACGCTTGTCAGGATGTCCTGAATCACATCTTTTTTCGTTACGCTGCTGTAGCGCGCCTTGCTCGTCAGCGTCACGCGATGCGCCAGCACGTACGGCGCCAGGCGCTGCACGTCGTCGGGCAGCACATAATCCCGCCCGTCCACCAGCGCCGCCGCCTGCGCCGTGCGAAACAGCATCAGCGAACCGCGCGGACTCGCGCCCAGCTTCAGCCGCGCGTCATGCCGCGTACGATTGATCAGCTCCACGATGTACTCCGCCACGCTCCGGTCCACGCGCACCTGCCGCGCCATGGCCTGAATCTCATAGATTTCATCGCGCCGCACCACCGGCTCCAGCGTTTCCAGCGGATGATAATCCGCCTGCGCATACAGGATGTCCGTCTCCGTCTCAGCGTCCGGATACCCCAGGTCGATGGTGATCAGGAACCGGTCCAGCTGCGCTTCGGGCAACGGGTACGTGCCGTGAAACTCGACCGGATTTTGCGTGGCCAGCACCATGAAGGGCCGCGGCAGATCGTGCCGGCCGCCCTCGATCGTGGCTTGACACTCGCTCATCGCCTCCAGCAGCGCCGACTGCGTGCGCGGCGAAGCGCGATTGATCTCGTCCGCCAGCAGCACGTTGCAGAAAACCGGCCCATGCCGGAACTCAAATTTGCCCTTCACGGGATTGTAAATCGAACCGCCCAGGATGTCCGCCGGCAGCAAATCCGGCGTGAACTGCACCCGGCTGAACATCGAGTCGATGCTGCGCGCCAGCGCCTTGGCCAGCGTCGTCTTCCCAACCCCCGGAATGTCCTCCATCAGCACTGATCCCTCCGCAACCAGCGCGATCAACAGCACCTCCAGCTGTTCATCCTTGCCTTGGATCGTATGCCTCAAATTTTCCCGCAGCAATTCCAGCCGCTCCGCGCAAAACAGCGCTCCTCCCGCTTCAACCGGCCGAATAATGACACTCACGTTGCGATCATTCATGGCGCACTCCTTCTTCCCCGTCCCTAAAAGCCTGGGGCGTACCATGCAATTCCGATGTTGATTGTCAGGTATCCGGACGTAGTTCCCGGCATAGATATTTCATCGGCGCCGGGACAGAAGCTAAAAAGCGATTTTTTTGGAGCGCCTAACCGCCCAACGCCGACCTGACTTTGACGTTCACCTCTTTTCCATCGAAATTTTTGCCGGTTTTCTTGCAACGCCCCATCACCTGCCCCATTACCGGACCCATCTCCCGCGCCGAGGACGCTCCTGCCGCTGCGATCACCTCGGCGATAATCGCGTCCAACTCCGCCTCGCTCAACTCTTCAGGCAGAAACTCCTCCAGCACCTTGAGTTCCGCTTCTTCCTTCGCCGCATCAGCCTCGCGCCCATTCTGGCTGAACATCTCGATCGACTCCTTGCGCTGCTTCACCAGCCGCTTGACCATCGCCAGAATCGCCTCGTCATCCGCCTCCGAACCCGCTTTCTCCTTTTCTTTTTTCAGCAGCTCCGCACGCAGGGAACGGATCGCATTCAAACGATCCGCATCCTTCGCCTTCATCGCGGTCTTCAGCTCCTCATTGATGCGCTCTTTTAAAGACATTTCCCGCCCTCCCCATCCAAAGTGAATCAAGCAAATTTTTGTCTTATTATCGGATGTTACGCAAATGCGCTTTTTTTTGACAAGATCAACAGGATGGATTGGATGAGGACGAGAATCCAATGCGGACGGATTTCGATGGACAAACCTCGTCCAATCAGCGTTTTTCATCAAAGCCCGTCGCGCCCCTCTCGAACAGCGACTTCCTGCCGATCCTGTTCATCCGGTCAAAACTCATCGGGCTGCGTAACATCAGTTATTATGCTGGTTCCGCGACGGAAAACACAACTGAAAAGAAATCGCCGCGCCTGACCGCGCTGACGCCGTAATAACATCCTTATATTTATATCACTGATGTTACGCATCTCAGCTACTTTGGACTGCGGCGGCCATGCCGCCGCCTTGAGTTGCGCGGAAAGACTGCCGTATGATGGACCGAATCCCGTTTGTACAAGGCGCAGGCATGGCCTGCGCAGTCCAAGGTAACACTCGCGGCGTAACATCAGTGATTTAAATTGGACGCCCGTGCGGCCAAAAAAGATTGAAGGGAACCTCTATAAATTGTGATTCTCGCACTGAGCACTCGAAGCGCACAGAGATTAAACGATTGTATTTACATAGTTTATAAAACCGGTTCTTTGTATCGTGTCTTTAAAAATGGCGCATTGAAAAAGATCTGCGAACGATGGCTAAACCCGATTCGCCCGATGCCAGGCGTGTTGGATAAAATGATCCATGAGCTGCGTCATGGAGATTCCATGAGCCGCGGCCCCGGCCGGAAGCAGCGACGTCGGCGTCATGCCCGGCACGGTGTTGATTTCGATCACATACGGCTGGCCGTCCTGCACGATCATGTCCACTCGTGAAAATCCCTCGCAGCCCGTGGCCGTGTGCGTCTCCACGGCCAGCCGCTGGACTTCGTGCATCGCATCCTCCGGCAGCCGCGCCGGAGTGATTTCATCGGTCATGCCCGCGACGTATTTCGCCTCGTAATTGAAAAAAGCGGCGTTGCGCGGCACGATCTCCGTTGGTGGAAACGCGACGCGCTCCAGGCTCCCGCCGTCGCCGATCCGCTCCAGCACGCCGCAGGAAACCTCCACGCCGCTGATCGCCTGTTCGATCATGACGACCTTGCTGTATTGCGCCGCATCCCGCAGCGCCTCGGGAAATTGTTCAGGCGTTTCCACCCGATGCACGCCCACGCTCGATCCCGTGTTGCCCGGTTTGATGAAACAAGGCAGCCCGAATTGATCCAGCGCCTCGCTCAACAATCCCGCCTCAGCCTTCGCCGAATATTCCACGGCCAGATACGCCGGCACAGGAATCCCGCGCCGCGCAAGCAACGCCTGCGTCAATGACTTGTCCATCGTCAGCGTGCTGGCCAGCGCATCCGATCCCGTGCAAGGCAATCCCAACAGCTCCAGCAGCGCCTGCAGCGAACCGTCCTCGCCGAACTCGCCGTGGATCATGTTCAACGCGCAATCGGGCTGCAGCGCATTCATGCGCGCGGCCAGTTCCTGCGGTGGAACGACTTCGATGCTTTGATCCGGCTCTTCCTGCGCGAAGCTTTCAAACACCGCCTTAAGCTTCGATGGATCATCCGCCTCGCCGAACTCCTGCCGTGCAAGCCACCAATCGCCATTGCGCCGCACACAAACCGGCCGCACGGCATAGCGCCCGCGATCCAGCGCCAGCGTAACCCCTCGCCCTGAGGACAACGAAACCTCATATTCCGGCGAAGGTCCGCCGCACAGCATCCAAATCCGCGCAGGATTATTTTTCGGCCACTGTGTCGTCATCATAAAATTCGATTCTGCTTAAGCATTGCCTCCGCGAAACATCCGCTTGATCGAACGCAGGATGCGGTACCACGGCTTGTTCCGGATCAGCTCCAGGTCGCGCGTATTTTCCACCAGGCGCTGCATCGTATGGCGCTCGAGCTCCGCTAAAATCCAGTCCACACCGTTCAGCGGCCGCAACGTCAACGACGCATCCGGATCGCCGGGCAGCTCCAGCCGCGCCGCATTATCCGGCGCCAGCTGCGGTCGTTCAGTCCAATCCAGGCAGGCGCGGATCGTGCTCGCGCACTCATATTCCTCCAGCGCAAACTCGCGCGCGCGCCGGGCGAGTTCCGAGAGCTTCTGCGGCTCCTCAGCAGCGTGCAGGATCGCCTCGGTGAATCCCGCCCGATCCCCCAGCGGCACAGTCAGCGCCACGCCCTCCTCGCGCAGGTCCTCCGTGATCTCCGCGCCCAGCGTGGTCAACGCCGGAAGCCCGCAGGCCAGCATCGTCGTGATCCGGTTGCGCGCGCCAAACATCGTCTCATAGTTGCGCGCGTCCACGTTGACCCCCAGCTGGCACGACAGCAGCAGCTCGTCCACCTTCTCGCTTTCCACCCACCCCAGCAGCTCGATACGATCCGCATACGGGCTGCTTTGCACGAGCTCCTGAAAGCGCACGAATGTCTTCTCATCGTGCCCTTCGATCACACCGCCCGTGGCGATGAACCGGATCGAAGGATTGCGCTCCATCGCCGCGGTCAGCGCATCGTAAAGAAAATCCACGTCCGTCCAGGTGTTGAATCCGCCGCACCACAGCACGCGAAACTCTCCATTTACTCGCGGACGCTCGTAGTTCGGATCAAACTGCATGAAATGCGGATTCACCGCATTCGGAATGCAGCCCCCGAAATCATAATCGAACGTGTGCCGGTTCAACCGTCCGGCCATCGCCAGCTCGCCGAGCACGGCGAAATACTGCCGCCGCGAAACCACGCTGATCTTGTCCGCCCGCCGCAGCACGCTGAGCTCGCGACGATGAAAATGCGGCAGACAATCGTCGCTCTGGTAAACATGCGCCCGCGTCTGGCCCTCCACCATCGCGTAACCGTTCATGTCGCACCACACGGGCACGTTGGTCCGCAGACGGCAGGCCAGATGCGACGGAAACGGATTCACTCCGATCACGCAGTCCGGCTCGAATGCGTCATGCGCCAGCTGCAACGCCGGCATGATCAACCGCTCGGTGTTCGAGTTGAGCTTCAGATAGCGCAACGCCCCGTGTTGCGCCTCCTCGCTGACCGCCGTTGTCTTCGGATCAAAATGAAGATCCGAGATCGGATGAATCGCCAACCGCACCTCATGGCCCATATCCAGCAGCGGCTGCATGAAATGCAGCGTGCGCATGCACTGGCCGCTGAAAAAACGCACTCCCGGCTCGAGCAGCGGACCGGTTCCGATGAGGAGGATTTTGCTCATGCCAGGTTCTCTTTTCGTGCGCGATACAGCCGCGGCGCCCGCAGCAAACAATGCCCATACGCCCGCAACAAGGGCAAGGCGACATCCCAGGGACGATGCCCGATGAGCCATTTCGCCTCCTGCCGCATGGCCCGGCGCAGCTCTTCAGCGCTGAAATTCTTGATCATAAAACGCAACCGGTTGCGATGATATTTGCACAGAAAGCCGAAACTCAATTTCTTCGTCGTCATTGACTCATGATGAATCACAACCGCCCGCGGAACGTAATACACTCCAAATCCCGCGCGCGCCGCACGCGCGCAATAATCGTTTTCTTCAAAATATATCGGAAAATATTCCGGATCCAGCAATCCGATTTTTTCCATCACCTCCCGTTTGATCGCGAACGCCGCGCCCGTCACGTAATCGCAGCGTCGCAGCTCGTCAAATCGCCCGTCATCCGGCTCCATGTAACCCAGATGCTTGGTCAGCGCATTCGGCTCGATCACTCCGCCCGCATGCTGGATCGTCTTGCCGCCCGGATACAGCAACTTGCACCCCAGCACGCCCCAATCCGGCAGCGCGTCAGCCGCGGCCATCCATTCCGTCAGCCAATCCGCGCGAACCTCGCAATCATCGTTCAGCAACACCAGCACATCGCCGGTCGCGCGCACCAGGCCGAGGTTGTTGCCCCCGGCGAATCCCAGGTTCCGCTCGCTGCGGATCATGATCGCATCCGGCGCGCAACGGCGCGTCGTCTCACTCGTGCCGTCAGTCGAGCCGTTGTCCACAACGATCACTTCCAGGTCGTCCCACTGTGTCGCATCAAGCGCAGCCAGGCACATCGGCAGCCGATCCGCTCCGTTCAGCGAGACAACAATAACCGAAATCCGAGGTTTCGACAAAGCCGTCGTCTACTTTCCATGAGTGTCCTTCATGGCCAGTATTTCCACGACGACCGGGTTTGTCAATCTGTGATCCCAAACAAAAAAAACACGATACGCTTGCCAGATCTAAAACAGCACGAAGAACGGTTTCTCCACTCTTATTTTAGGCACATTACGCCCCTATCGTCACAAGTCTGTTTAAAAAACGTCTTTTTTTTGCTTCACCCAAAGCCCCGCCGCATCAACGTTTGCGCATGATCACCCATCGCTCATTTTTTTTATGATTGACGGCGCTGAAACAACGCATTAAGCAAAGCGGCAAACTGCGCTTCTTTCTTTCGAGCGAGGGATGCTCGTAAGCGCTTACAACTCCCGGCGCGCCGCAAGCGCGGCGCGGCAAATCCAAGGAGGATCGCAAGCATGCGATTGACAATTATCGGAACCGGCTACGTCGGACTCGTCACCGGAGTCTGCTTCGCTGAAATGGGCAACGACGTGAAATGCATCGACATCGACCCGAACCGCGTGGCCATGATCAACCAGGGCGAATCGCCGATTTACGAGCCTGGACTGCAGGAGCTCCTGCAGCGCAACGTGGAAGACGGACGCCTTGTCTGCACTGGAGACTATGACGAGGGCGTGCGCTACGGCGAAGTCATCTTCATTTGCGTCGGCACCCCGCCCGGCGACGACGGCTCAACCGACATGACCCAGGTGCTCGCCGCCGCCCAGGCCATCAGCGAGCGCATGGACTCCTATAAACTCATCGTGATGAAAAGCACCGTCCCCGTCGGCACATGCCGCATGCTCAAAGAGCAAATCGCCCGGCAGACAGGCTGCGGCTTCGACGTCGCCTCCAATCCTGAGTTTCTCAAGGAGGGCACGGCCGTCGAGGACTTCTTCAAACCCGACCGCATCATCGCCGGCTCCGACTCCTCCCGCGCGCTGGACATGCTTGAAGCCCTTTACCAGCCTTTCCTGCGCACTGGCAAACCTTTCATCCGCATGAGCGCCGAAAGCAGCGAGCTCACCAAGCACGCCTCCAACGCCATGCTCGCCGTGCGCATCTCCTTCATCAATGAGATCGCCGGACTCTGCGAAAAAGTCGGCGCCGACGTGCGCGAAGTCCGCCGCGGCATGGCCTCCGACCGACGCATCGGCAGCACATTCCTCTTTCCCGGCCTCGGATTCGGCGGCTCCTGCTTCCCCAAAGACGCCCGCTCCCTGGCCGATGTCGGCCAGAAAAACGGCCACCCCATGCTCATCACCAGCGCCGCCTGTCAGGTCAACCAGGCCGCGCGCGAGCGGTTTCTCCAGCGCATCATCGAGCGCTTCGAAGCCGAACTGAACGGCAAAACACTGGCTTTCTGGGGCTTGGCTTTCAAGCCCGGCACTGACGATATCCGCGAGGCCCCGGCGATCTGGCTGATCCAGCAGCTCCTCGACCGCTTCCCGCAAATCCGCATTGCCGCGCATGATCCCGTCGCAATGAAGACCGCCGCCCGGGCGCTGAATCATGATGAGCGAGTGAAGTTTTCATGCAGGAATTACGAAATCCTGGACGGCGCGGCCGCGCTGATTGTCTGCACCGAATGGAACGAATTCCGCTCTCCGGATTTTGAGCGAATCAAAGCCATGCTCAGCGAACCGGTCATTTTTGACGGCCGCAACCTCTATGATCCCAAGATGATGAGCGAGCATGGCATTCAATATCATTCCGTCGGACGCGCCGCCTGTCAGCTGGAACAGACCGAGGCAAGCGTCTAACGCATAGACTCTCGCTCTCGCTCTCGCTCTTGCTCTTGATCACACGAGAGCAAGAGCAAGCAAGCCCGGAGTGTAAAATCGCGATGATCATGAAGGCAGAGACAAAATCAAGGCGCGGCTTGCCCTTCGGTCGATGTCTTTTTTTGCTTGACCCAACCCCCCGGCGGTGATAGATGTTGATGTAGGAATTAACGATAAACGCTGTAATATCAATGATTTTTGCGTAAATCAGGCGTTTTCAGAGCGGTGGCGGCCGAGCATGTAAATTACATCAAACCGGCCGCCATTTGCCGTCAAAAAACCCCTGACCAACAAAGGATCATCCTAAGATATGCGAATCTCTGAGAAAACACGATTTTCCATCGCCGTGGATGGCTTTCGCTTCATCGTTCCTGCTTTTCTGCTCACGCTGGCCCTGTTGGTCCTGATCATACTACACCCACACAACCGCCTGCTGGAAATCGCGGCTTTTCTTTCCGCTGTGCTCAGCGGTTGGGTGCTATATTTCTTCCGCGATCCTGAACGCAAAAGCCCCGGCATCGAAGGCTCGATCCTGTCGCCCGCCGATGGCAAGGTGACGCAGATCGACGAAGTGGAACATTCCGGTTTTCCCGGAGGCAAATGCCGCCGTGTCAGCGTCTTCCTTTCCATTTTCAACGTCCATGTCAATCGCGCGCCCCTCGGCAGCCAGATCGGCGCCATCGACTACAACCCCGGCAAATTCCTCAACGCCATGAACGAGAAATCATCCACGGACAACGAAAGCAACTGCGTGGAATTCATCAACGGCCGCTGCAAGGTTTACGTCAAACAGATCGCCGGACTGATCGCCCGGCGCATCGTCTGCTACGCCAAGCCTGGCGAGCAATTCAAACGCGGCGACCGCTACGGCCTGATCCGCTTCGGATCGCGCGTCGACACTTTTTTCCCCCTCGACGCCGAAGTCCGGGTTAAACGCGGCATGCACGTCAAGGGCGGAGAATCCATCCTCGCCGTGCTCGATAATCCGCTCAGCAACTGCGGCGAAAAATCCGCACAAGACGAGTAAAAAAACGGCGCATCAATTCCCGCCGCTGAATCATCATTAACGAATGTTACGCCCCCTTGCCGCCGCCTTGAGTTGCGGCGAAACTCCGCCGGATGATGGATCAAATTGGATCGAATTCCATTCGTTTAGAATGAAAACATAAAGGCGCAGGCATGGCCTGCGCACTCCAAAGTTGATATGAACCCCGCAATATCAATCATCAAAATAAATCACCACATCGATCTTGCGCCGACCCCAGCGTAGCGCCTGGCGATGCGATTTATGGTACAAGTCGATCCGCTCCGGTCCCTGGATCGCGCTGCCCCGATCCTCCACGACCCCCCAGCCATAACCCTCGACATACATTTCCGTGCCGAACGGATAATAGCGCGTATCCGCCGCGATTGTTCCGTCATGCGGCAGCCAGCGCCAGGGAAAGATCAGTCGAAAAGGGATTCGGAACGGATGCTTCAGGCTATCTGCCGAGAGCAATCCAGGATAATACTGGCGCGGCCAGGTTCCGCTGGCCGTCTTGCCGGAATAGGGTCTGCCCTTCAGCGGGCCGCTCGCCCAGTATTTGTTCCAGAAATCCGGGAAACCGCGCTTCCAGCCGCAGCTTTCCTTGCCCTTGTCATACGCCGTGGTTTCAATCAACCGCACTTCCATATGCCGAGAGCAGCCGCTCGACCAAAGCGCCATCGCGCCCAGCGCTGAAATCCAGATCGCGCGACGAAGCATACGCACTCCTCAAAACGTCTGGGCCGCCGATTCCATCCCGCCGCTCTCATCGATGCCCAGCAGATACTCCCACACGCATTGCATGTCTTGCGGCAACGGAGCGTGGAACTCCATCCACTCGCCGCTCACGGGATGCTGCAGGCGCAAGGCGCAGGCATGCAGCAGCTGACGTTTGGTTTTCGCCAGCATCGAACGCAGCGGCTCGTGCGTTTTCGGCACAACCGCCAAGACCGTCTTTTGCCGCGGACCATACTCCGGATCGCACAGCACCGGACACCCGATCGACTGCAGGTGCACCCGGATTTGATGCGTGCGGCCGGTTTCCAGCCGGCAGCGCACCAGCGCCAGCCCCAGCGCTCGATGCTCCACGCGCCAATGCGTCACGGCCACGCGGCCGCCTTTGCGCGTCACGCCCATCTTCTTCCGATCCTGCTGATTCCGCCCGATCGGCGCGTCCACCGCGCCCTCGGCGTCGCGAAATGCGTCCAGCGCAACTGCCTGATACTCACGCCGCATGCTGTGCTTTTCCAGCTGCGCGCACAGCGACACATGCGCCGTATTCGTCTTGGCCACGGCCAGCAAGCCGCTCGTGTTCTTATCGATGCGGTGCACGATCCCCGGCCGCTTTTCATCCCCCACGCCGCGCAAATCCCGGCAATGATACAGCAGGGCATGCACCAGCGTGCCCGTCGCATTGCCCGCCGCCGGATGCGTCACCATCCCCGCCGCCTTATTGATTACGATCAGCTGATCGTCCTCGAACACCACGTCGAGCGGAAGATCTTCCGGCTCCAGCCCCGATTCCGCAGGCTCCGGCAAATCCAGCGTCACGCGCATTCCGGGTTTCAGCTTCAGGCCGCTTTTCGCCCGGCTGCCGTCCACCAGCACTGCGCCCTCATCGATCAAACGCCGCAAACGCGAACGCGTCAGCTCTGTCAGACGGTCCGATAAATAAACGTCCAGCCGTTCGCCTGCTGTTTCAATGATGAATTCCATCGAATTGTGATTCACTCAGGAACTTTGACAGGATTTTGGGTAAAGTTTTTTCATGCACTGCGGGCAAATGCTATGACTGAAATTCGCCTCGGGGTGCTTGATCAGATATTGCTCGATCGGCTGCCACGCGCCATTGGCGTCTTCGATGCTTTTGCAATTGGCGCAAATCCGATTCAACCCGCGTAAAGTTTGCAACTCCATCAGATAATCTGTCAATCGTTTGTTCTTATCACCCAGGGATTGGTTCACATAAATGATCTCGAGATCGTCCTGAATCAGATTGCGGAATTTGATCATCAGTTTCTCATAGCTGGATGAAAAGTGGTTCTCCTGATTATCCAAAACACATAAGGTGCCGAACGGCTTTCCGTTCGGCAATACAATCGGAAATCCAAGATAGGAGATCATATTGAGCGGAATATCGGGATTGTTTTTCCATTCATCGTCTTTTAAGGCGTTGGGAACATGCAGTTTTTCCAGCGTCGTAATCACCCTTTCGCAATACAAGCCGGAGCCATACACCTTTTCCTTATCGCCCGGAGTGTATGGGTTGCCCTCGCTCTGGCTCGAAACGAAAACCTCGATATATGGCTCAATCAATCGCATAATCAGGCAGGCCGGAATACCGATGATCTCCGCCAGAATATCAACGATCTCCTGCCATCCACGCATCGTGCTGTCCGGAATCTCGATTCGAATTTCATTGTCGATCATAAAAATATCGCCTTCGCTTTCCTAAACAATTTTATCTTAATGGAACTTTTTCAACTTCGTTATCTCGCGCAGAGCCGCGGAGCAAACAGAGATTGAGCTCATTGATATTCAAAAAATAATCGTTCTCTGTGCTCTCTGTGGTGCATCATTAATGCATGCCTTTGAGCTTTAATGTCACCATTCCATCTCGTCGCCATGCAGATCGACATAGATCGGACCGTCCAGATCGACAGGCTTCAGCAAGAGCTCGGCCACTGCGCGGGCTGACTCCGCCGTTGAGATCGGCGCCGCCGGTCCGCCCATATCCGAGCGAAACCAGCCCGGATGAACCGCCAGCACCTTGATACCTTCGTCCTTCAGTGAGTTTTGCAGGATCTTGCAAGCCATATTAAGCGCCGCTTTGGACATGCAATACGAATACTCGCTTCGGCGGCGCGATGATCCGATAGAACCGGATTCGGAAGAAATATTGGCGATGAGTTTCAGACGGCCTTGGCGTAAAAGTGGCAGCGAATGCTTGACGACTCGTAGCGGCCCCACGGAATTGACTTCATACGTCTTCGCATATACCGATAGATCGGCGTCTTCGATCAACGGATTCGTCTGCTCCCAATGCACGCCGGCATTGTTGATAATCAAATCAAGATGTCCGAATTTCACCGCAATACAATGCAATGCTTTTTCGATACTATCTTCATCGGCCACATCGCCCGGAGCTTGATAACTTTTTTGAGAATATTGCTTTTCCAGCGCGCTCCAGGCATCGCTGGTGTTCCGGTTGATCGCGCAGACCCGATGGCCCCTGCGCAAAAATTCAGCCGCAAGCTCAAGCCCCAGCCCGCGATTCGCTCCGGTGATTAAGATCTGCAATGACTCCATAGTGTTGAACTCCTTCGCTGGCGCATCGCGAAACTAGACTTCAATAAATTATGAAAACACAGAGGGCCGATTTTACGAAGCGAAAAAAAACAAGGATCGATAACTTCGTATCACAGCAAGCGTGTCTGTTTCAACAAATCAATTTTCAACCCGCGGACGCTCAAGCAGCGCCGAAGCCTTGACCAGCTGAAGAAACTCGCCTCGATAGCCGTTTTTATCGTCGCCCTTGCCGCCCAAAGCGAGCTCCTCGACCAAAGCCCAGCTCAGCTCGCCTTTGTATTGAGAATCACGTAGCAGCATGCCCCAGCCCGCCACCGCGGCGGCGAATTGAAAATCCTCATCCGCCGATTCCCACGTTCGATCCTGGTCCATCACGGGAAGCTCCAGCAACGTGCTTTGATCCGAATCCGGCGCCTTGTATCGCAGCTTGACCGTCAGCAGCTCATCGCCCATCGCCGCCTCGGAGGGTTCCGCCGTTTTCTGATATTTAAGCTCGCTTGGCGCAGCCACTCCCGGGATTGCGCTTCCGGCTGGAACCAGCTCATAAAACGCAGTGACGGTATGGCCGGCGCCGATCTCGCCTGCATCCTTCTTGTCATCAGCGAAGTCCTCCGTCCGCAACATCCGGTTTTCATATCCGATCAGGCGATACGCGGCGACCTTGACCGGATTGAATTCGACCTGGATTTTGACGTCCTTGGCGATTGTCAGCAAAGTGCCCGCCATTTCATCGATCAGCACCTTGCGCGCCTCCATCATGCTGTCAATATAGGCGTAATTGCCGTTGCCCTTGTCCGCCAGCTTCTCCATGGTCGAATCTTTATAATTGCCCATGCCGAATCCCATCACCGAAAGAAACACGTTCTTCTTCGCTTTTTGCTGGATCAAACTGACCAAATCGGACTGGTTGGAGACGCCCACGTTGAAATCGCCGTCCGTCGCCAGGATCACGCGATTGTTGCCGCCCTCGATGAAGTTTTGCTCAGCCACCTGATACGCCAATTGAATCCCGGCGCTGCCATGCGTCGATCCTCCCGCTTGCAGCCGGTCCAGCGCGGCGAGGATTTCAGGCTTGTTGTTCTCCGTGCATGTTGTGGAACTCAGCACAACTCCGGATGAACCCGCATACACAACAATCGCCACACGGTCGCGAGGCCCAAGATTCTGCGTCAATGCGGAAAAGGCGCGCTTCAACAATCCCAGTTTGTTCACCTCATCCATCGAACCCGAAACATCGAGCAGAAAGACGAGATTGCTGTCCGGCAATTCATCTTTCTGGACCTCAACGCCCTTCAGCGCGATGCGCGCCAGGCGATGTTCCCGCGCCCAGGGACAGCGCGCCAGGTCGGCATGAACCGCAAAAGGATGCTCATCTTCCGGCGGAGCATAATCATAGTTGAAGTAATTCACGCATTCCTCGATCCGCACCGCTCCGGCTGGCGGGAATTGACCCTCCTTGATCATGCGCCGCACATTGGCATAGGAAGCCGTGTCCACATCGATGGAAAAAGTGGAAAGTGGATTCTGAGCGACGGGCAAGAACGGATTTTCCTCAACGTGATCATATTCTTCCGTATTCATCGGCGGAGGAATCAGCTCGGGCTCTGATACAATACAATACATTACTGGCGAATGAATCATTTCCTGGCCGCCGAGCTTATTGATGATGCTTGCTGAGGTATGTTGCAGCTGATGTCCAAAAAGCGAAAAAAGCGCTACGGCGAATATCGCCACCATCAAAAGGATGATAACAATTTCCAATCCCTTGGACACTTTCCCCGAAAGTTTGCTTCTTTTACGATCAAACATGACTCGGCCCTCCTTGGATGGAAGATTCATTCGGCCTTCTACCACTCGAGCATATCTTCAGTAGACACCCCTTGATTCGAAATGTTCATTTAATCTTTGCATAAAATTCGTTCTCTGTGTCGCTCTGTGCTCACTGTGGTGAGCAATTCAGCTTTCAGCGCCGCAACGGAACTCGCGGCTGCATCGTCTGCTCGAGCCACCGTAAACACTCCGCAGCCCAATCGAACGACGTTTCAAGCCCCAATCCATGCCGCCCCTGGTGATAAAGATGCAGCTCGAACGGCACGCCACGCTCCCGCAGCGCCGATGCATACAACAGGCTGTTCTCCAGCGGAACATCGACATCCTCGCCCGTATGCCATAGAAAGCACGGCGGCGTCTCCGCCGAAACATGCCTCTCGCATGACACCGCTTCAAGCAGCTCCGGGGCGGCATTCTCTCCGACAAGATTGATGATCGATCCCGCATGCGTGAACCGCTCCTGCGAAGTGATCACCGGATAACACAGTATGCCGAAATCCGGCCGTAGCGGCACCGCGCTCTCATACTGCCGCCACGCCGTCATTGCATGCGCCGCCAAATGCCCGCCCGCCGACGACCCCATCACGCCCAGCTGGTCCGGATTCACGCCGAATTCCGCGGCCCGGCTTCGCACGGCGCTGATCGCCGCAAGCGCATCCTCCAGCATCGCCGGATGCCGGAATCCCTGCGGACCCAGCCGGTACTCCACCACAAAGCAGGCGATGCCCGCGCTGCTGAGACGCCGCGCATATCCCGCCCCCTCATGCTCCGCCAGACCGCCATAACCCCCGCCTGGAAAAATAATGATCCCAATCCCGCTCGGTTCCCCCTGCGCAGGCCAGCAAACAATTTCCGGCGCAGGCCCCGTCGTCCCCGATTCCAGCGCCCCTCTGATCGTCTTCAATCCCATTTTGAACATCTCACCTTTCGATGGAATCACTGCTATTACGCACCACGTTAATTCGGCCGACAATTGCCGGCTTCTGCCGGCGTGATACAAGTTAGACCCCGAATTCATTCGGAGGCAAAATGGCGCCGCATACCCGGCTTGCCCGCTTCAGCGGGCGTCGAGAACTTGCCGTTTCTGCTTATGCGGACAAAATTTTCGAGAACCACAATAAATCCATATGAAAACAAAAAACAACAAAAACAACAAATTATGTTGACGTTATTTTTTGGACGATAGATCATCAAAATTCTTAAAAAAAAGGAACCCAAATAATGCTGTTTTATGTCGTTCTTATGTTCGCCGGAATCATCATGGCCGTTGGCGGAGGACGCTCCGGTGGAGGATTTGGATGGGCCGTGTTCGCTATCGGCATGTATCTCGCCATTGGATGCCTGAACGCATTTCTCGGCATTTTCCCATTCGACTTTCCCTTGATCCCATGAGCCTTGCAGCTGGGCGACAGCAGTATATCTGCATGTATTAATCCACAAAACGATCGATAAAAGCCCAATTGCGCGATGATACCTTGATCTCCTCATTCAAGTAAAACGCAAGTATTTGTTTCGAAGTATGTTTATCCGTCCAAAGCGCGCTTGCCGTGTAAAATTCAAAAGGCTCGGAGCGTGCGTTGATTTTTCTCCAATGCCGCAAACATCACCTCTCCCTTCGTGCTTGCTTCGCTCTTACTCACGAGTGCATCACGTCACCCCGATGATCCTGTTTTTCCCGTAATTTCTCCAAGTCCCGGCACATGATTTCAAACTCAAGATACAGTCGTGAATTGCCCTTCAAATTCCGAACATGTTTAATGTACGGTCCGAATTTTTCCCGCATATTCAAAAAAATAACTCCCCGACATCCGCCCAATGATCATCAGATCGAAAATCCCGATATTCACCCCTGCCGAAAGATGCTCCACATTCGACAAAAACTCCTTGATATGGACAAGATCATCTTCGCCGAATTCTTCAACATTGATCACGCGATGCTCGCCGAATTTCGCCACGATTTTATCCGAAATCGGTCGATAGATCGCTCGAACCCGATTCACATATTCGACTGTCGACTGCTTTCGCCTTTGCTCATGATCCGCCTTGAACGTCTTATCGATCATAAACAACTGAATCCACAATGCGATCAATGTCGCGGCGCCAAGTAAAAGCGTCAAAATCTGAAAAGTACTCATCAACGATCCTTTCCTGCGAAAAAATTATTGAACAGCACCGAATCAAATTTCACGAACCTCAAAAAAGCATCCCTGAATAAAAAAAAAGAACGAGTCAGCATCCCATCTTCATCTCAAACTGAATCAGCGGAAGCAAACAAACCACAACCGCAAGGTCATGTCAAAACGAAACCATCGTGTGAATCTCATACAGCCCCGACTTCTCCATCCCGCTGGAATCAAGTTGACCCAGCTCCAGCCATGAACTAAAAAAAACCATTCTTAACTCAAGACCAGCGCCCGATGCCAAAAAGTTGAAAACCGATGTGCAGCGCCCCTAAATCAACGCCAGACGAACTGCCCAACCCGCGGATTTGGCCCAGAACGCTGCTCGTGCATAAAGCCGCCAGGCCTTACGGCCTTGCGCAGCACATCATCCAACGCTGGAAACACGGCCCCATCGAGGAAATCGACGATCCGCAAGCCGTGATCGACAGGATCAACGCCGGCCCCGATCCGCTCACCGAAGGCAAGCGTCACCTGCTGCTCACGCGCTGGCCTGCGCGCTTCATCAAACCATGCCAGGGCATCGTGGAGTCCGCCACCTGCTGCAACTACCAGATCATCAACATCGCCCAAAACTGCAACCTTGAATGCACCTATTGCATCCTGCAAGCCTATCTCAACAATCCGCTGCTCGTGCAATACGCCAACATCGAAGACCTGATGCAGGAGCTCCGCGAGCTCGCCTCGGCGAATCCCGATCAACCTTATCGCATCGGCACCGGCGAGCTCACCGACAGCCTCGCCCTCGATCCGCTCACCGGCGTATCAGCGTATCTCGCCGAGGCATTCCGCACGCTCAAGCAATGCGTGATCGAGTTCAAAACCAAAACGAATCACGTCGAACATCTCCTCGCCATGGACGATCCGCCGCCCAACACCATCGTCGGCTTCTCCATGAACGCTCCGGAGATCGCCCGCCGCGAGGAGCTTAAAACCGCCACGCTGCAGGAACGCATCGACGCCGCGGCCAAGCTGCAAGCCAAGGGCTTCCAGCTCGCCTTTCACTTCGATCCGCTGATCTGGCACGACGGCTGGCGGGAAAACTACCGCGCCGTGATCCAGCAAATCTTCAGCCGCATCGACCCGGAAAAACACATCGCCTGGATCAGCCTCGGCGCCTTCCGCTACCCCCGCTCGATGAAGCGGACTATTCGCGAACGCTTCCCCGGCAGCACCATCATCACCGGCGAATTCGTTCCCGGCTTCGACGGCAAGATGCGCTACTTCCTCCCCCTCCGCGTCGAGCTGTACCGCACGATCATCGGATTTCTGCGCGAGGTCTCGCCCAATCTGACGCATTATCTTTGCATGGAATCACAGGAAGTCTGGCGGCTGGTGTATGATGATCCGCCGGAAAACAACGAAGCGCTTGACGCCAGATTGGGGATCAGCTGTGGCTGCCGCACAAACGACGCTGCTCATTGTCGCGCCGCTGCGCGCGGAACGTGATCCGCTGCGCCGCGAACTCGAACGCCTCGACGCGCCGCCGCAAGCGATCCGCGTCGAGCGGCTGGGCGTCGGCCGCGATCAAACCCTGCGCAACCTGAACGCATGGGTCCAGCGCCTCGCCCCGCAAAAAATCGTGCTCTTCGGCTCATGCGGCTGGATCGCCGAAACGCCCTATGCGCCCGGCCGCCTGTTTGCCATCGACCGCGCCATCGACGGGAACAACCCGCAACGCATTGCGCGCTGCGACGAAGCATGGACCGGCGCGCTTTGCGCCGCGCTGGACTTGCCCCGCGAAAACATCGTCACAACCAACGACGGCGTGATCGATTCAAGCGTGGCGCGCCAACTCTATCACGCCACGCATGCGCCGCTCGTTGACATGGAAACCTATCACGCCGCCGCCTGGTGCGCCGAACGCGGCATCTCCTTCGCCGCCCTCCGCGCCGTCACCGATCCCGCTGGCGCAAACGCCGAAAACACCTTTCATCAAAACCTGCACACTGTCATGACAACCGCCGCAAAAAAAATCGCGCCGATCCTCTCGTCCATCTCGGCGCAATCATAATAGTTTCCTTCATGGCATCCATCCCATTTATCTGATCGGCTTTTTTGTTCTCCCCGTCGCCATCCCACATTCCTATCTAACAGACCCAGGGCGTGCCGTCAATTGAGCCATATGATGAAGGCTGCGCGGTAAATGGCGCCGAGAAAAAAACGGCGCGTTGGTCGTAGCGGGCGGCGAGGGCGCGGTATTGTTTGAGTCGCGCGAAGAAGAAAATTAAGTCTGCTGATTTGGCGATGCAATTGCAGTCAGGGGTATGATGAATGGAACCATTTTTGCTAAATAGAGCATTTCTCGGGCGAGAAATTTTGGCTAACCATTGAAATAATGTCCATTCAAAACAGTTCCAGTTGTTCTTCGTTGGGTTTGGATTTGGTTTTTCGGGAAGTTGGTTGTTGCAGTTCTTTGAGGGCGGCGACGATGGCGATGTGTTGCGCGGTGCACTGCGCGGCGTCGCGTTGTTCGTCATTCAAGCCGGATAAGATGGATGAGGTGGATGGATTCATGCTGTTGGGTTATACACCAAATTTTTTTAACGCAAAGACGCAGAGACGCAAAGAATGGATTTTAGAATTTGAGATCTGACTTTTTACTGCGACGCGCTCTCAATAAACAGGATTCAATCCAAATCCAATGCATGCCTGCATGAGGGCCTTTTCGGATTCGAAATTCAATTTCAGCCAATCCCTTTTCATTAAATTTGACGATTTTTTTATATTTTCCAACGAGATATTGAAAGATAGGAAGTGTTTCTTGAAGATGATCCTGCATAATCTCTTCGCTCACGCTTGAAAAATCAGGAACGCCAATAATTCTTACAATATCTCCAGGCTTTAACTTGCGACCAGTAGCGTCGATCGGTTCATGATATTTCATCGTCTTTTCATCTGGTACTTGCCCCTTTAATCTGTACCATGGGAAATGAGAGAATCCATACCACGGAAAGGATGGATTCTCAGGATGAAGAAACGACGT
>JAFGJS010000019.1 GCA_016928995.1 Candidatus Sumerlaeota bacterium | reverse complement strand
CAGTTGGAGCTGTGGATCGCGGCGGACGAATTGCCGCAAGCGACGGGAAGCCCGTTCTACCAGAAACTCAACCGCCTGCTCGCCGAGGCCAACTTCGACCGCGAGGTCGAGGCGCTGTGCGAGCCGCATTACAAGGACGGCGGGCGGCCGTCAATCCCGCCGGGGCGCTATTTCCGCATGCTGCTGACCGGCTACTTCGAAGGGATCGGCTCGCAGCGCGGCATCGCGTGGCGCTGCGCCGACAGTCTGGCGTTGCGCGAGTTCCTGGGCTGCCCGCTGAACGCGGAAAAGCCCCGCGATCGCCAGACGCCGGACCACTCCAGCCTGACGCGCATCCGCGACCGGCTGCCGTTTGACGTGCATGAGCAAGCCTTCCTGCTGATTCTGAAAATCGCCAGCGAGAAGAAAATCCTGAAAGGCAAAACGCTGCTGGTCGACTCGACATTGCTCGAAGCGAACGCCGCGATGAAAAAAATCGTGCGCAAGGTCAGCCGCGAGACGTGGAACGAGTACATCAGGCGTCTGGCCGAGGAGGAAGGGATCGAGAATCCCACGGACGAGGACGCGCGCCGCCTCGACCGCAAGCGCAAAGGGAAAAAGGTTTCGAACGCCGAGTGGGAGTCTTCCACGGATCGCGACGCGCGGATCGCCAGGATGAAGGACGGCAGCACGCACTTGGCCTACAAGGCGGAGCACGCGGCGGACGCAGGCAGCGGGCTGATCGTCAGCGCGGGGATCGAACATGCGGACGGCGGCGAATCGTCGGACAGCGAAACGATCAAGAAACGGATTCTTGAAGCGGCCGCGGCGCAACTGCTGATCGGAGACGGGTCCGTAGTTACGAAGGAAGGGCAAGTCGTTACGCAGGGCGGGCACGTCGTTTTGAAGGAAGTTGTGGCGGACACCGGGTATCACAAGGACGAAACTTTGGTCTTTCTGGAGGCCGCGCAAGTTCGCAGTTACATTCCGGAAAAGCAAGAGCCGCATCGCCGCAAGTGGACGGACAAGCCGGAGGGATTCCAGCAAGCGCATTACGCGAACCGGCGGCGGGTGAAGGGGGCGCGCGGCAAGGCGCTTTTACGCAAGCGCGGCGAGCGGATCGAGCGCAGTTTTGCGCACAGCTGCGAGACGGGCGGCGGCCGGCGGATGTGGCTTCGCGGGCTCGAGAAGGCCGGCAAGCGCTGGCTGGGCCTGCTGATGGGCCTCAATCTCGGGATCATCATGCGGGCGTTGTTTAGAATTGGCACATCGCGGAGTCTGCAGGCCGGCGGCGGGCTGCGGGAAGCCGCGCATCCCCTGTCCATCGCCGCGCAACGCCGCCTTGCGGCGCTTCCAAACGCAATTTTCGCCTTGTGGCGAGCGATGAACGAATTTTTCCGGCGGCCCATCGAAAAACACCGCGCGATCTTGGCCTTACAACAAACATCGCGCTGGAAGGCCGCATAACGTGGCTGGAACAAGAAAAGGCCCTTTTTCAACGGGCTGTTAACCAGTCTATTCTTCCGGTTTTCACTGTTCATGCAGCCAGCAGCGGCAGGTGTGAGTTTCGCTGAAGCCGCTGACGCCGGGGTACGCCGTCTTGCATTGAGCCAGCACCTGTGGACAGCGCGGATGGAAGTGACATCCGCTGGGGGGTTTGACGGGCGAAGGCACGTCGCCTTCGAGGATGATCTTTTTGCGCTGATCTTCCGCGGCGATCTGCGGCACGGCGGAAAGCAGCGCCACAGTGTAGGGGTGCTTGGCCGCTTTGAAAATCTCCTCGGTCTTGCCTTCCTCCACGATGCGGCCAAGATACATCACGGCGACACGGTCGGCGAGATACTCCACCACACTCAGGTCATGCGTAATGAAGAGAAACGACAAACCGAATTCGCTTTGCAGGTCTTTGAGCAAATTCAAGATTGAGGCTTGGACGGAAACGTCCAGAGCGCTAGTGGCTTCGTCGCAGATCAACAGATCGGGATCCGTGGCCAATGCGCGCGCCAGGACGACGCGCTGGCGTTGTCCGCCGGAAAATTCATGCGGATAGCGATGCATCATATCGGCGTCCAGCCCCACACGCTCCAGGTAAAATCCAGCCTTGTCCAGCCGCTCCTTATGATTCGCGCCGATGCCGTGCGTCTCCATCGCCTCGACCAGCGTTTCGCTGATCATGCGCCGCGGATTCAGGCTGGAAAAGGGATCCTGAAAGACAAATTGAATGCGCTTGCGGTACGGTTTCATTTCCGCGCGCGACAAACTGGAAAGGTCCGTCCCCTGATACAACACGGAGCCGCCAGTCGGCTCCAGCAGACGGATGATCGTCTTGCCCACGGTGGTTTTGCCGCAGCCGGACTCGCCGACTAGCGCCAGCGTTTCGCCTTTGCGGATCGTGATCGTCACACCGTCCACAGCGCGCACATGCCCCACGGTCCGCTTCAAAATCCCCTTGCGGATGGGAAACCAGGTTTGCAATTCGCGCGCCTCCAGCGCCGCTTCTTCCTTGATGGAACTCGCCGGAGCATCCGCTAATTGCGCTCCAATCTGGGCGCGCGCTTGAAGTTCGGCGGCGGTAAATAAATGACATGCCACGAGATGGCTGGATGTGATTTGTTCCGTCTTCGGCGGTTGATGCGGGCAATGCTCCAATTTCACCGGGCAACGGGTGTGGAAACGGCATCCGGCGATCTCCTGCGTGGCCTGAGGCACGAGGCCGGGAATGGTCTCGAGTTTTCGTCCGCGCAACGTGCGTGACGGCAGCGCACGCATCAGCAGTTCGGTGTATGGATGCGCGGGTTCGGCGAACAGCCGCTCCACTGGCGCCTCCTCGACCTGCTTGCCCGCGTACATCACGGCGACGCGATGCGCCTGCTCGCGCACCACGCCCATGTCGTGCGTGATCAGCAGGACCGCCGTGCCGGTTTCTTTTTGCAGGTCGCGGATCAGCGCAAGCACCTGCGCCTGAATCGTCACGTCCAACGCCGTGGTCGGCTCGTCCGCGATCAGCAGTTTGGGTTTGCACGCCAGGGCCATGGCGATCATCACGCGCTGACGCATGCCGCCGGAAAGCTGATGTGGATACTCGTTATAGCACGCATCCGGCGAGGGAATGCCGGCCTGATCGAGCATTTCGATGCCGCGACGAGTCGCCTGCGCAGTGTTCATCCTTTGATGCAATATCAACACTTCATTGATCTGCTGGCCGACGGTGAAAACGGGATTGAGCGCAGTCATCGGCTCCTGAAAAATCATCGAGATGTCGTTGCCGCGAATCTTGCGCATTTCCACTGGCGGCAGTTTGGCGATGTCGCGTCCGCCGAACAGGATCTCGCCGCCGGCGATGTAGCCCGCCGGACGCGGCAGCAGTTGCAGAATCGACAGCGCCGTGACCGACTTGCCGCAGCCCGACTCGCCGACAAGGGCGAAGGTCTCGCCGGGATGGATGTCAAAGGAAACTCCGTCCACGGCGCGCGCAGGACCTTTACGCGTGGTGAAATAGGCTTTCAAGTCTCGCACTTGCAGCAGCGGTTCCGGGCTCATTGCGTCCTCAGCCGTGGGTCGAGCGCGTCGCGCAACGCGTCGCCAAACAAATTCGCCGGCAGCACCAGGCCCAGCATGAAGATGAAAGCCGCGCCGAGCTTCCACCAGATCACTGGATCGCGCGCCAGTTCTGAACGGGCGTCGTTGATCATCACGCCCCAGGAGATCGTGTCCGGACCCACGCCGATGCCGATGTACGAAAGGACCGCCTCGGCCAGCACGGCGCCGGAAAAATTCAACACGCACGTGATCAGCACAATGTGCATCACGTTCGGCGCGATGTGCTTGAGCATGATCTTCCATCGCGGCACGCCCATCGCCTGGCAGGCCTGGATGTATTCCATTTCGCGCAGCTTCAACGTCTCGCCGCGCAACACGCGGCACAGACCGGTCCAGGAGGTGATACCCATGACGATGCATAGCTGCGGCAATCCACGGCCAAAGACGATCATGAACGCCACGACGAGCAGCACTGATGGGATCGAAGCAAGCACGGAATAGAAGTACTGAATGAGGTCGTCGATCCAACGTCCGTAATAGCCTGCCACGATGCCGAAAAACATCGCGAACGGCGCGATCAACGCCGTGGTGAAGGCGCCGATGATCATGCCAGTGCGGACGCCTTTCAACGCCAGGTACAGCACGTCGCGGCCGGTTTTATCCGTGCCGAACCAATGTCTGTGCTTTAGCGGTTTATTGATGCGCTCGACTTTCGAAATCACCGCGCCATCCGGTCCGGGCTTCGTGACGATCTCCGGCGATTTGGTGAATTCCGCATCGGCGAAAGGAGCGCTGTACGTTCGCTCTTTATGTTTGCGCAGAGGTTTGAGGATCACGTCCAGCAACGACAGCCCATAGTGATCGATGATCGCTTCACCGGCTTCGTTACGCACGATTTTGTCGTTTTCATCGCGCAACGGCGGATGATAGCCCACGCTGTCGAGCAGCGCGATCAATGTGTAGGCGCAGAGAATGACAAAGCAGACCACGACGATGGGACGGCGAAAAACTTCGCGGAAAGCCACGCGCCAGTATTCGCGTTGCAGCATTTTGTAAATGATGACAGCCATGATGAGCAAAAAGATCGCCACGAGCACATCGTGGAAATACCAATTGCCCCACAACGCGCCGGCCCACCACGACTTGAAAGTATCGAATGCATCGCGCAACGTTCGCTCTTCATGCCAATAGATGTATACTATTTCGCGGTCACTGAGTGTTTGCATGCCGATCTGCATCATGTTGTTGTCAGCAAACTTGATTTTACATCCAGACAGTGCTTTGCCATCTGCATCCCACCATAGCGCCGGATGCATATCATGATGAAATTCAACACCTTCTTTGAAATCAGATTCGTGAATCGCTTCAGCATCAAAAAGTTCAGTAAGATCGGCAGGTTGTGTCTGAAATTTAAATAGAATTTGATTGGTGAAAATTGAGCCTTGGGCTTTGTATCCGAGCGGCGTCAATTCCAATGATGGATTGATTTTCATTTCGGAAACACATCGGGCGATCTGTGCTTCCGTGGGATGATCTGTCTCAGCATTTTCACCAGAGCTTAGACATCCCGTGATGAGCAACGGCAGGATCAGAGATAACGACCCAAGCAATGCATGTCGCATCAATCTGTTGTCCCGATTTCTCGTGGGATTGCAGCGCATCAATCTTTTATCCCGATTCCTCACTGAATTGTTGTGCATCAGTTTGTTATCCTGAAGGGATATGATACCAAAGCCCAGGGTTGGAGGATTGAACGAAAGTGAAATCCCCCAACCCTGGGTCGAATCGCGCAAACACGAACCCTGAAAGGGTTCAATCGAAAGTGTAAGTCAATCCCATACATACCGTTCATCCCATTCCAATCCATACTTTTTCAATAATCTTCTAAACTCATCTTGGAAAGACTCGCGATGATGATGCGCCTCTTGTTCTCCAATATAACGAATTAAATCCGGAACATGTGAAGGGCTGACCGAGAAAGCGCCATACCCATTTTGCCATTGAAATGCTTGATAAGTTGAATCCTTGGTTTTAATCCATTTCGATGATTCCCGTTTGATGTCCCGGATAAAATTGACGATGGCAAGATGCTTGGACAACCGGCAGAGAATATGCACGTGATCCGCAACGCCTCCAACAGCCAAAGACGGTGAATCGGAATCGCGGCATGCGCCGCCTAAATATGCATGCATTTCCTGACGGATTCCGGAATCGGATAAAAATGCCGCTCGATTTTTGGTGGAAAAAACAATATGTTGGTAATTTTGAACAAGTGATTGCGGCATTGAATGGTTGCCTCTTGTTATTTTTCCCTTTCAGGGAAAAATATTTTTTGCATCCATCCCAGGGTTGCGGCTATAGGCCGCAACCCTGGGCTTTGTTATGATATCCCTTTGGGATAATATAATTGCATCCTTCGGTGTCCTGTCTTCTTATATCCTTCGGCGTTCTGTCTTCGTATATCCTTCGATGTTCTGTTTTCGCATATCCTTCGCGTTCTTCGTATCCCTATTGTTCTATTGATATAAACAACAGCCCCATCGGCAGCGGCGTCCATGCCGATATTCATGAGTTTATCATTTGACAATTCGACACAGGATTTTAGCGTTTTTTCTCGCATATGCAACAATCCTTCACTCAAACCGGATGCGCGGATCGACCAGGGTGTAACTGATGTCCACCATGATCAGGCCGGAAACATACAGCACCGATCCCAGAAAGACCATCGCGCGGATGACGCTGAAATCCTGCTTGGTGATCGCGTCGATGGTGTAACTGCCCAGGCCGGGTATGCCGAAAAAATTTTCGATGAGCAGCGATCCCATAATCAGGAACGGGATCGATACGACCACGCTGGTCAAAATCGGCAGCATGGCGTTCTTCAGCGCATGTTTGTACAGCACGGTCCCTTCGCCCAGCCCTTTCGCGCGCGCCGTGCGCACGTAGTCCTTGCCGATTTCTTCCAGAAAGATCGTGCGGTTGTAACGGATGCCGCCGCCGATGGCGCTGATCAATCCGACGATGATTGGCAGGATTAAAAACTTGATGGAATAGATTCCGGTATCCCAGCCGGAGACCGGGGTGAGCATCATCCATTTTGCAATCACGAACTGGCCGCCGATGATGTAGAAAAGCTGTGAGATAGACATCATCAACACGCACAGCAGCAGCGCCCAAAGGTCCACATAGGTGCCGCGATAAAAAGCGACGATCATCGCGGCGAAGATGGTGAACGCCAGGCTGAAAAAGAACGTGGGCGCCGTGATGCACAGCGAAGGCGGGATGCGCTTCCAGATTTCTCCGGTGATGCTGCTGTCGTCCATGTCGGATTTGCCAAAATTGAACCAGAACAACGGCATGCTTTTCTGCCAGAAAATCGTCTGCGTCAGCATCAGCTTCAGGCTGCCTTCACGGGCATTGAAGAACAACGGCAGATTATACCCGTGTTCCTGTTTCCATATTTCGATCTGTTCTTTATTGGAGAATTTTTCTCCCAGCGCGGTCTTCGCCAGATCATCGGGAGAATTGACCCAGAAGAACAGCAGGAACAACAGCAGGTTCACGCCAAGCAGGATTGGGACGGCGTAGGCCACACGGCGGATAATATACGCAATCATAGCCTAGAGCCCCCTCTCCCGGCGATAGATCAGCACGGTCGCCGGAATCGTGCCGATGACGATGACAGCCAGCAGAATCAACAACGGCATATAGTTCGGTTTGTTCCATTCCTGCTGGCGCTGATAGCGCAGTTCCGGATCAATCCGATGGCACATGATCGTGTTATACGACATGTGATGCGGTTTGTTGTTCGTTTGCCATTCGTGGTAAAGCCCATAACCGATGGGATAAATTTGCCAGATCGCAGGGGCGTCATGCTGAACGATCCGCATGAGCTGATCAATGATCGCCTGCCGCTCCGGCCCGTTTTGCATGCTTTCCATTTTAACAAACAATTCGTCGAATTCTGGATTCTCATAATTCGCTGCGTTTGAGCCGTCATGCTTGACCTTGCCATTGGGACCGTAGAACAGAAATAGGAAGTTTTCCGGGTCGGGATAATCGGCCAGCCATCCGCTGGCGCCGAGTTGCCATGTGCCCTCGTCCTGTTTCTTCCGGAATTGGCTGAGATCCATATCGCGCTGCACCAGATTGACGCCGAGTTGCGCGAAGCGATCACGCGTCCAATCCACTATGGCGCGGAATCCCGTGTCGCCGGCGGATGCAGTGTCCCAATACAGGGTGAGTTGCTTGCCGGTTTGGGTATCAATGCCGCCGGGATATCCAGCCTCCTCCAGCAACTTCCTCGCTTCGGCCAACGGCTTTCGTTCATGCTTTTCCGTGATCGAATTCCAAACGCTGGTGTATGGATTGGTCCCCTCTTCGCCTTTACGATAACCAAAGATGCCAGGCGGCAAAGGCCCTTGCGCCGAGACGCCGCGACCGTTGTAGAAAATCTCCAGGTATTCATTGGCGTCGTAAGCGATGCTTAACGCCTGACGCAGTTTGCAGTGTTTTTCATCCAATCCGCCCACCACGTCGTCCAGCATGTTGAATTTCATATAATAAAATGCTGTGTTGATCGATGTGATCAGGCGAATGCCTTGCTGCTGCATTTCCTCGGAAAGATTGGGATCGTTGCTGTCGCTCATCACGACAACCTTGTCGAAAACTTCGCTATCGATGCCCGAGGAATCGTAATAGCCCTGCAGGAATTTATTCCAGGCAGGCATGCCTTCTTTCTCCAGAATCCAGACCTGCTTGGTGATGAACGGCAGGCGCTTTCCTGCGTCTTTAAGCAAAATCGGATCGTCGTCTTCGTCTTTTTCATCAGGATAATAAGATTCGTGAAAATTCGGATTGGCCGAAAGGATGATTTTCTCGTTGGGTTTGTAGTAGTCCATATAGTACGGACCGCTGCCGATGGGCCAGCGCATCAGGTTGAATTGCCGCTCGATCATCGCGGACTGATTGTAAAAATCCAAAACTTCCTGCGGCGCCGGTCCGAAAAAATGCATGCACATCCAGTAGAGGATCTGCGGATATTTTCTGCTCAACACGATTTTATAGGTATAATCATCCAGCACAACACAGCCGGGAAACTCCAGCGCCATCAGGTCGATTTGAATGGGATTGTCCTTTTCATCCTGCAGCTGGTTATAGGCCGAACCTTGCTCCTCCTTGCGGCGGGAGCGTTCCACTTCAAGCACGTTGGTGATTTGCTGATTGAGCTCCTCCATGCCGAGAATATACCGCGCCATGGTGCTGTAGATCGGGCATGTGTTGCGCGGATCGGCGATGCGCCGGATCTGCAACGAGTAATCATGCGCCGTCACATTGCGTGAGCCTTTGACCGGAAAGTCGTTCGGCGATTCGTAGGCCTTGATCGCTTTCAGTTCGAGGTTGCGATAAAGCGGATTGCCGGCGTCATCCTTGGCGAAGCATGGATGATCCTGATAGCGGATGTCTTTGCGCAGACGGATGGTGTATTCCACGCGCGCCACTTGATCGGCCGGCGGATCTTCTTCCTCGATGCGATTTCCGTCGTTATCGAAATAAACCGGCTGCGGGATTTCCTCGGCTGTCTGCGGAATCAATTCATAAGGACGTTTGAGGTAGTGATAGGTGAAGGGCGGCTCGTAAATTTGGTCGATGATCGCCCCTTCATGCGAGTAATAGGCCTGGGTAGGATCGAGACGCGTCGTCGGCGTGCCCAACACCTTGAACACAGTCGGCTCCTGCGTCTCCCCCTTGCGATACGGATCGTTCGTGCACATGCAAAGCCCCGCGCATATGACGAACAGCGCGCAAGATTGCAGCCAACGATGCCATGCATCAACGCCCATTAAGATCCCTTCGATGACAGCCGGACATGCGCGCCGTTGTCGCACAATCCGCTGATTCGGCTGCGATCTTGCCGAGTTCCTCCCGCAAGTGCAAGCACGAATCAATTCATCATGCGTATTGGCCATCACAATCGCGCGACTGTGGATCAACAGGAGGCGCTTGACAGAACACCTGCTCCCGAAGATCATGCTCCAACACAACCAAGATGTCTTAAGCCTTCAACCGGACATCGCTTTTCAGGAGCCGTCATGATCGACTTTGAATCCATCCAACCCGGCACGCAGGTCTGTTGCGTGATCGGCAATCCAATCGGCCATAGCCTCTCGCCCGCGATCCACAACGCCGCGTTCCAGGCGCTGGGCCTGAATTTCGAATATTTCGCCTGCCTCGTCACGGACGTGAAGGCGATCCTGGACGAGATGCGGTCGCGGGAAAATTTTCGCGGCATGAGCATCACGATTCCGCATAAAATCGAGGCGATGAAGCACGTCGATGAAGTCGCGGAGGTGGATCGCTCCATCGGTTGCATCAACACCGTGATCCATGAAAACGGCAAACTGCTGGGCTTCAGCACGGACGGACCGGGCGCGCTGAAGGCCCTGGCGGACGCCGGAGTGTCCGTCGACGGCAAAAAAATCCTGATGCTGGGATCGGGCGGCGCGGCGCGAGCGATCGCCTTCACCCTGGCCCGCTGTACCCGCATGAGCGAACTTGCGATGCTGGACATCGATGAAAAGATGCTCCAGCAATTGACGGCCGACCTGAAAGCCGGAACCGAAGCCGACATTAACGCCGAACTGCTCAATGAAAATTCGCTCGCCGCCGCGATGGAAAAGGCCGACGTCATCATCCATTGCACGCCGGTCGGCATGCACCCCAAGGAAGGCGCGTCGCTGATTCCCGCCGAGCTCTTCCGGCCCGGGCAAGTCGTGTTTGACATCGTCTATACGCCGCTCGAAACAAAGTTGCTCGCGGACGCCAAGTCGCGCGGACTGCAAACAATCTCGGGCGTCGAGATGTTCGTCAACCAGGCAGCGCTGCAATTCGAACGATTCGCCAACGCCGATGCGCCGGTCGAAGTGATGCGCCGGGTCGTCATGGAACGCCTGCAATCCTGACGCCGGTTGACACGTTGAACTGCGTCCTGGCGTTTGCGGCGATGTTCTTTTGCCTTGACAGCTTTTCACGATCTTCAATTTACTAAAAGCGCTTCGTAAGGCGCATGAGCGACGCGAGGCCGATCTTGAGGCGCTAGCCTCGATCTATTTCAGCGCAAGGCGGCGGGATCATGGCGCGAGTGCGATTAAGCAGCGTAAAAAAAGTCTATCCAGGCAGCGTGACGGCCGTGGATAATTTCAACCTGGACGTTCCGGACAAGGAATTCTGCGTGTTTGTCGGACCTTCGGGCTGCGGCAAATCGACCACTCTGCGCATGATCGCGGGGCTGGAGGACATCACCGGCGGCGACATCTTCATCGGCGACCGCCGCGTGAATGACGTGGCGCCCAAGGATCGCGATATCGCGATGGTCTTTCAGAACTACGCGCTGTACCCCCACATGACCGTCTACAACAACATGGCCTTCGGGCTGAAACTGCGCAAATTCCCCAAAAAAGAAATTGAAAAGCGCGTGCAGGAAGCGGCCGAAATCCTCGGAATCACGGAACTGCTCAACCGCAAACCGAAAGCGCTCTCCGGCGGCGAACGCCAGCGCGTCGCGGTCGGCCGCGCCATCGTGCGCAAACCGCAGGTCTTCCTCTTTGACGAGCCGCTCTCCAACCTCGACGCCAAGCTCCGCGTGCAGATGCGCGTTGAGATATCCAAACTGCACTCCCGCCTGCAATCGACAATGATCTACGTGACTCACGACCAGACCGAGGCGATGACCATGGGCGACCGGATCGTTGTGATGAAAAGCGGAGAAATTCAACAGGTGGACGATCCCGTTCATCTCTACAACAAACCAACGAACAAATTCGTCGCCGGCTTCATCGGCAGTCCCGGCATGAACTTCATCGAAGGCTCGGTCCAGATCGAAAGCGGCGCCGCTTGGTTCAACGAAGGCGCCTTCCGGTTGCAGTTGCCCGCGGAAAAATACGATGCGCTGCAGAACCACAATAACGAGGCCGTGGTGCTGGGGATGCGGCCCGAGGATCTATGGACGCCGGAAAACGCTCCGGAAATTCAAAAAACCAATCACATCGAGGCCAACATCGAAGTCGTCGAGCCGATGGGCTCCGAAACGTACGTCTATCTGAACACCGGCAAAAGCCACTTCATCGCGCGCGTCGGGGCGAACGTCCATCCGCGAGCCGGCGAACGTCAGACCTTCGCGCTCGACGTTGAAAAATCCCACATCTTCGACGCCAAAACGACGCAACGGTTGGCATAGTCGCCGGACGCGCCGCCGTTAAGCCGTGGAAAAAAGTTATTCCCCTCATTCAATGCCAGCCTCCCTATGCTCATGTCTTGCAACTGAGTTTTCCACAGGGTGTGTAAAAATTGTGAAAAAAATATCGGGATAAAAATCACTTTTTTTTGAAAATACAAATTTGTTTGCTTTTTCTTCTTGACATATCCACATGTTGTATTAAACTCCATGCACTGTCTATAGATATTGCACCCAATGGGAATTGAACGGCCCTTAGTTTACGGGCCTATTTTTTTGTTCTTATCTCCCATCGAACATAAAATAAATAAATCTATATGTCATCAAATATCAATATTCTATGAAATTGAATTTTTATCAGCTCATTCTATTTTTATGGAAAACGACGCTCTTTTAATGCAAAAACGGCAAGGATGATTCCTGTGAAAAGACGCGCAGTATCTGATTTAAAATCCTGCATTCATTCATGAGAACATCATTTTTCACAGCCCGTGTGAATAAAATGTGAGCAACACGACATCGCAAGGAATCATGCAATCAATATAAAAAAACTGCGGAGAAAACGCCGTATGGCTCCCGGCGAATCTCCGCAGTCTCTATGCTTGGCTGACCTTGTTCATTCCAATTATTCGAACGTGACCACGCAAACGGACTTGGACGGGATTTGCAGAACGACCCGGCCGTCCGCTTCAAGCTGGATGTTCTCCAGCGCAACCGGCTGCACTCGATCCGGATCGTCGAAGGTGTTATGCGCATTCATCGTATCGGCGGTCAGCACGCGTCCGCTGGCCGATTTCGGAGTATAACCGTCGAATTCGCACGTCAACGGCATGTCGTTGTTCGGATCCAGATTGGCGACCGCCACATGCACCGTGCCGTCTTCCGCGCGACCCACGGAAGCATGCAGGGCGGGAAACGATTGTTCGTCCATGGAGTAATCGGCGCATTCCATCTCGCTGGGCAAGTACGTCGCGCCCTGAAAAACTTTATACATTTCGAAGACGTGATAGGTCGGCGTCACTGTCATCTTGCCGCCTTCAGTCAGAATCATCGCTTGCAGCACATTGACGGTCTGCGCGATGTTGCTCATCTTGATGCGATAACAATGTTTGTGAAATAGATTGAAGAATATCGCGCAGGAGACTGCGTCGCGAACCGTGTTCTGTTGAAAGCAGAAAAGTTCATTTTGCCCCTCGATCGGATCCCACCAGGTGCCCCATTCATCGACCAACAGGTCGATGCGGCCTTCGGGATCGCGAGCGTTGAGGATTTGAATGAAATTCTGGATGACCTCATCGCAACGCAGGGTGTTGCGAATCAGGATGAACCATTCTTTCTCGGAAAAATCAATCGCGCTGCCCTGATGGTCCCAGTCGGGGCCGGTGAACACATAATAATGCATGGAGATCGCGTTCATGTAGCGGCCGGCGCGCTCCAGCACCGTGTCCATCCAGTCGTAACCGGCGCCGCCTGGACCGCACCCCACCTTGACGATTTCGTTGCCGGGATAGGCATGCACAAATGTGGCGAAGCGCCGGTAAAGGTCGGAGTAATATTCCGCCGTCATGTTGCCGCCGCAGCCCCAGTTCTCATTGCCGATGCCGATCCATTTGACCTTCCACGGTTCTTCGCGGCCGTTCTGCTTGCGCAGCAGCGCCATTTCCGAGTCGCCGTCAAACGTCATGTATTCGATCCAGTCCTGCAATTCCTCCGGCGTGCCCGAACCGACGTTGCCTGCGATGTAAGCCTCGCACCCGAGCAGCTCGCAAAGGTCCAGAAATTCATGCGTGCCGAAATGATTGTTTTCCGTGATCATGCCCCAGTTGGTGTTGACCATCCGCGGCCGTTGATCCTTGGGGCCGATGCCTTCGCGCCAATGGTATTCATCGGCGAAGCATCCGCCGGGCCAGCGCAAAATGGGGATCTCAAGCTTTTGCAGCGCCTCGACCACATCCTTGCGCAAACCGCGGATATTCGGAATCTCCGAATCTTCTCCAACCCAGATGCCGTCATAGATGCAACGGCCGAGATGTTCGGCGAATTGACCGTAAATCTCCGGCTCGATTCGATCCTTTCCTTGATCGGCGTGAATGATCAGCTTGTTTTGATCCGCCGCCTGGACTTGGGCCATGCCCGCGCCGAAGACGTACGCTCCGAGCAGCAGCATGGCGGCTTTCATCAGATGGCTCCAAGAATGCATGACTGACTCCCCTTTCTGGTCAATTAGGGTATGGCAATGATATCACATTAACTTCCCAGCTTTGGATGCAGCTCGAGTGAAAAAAGAGCCGCATATCGCCGCTGCCCGGCACGGCCGAAGATAAAAAAATAGCGCCGCATGGATCATTAGAAATCCGTTCAAGCGCCGTTTTGTCAACTCTTTTTGGATGAATATAAAAAAACCGTCGCCCGGGGATAAACGATCTCCGGGTATGGATTCGATTGCAGATTTAATTTTGCGTCATGCCGATGGGCGCGATCTTTTGCGTCAATGATTCATAGACCAATCGCGCGATGCGGCGGGCCGCCATGCCGTCCCAGAGCGGCGGCGCAAGGATGGAACGGCCATTGCCATTCAGGACGCGCCGAGCGGCTGCGACGATCCTCTCCGGATCCGAGCCGGCCAGGCAATTGCCGCCCATCTCTATGGTGATCGGACGCTCAGTGTTTTCACGCAACGTAACGCAAGGAATCTTGAGGATGAGCGCCTCTTCCTGAATGCCGCCGGAATCGGTCAGCGCCAGACGCGCCCCTTCCAGCAGCTTATGAAAATCCAGATACCCCAGCGGAGGGATGATATGCAGGTTGGGAGCTTCGTTAATGCGCGCATTCAAATCCCAAACCTCGAGATTTTTTTGTGTGCGAGGATGAATCGGAAAAATGACCGGCAGTTCTCTTTGCACCGTTTCAAGCGCGCAAATGATGCGCTCCAGTTGCTCCGGATCGTCCACATTGGAAGGCCGGTGCAGCGTCAACACGGCGTAACTGCCCTCCCGCACCTCGATCCGCTCAAGAATCGTCGATTGCTGGATTTTGCTTTTAAAGCGCAGGAGCGTATCGATCATCACATTGCCCGTGAGAAAAATCCGGTCCGGAGAAACGCCTTCCCTGCGAAGGTTTTCGACCGCTTGCTGCTCCGTGCAGAAAAGCATATCGCTGATCGAATCCGTCAGAATGCGGTTGATCTCCTCCGGCATGGAGCGGTCGTTCGAGCGCAATCCAGCCTCGACGTGGATCAGTTTCACGCCAAGTTTCACCGTGACAAGGCCGCAGGCGATCGTGCTGTTGACGTCGCCGACGACCAGCACGGCGTCCGGTTTTTCCTCCAGCACAACCTTCTCGAAGGCCTTCATGATTTCAGCGGTTTGCACGGCATGACTGGCGGAGCCGATTTGCAGGTTGATCTGCGGCCGCGGAATTTCCAGCTGATTGAAAAACAGATCGTTCATCTGCTCATCATAATGTTGACCGGTGTGAACGAGCACCGTCTCCAGGTCTTCATACTCCCGGAAAGCGTCCATCAAAGGTGCGATCTTCATGAAGTTGGGGCGAGCGCCGACAACATTGATGATTTTCACGATGAGCCTCCTGGCGCCTCCAGCTTCGTGTTACGCTGGGGCCGCGGTGCGTTGAATAACCTTCAAATAATCCGCGGCCAATTGATCCCGGTCGAAATGCCGCGTAATGTAGTTGTATCCGTCGTTTCCGCATTGCTCTCGATACTGTTTGTCCTGAGCCATCCGCTCAATGGCCTCAAGCAACTGAGTTTCATTTTCCGGTTCGATGCAGATCCCCGCCTTGGCCTGATCGACCAATTGCGAGGCGAATCCCTCCACGCCGATGATGACCGGGCGCGCCATCCCCGCCGCTTCGAAGATTTTGGATGGCATCACGGTTTTGAAGAGATCTTTTTTCTTCAAATGGATCAGACAAACATCGGAAACAGCAAAAAAATCGGGGATGCGTTGATGATCTTGCCTTCCGGTAAAATAGACGTTTTTCAGCCCCATTTGTTTGGCTTGTTCTTCCAATTTCACTCGCTCCGCGCCATCCCCCACCAGCAAAAAGGCGTAATTGTTGCCATTGCGCCGCTGCAAGAGCTCGCCGGCGCGCAAAACGACGTCAAGTCCGCAGGCCATGCCAATCGTGCCGATATAGCTGCAAACGAATTTGCCTTCGAGCCCCATCTCGCTTTTCAGCGCAGGATCGGCCTCGCGGGGATAGAAGACTTCGCGATTGACGCCGTTCGTCACCACCGTGATTTTCTCCGGCGGCACTCCCTTCTGTTCAAGACTTTGCTTATAGCCCTCTCCGACCGTGACGATATGCCGGGCCGAGGCGTACATTTTTTGCTCCAGCCAGCCCAGCATCCGCAAGATCCATCGATTGCGCATGGCGCCGACGGCGACGATCGAGTCCGGCCAGATATCGCGCACTTCGAGCAAAAATGGCACGCGGCGGAGTTTGCTGGCCAGCACGCCAGCCCAGCCGCAGAAAAACTGGGGCGAGGTTGCGATGATGAGGTCGGGACGTTTGAGGAAAAAAGAAAAAAACAGGGAGCTCAGCAGATAGGAGATATAATTCGCAATGCGCAGAAATGTCCCTTTGTTCGCCGCGATAAAGGTCGCCACGCGCACAACTTCAATCTGATCAACGTATTCGCGTTGAAACAGCCGATTTTGATAGCCTTCATACAACACTCCGTTCGGGCAGTTGGGAGCGCATGTGATCACAGTCACATGATGCCCATGACTCACCCATCGCCTGCAGTTTTCATACGTTCGCGAGGCGGGAGCGTTGCATTCTGGCGGAAAATAATGTGAAAAAAATAGTATCTTCAAAATCTTTGCCTTCATCGAATAAGCAATCAAACCTCCCCAGCAGCCGGATCATGCGGGAGACTGCTTTCTACGCGTAAAGATGTTATATTAGGAGTAAAGCTGGAGCGTCAGAGCCTGGCGCATGAGCATGAAATATGAGCTTGCCACGGAATCAGAAAATGGCGCAAATCGCTGTCAGCTGCCCCTGTCCCCGATGTCTTTCACTTCAGCACAACCACCAAAAGCCAACAAGTAATCCTGCCCGATTGAGATCGCGAATGTTAGCTTGTTCACGCAAACAACGCCGCATCCTGCTATTCATTTAGTTAGATATTTTTTCTATTACATTTTTCCAAAAATGTCTAGTTTTTTTTTAATGACACAATGTAGTCAGAGTCCATCCTACGACCTTCGCCATGAAAGGCTAGTGTTTTCATTTTGAAGAGTTTATTAAATTCTAAACCATATTGCCCGTCATTGATATAAGCAGCTCCATCCCCCTCAAATTGGATGACAGCTTTACCGCTCGGACAAATAATATCAAAGGCGTTTTTTCCACTTTCCATGACTCGGCAATCGGGATGGAGATGAATGCGGGATACGATCCGAACCGGCCGTTTGCTGACAATCCGATCCTTCACCTGCAAGCCTGACGCCGCATCCCAGTGGAATTCCCGCCGATGCCGTGGCGCCCCAGGAAGCCGCTCGTACCCATCGTGCCAGCCGGAAAGACGGAATCCTGTCGCAGAGGGAAAGCACTCCACATCACGCGGCATGCCACGGTGTGCGGTACGGAACGCCCCCCAGAACTCGCATTGATCCTGACCATTGATTTCAATAGTGTTATGTGCTTGAGTGGAGCGGAGATACTGACGCATTGCACCGGGTTCATAAGTGCAAACGCCGCTATCCACAATCAATCGCGTCCCGCGCCATGACAGTTCATAAGAAAAAATATCGCCATGCGCATGCCCTGGCTGGTAGTCCGGACCGATCGCCCCGGCATCGATAATCAGGTATTCGCCGTTTTCTCCGCGCCAGCCGTAATATCCAGCGTCAGGCAGGGACCAGAATCCGTTTAAATCGTCCTCGGCCGAGGAAATCGCGCTCGCTCCCAATATGCTTTCCGCCATGTCCTGCAGCCTGGATGGCGCGGGATAGACGTTCTGAGCGCTGTCATTGAACAGGGCGATCTCGCCGTCCGGATGAGCGAGCATCCGGGCCGCTTGCAGAACGCGCGGCAACGGCTCCTGCACGGCGGTGTAAACGCCGTCGTCGTCAATATTGCGCAATACCAGCAGCAAGTAGGCGATCCGTAAATGATACATCGGAGAGCGTTCAAAGTGCATGCCATCCGGCAAAATCTGTTCCGGTATTTGATCCGTAAGAATCCGCAGTCCGCGCGCGCGCCACTCTCGCGCTTGATCTCCGGCGAAACAACTGCCTGCGATAGTCAGCGCGGCTGCGTTTTCGAGCAAATGGTTTCCGAGCAGGTGATATTCCAGATGCCGCATCAGCCATTCCGTTTGCAGCGAAACGCTGCCCCAGAGCGATTGTAGAAAATCCGGATCGGCTTCTGTTTCTCTTCGGAAGCGGTCCAGGAAGCATCCGCACCAATTCATTAAGCGCAATGAAACAGGATAAGGCTCCCATCCATCGACTGCGGCGCGCAATGGATAGCGCTCGATCCAATCCAGAGCCGCCTCGCGCGCCTGTGGAAAGTCCAGCGCCCAGAGCCAATCGAAATAATGCAGATTGTAAAGCCAGAGTTTGGACGCTTCCTGCGGCTGCCAATCCGGCGGCCAGCCCAAGTCATGTGTTTGATTGAGGAATGTCAAGCGGCCTTGCTGAATTTGTCCGGCGTCCAATAAGCGCGGCAAGGGCGAGGGAAAAGAAGCACGCAGACGCCAATGACAACCGGCATACGGCGGCGGCGTATGCTCCGCTGCAAACCGTTGCGGATTCTCCCATATCGGGCGAAGCCGGTTGCGCAGCTGCCCGATGATTTGCACCGTGCGCAGATGCCTCGCTGTGCGCCAGTATTTTAAGATTGCACCCAGGGACATACGGCGTCCGCCAATCAGACCAACAATTCAATGCCATGCATACCGGCGTCGTTAACGCAACGGAGTCCCGATCACAAACCGGGCGATTTTCCCGGAGCAGTCCATCAGCGGCGCAGCGGGGAGGCGTCCATTCGACTCGCTCATTTCTTTCAGCGCCGCGATGATCTCCTCGCCGGAGCAACCGGAAGGCAGCACGCGACCGGCCTTATGTTTGCGAATTTCAAGCGCGGTATCGGAGTTTTCCGGGCCGATAAACAGCACGGGCGAAGCGGTTTGCAACGCGCCGTAAAGCTTGCTGGGAACGACGATCCCCTCCCACCCCGGAATCATTGTGATCAAATGCGAGTCGCTGCCCCAGAGCATCTCGTGGGTCATGTCATGAGGCAGGTAATCCGAAATCCGCACATTGGGCAACCCATTCGAAGCGCGTTCCAGTTCCTCCCTTCGCGCGCCGCGCACGATAAAGAGAAACCGCCAGTCATCCTCCCCGCGCTCGCACATGAGTTTCGCGGCGCGGATCAATTCCTGAAACGAATGCGCCAATCCGAGGTTGCCGGCGTATACCGCAAGACGCTTGCCATCCGGATTAAACTGCCTTAAGAAACTGTTTTGCGCCGGATCAGGCTTGGGACATGGCCGGCTGTCCCACGGCGGGACGACGATGACACGGCCATCTTCCGGGAGATAACGGTATTCACGCAGCCGCTGCAGTTGAGCCTCGCCCAGCGCAATCACTCCCGTCAGTCCTCGCATGCCGAACTCATTCATGCGGTGGAACAACCGGTAGATCAATCCATCATGCTTGATCACTCCTCCGGCGGAAAGGCCTTCGGGATATAGGTCCATCGTCCACCAGAAGACCGGCCGTCGCCGGATCCATTGCGCAACGCGCGCGATAATGAGCATAAATGGAGGATCCGTCAGCAACACGCAACGATCCCAGCGCAAGAAAGGCACGAACAGCACGGCTTGGATCCAGAAGATCAGCCAGCACAAGAATCGCGATGTGACGCAGAAAGTCGGCATATGGATGACTTCGGCCTGATCGTCATGCTCGTGCAGCTTTCCTTGCGTATCGACATAGCGTCCTTCCACGGCCGCCATCACACGGACACGGCATCCTTGCTTCAGGAGCGCCTGAGCGAGATCATGCGTCATGCGCGCCGTGGGCACGTGGTCGTTGCCGTAATGCCGGTTGACCAGCAAGACGGTTGCCGGAGACTGCGCCTCTCCTCTGATTTCATTCGGGGTGGTGGACAATGGCTCTTTACTGAACGGGTTGATGTTCCGCCTCGTGGGCGTCTCGCATGATGCGTTTTAACTGTAATTGACTAAACATACTGGCCAGACATGCGTTGATATCATGCGCTTCGTACGCATCCGGCTTGTGATCGTAACGGTAGCGCAGCACAAGCCTCACGCCTTGCGCTGAACTGACTTGAATCTTGCCAATGCAATCATCCGGCGCGGCCTCCGCCAAGAAAGCCCCTTGACGCTCGCAATACAGCAAGCGTGAATTCTCTTCTTCCAGCGTCGCCTCCAGCCAAACCAGCCGTAGATTGGGCAAACCGTGGCCAATGACTTCTTTAAGGCTCTCCGATGACGGCGAGTTGTTGAAATGCAGCACGGCGTAATTGGCGAAAGCCTGCAGCAGGCGGTTGCGCTGGCGCTGCTCCAGAGTGCGCCGCAGGTTCTGCGGCCGCAGATATCCCGCCAGCCAGATGATCCCTGCCGTGGCCGTCAGATAAATCACCAACGGAATCCAAAGGCTCCGCGTTTTTGATTCCAACAGACGGCTCAGCACTGCGGCGATTGTGAACATCAGCGCCACAGAATACAGGATAATCGCCGTTTGACGCTGCGTGAAGCCTTGGGACAGCAGGCGATGATGCGTATGGCGCTGATCCGCGGTGAAGATAGGATGGCCGCGATACATGCGGCGGACGATCGACGCGAGCGTTTCAAAAATCGGCAATCCCAAGGCGAGCACGGGAGCGATCAGAATCACCGCCGTCGAGGCTTTGTAACTCGCCATTAAGGCGATCGTGGAAAGCACAAAACCCAGAAACATGCTCCCTGTATCGCCCAGGAAAATTCGCGCCGGATAAAAATTGTAGAGCAAGAAGCCCAACAGACTGCCAGCCAGCGCCAGACACAAAACGCTGACATACGGCCGCGTCATCATCTCGTTGCCCAGCGCGGCCAGCACAGCCAGCCCGACAGCGCCGATCAATCCGATGCCGGCGGCCAGACCATCCATGCCATCCACCAGATTAAAGGCGTTCGTCAAACCGATGATCCAAAGCACAGTCAGCAGAACGCCCAGCAAGGGTCCTAACTCGACCTGATTCATGCCCGGAATTGTCACGAATTGAATCACATATCCTGAATCGCAAACGAACAGGGCGATCAGGATTTGTCCCAGCAACTTGTAACGTGCGCGCATGCAAAACAGATCGTCTATCGCGCCCAACAGCATGATCCCGATGCAACCTGCGGCTAAAACGGAAAGATTCGGCGGTTGAATTCGATGAGCGCCATAAACCAGCCAGGGATGGCTCAGACCAACCAGACAAATAATGAGAAAGGGGACGCCGATCGCCAAGCCGCCCATCAGCGGTTTGGGATCGCAGTGAATTTTGCGATAACCAGAGCCTTCAACGGCGCCGGTTTTTCTGGCCAGCACGATCACCAGCGGCGTCAAAGCGATCGTAGCCAGCATACACCCCCAAAAAACCGATATGCATTGCGGCCCGAATAGAATTTCTCGCAGCATCGCTGTCCGCTCCACCTGGAGATATCGATTGAGGTATCTTGATGCGCCGGGGCTTGATAATATCGCTCATCCTGAAAATTGAACCTGACACCATCAAACAAGGAGCAAGCGTCTCCGGCCGTGATTTGCCTTTTCGTGAATAATGTTTTAATGGCGCTCTTTGAACATCACTTCAGAAAAACAGCATTCATGCAACAATAGCCTGTTTTTAATCGCCCTTCGCAAATGGTTGGATGATATCCCCCATGAGAACTGATCTGCTTGAAGTTCTTCTTTGTGCAATCCGCCCGTCAATCATAAATCAATCGATATTGGGAAATTTTACGCCTTGCCATCTTCTTTGCAAGCTTGAAACGCCGTTCTATCGGACGAGAAGCATGCCTTCGCCATTTTGGAAACAGTGTTTTTCACCAACTGGGAAACACTTCGATGCCATTGAAAAAGGGTGAAAAGCGTTTCCGCTTTTCACCCTCATTGTCAAACGATTCGGTCGCGACTGTTTCTTATTCGAAGAAAGCAACCGGGAACATTTCCAAGGATACCGTATCGATAACCGTCGTACCCTCGGTCAGGTAGTAGCCGATAACATTCGTATCAAGGATTTGGACCTTGATGGACATGTTGTGGGCTTTGCCATTGTTGACCGACATGCCACGAACCCACGCTGTGTAATCCGTGTATTCCGTCGGGCTCGGAGCAGCCGATTCCCAATACTCATTCACGGTCAAGTTGCCGTTGAAGTTCGAGTTCGGATTGCCCAAACGAATATAGAACTGCGACTGTTCGCCAGCGTTGTCCGCCGTGCCCAGTTTCACGCTGATTTTGCAGCGATAGTACACGTTATCCAAGCAAGCATCCAGCAGCGTTCCCGGAACCAGCGAGAAGCTGTTGTCCGCGGCGGCGACGCTGGAGGGCGAATAACCGATGTACATTTCGGTGTAGGCGCCCAGGTATGTGGCGTGTGTGCCGATCGAATAGACTTCGATCGTGCCTTCCGTCGCGTTTGCGCCAACACGAACGGTGGTGATGTTGTCGTTGACACTGGTGCCGGCTCCGCCCTGAGCCACGTTGTAATCTGTATGATCTTCATACAGCATGTAGTAGGTGGTTTCCAGGATCGAGAACTCGGTCAAAGCGCGAGGAGCAATACGCCAGCCGTGGTTGCTATCGTATGCAGGGCCTTCAATACCGAAAGCGATCGGCGCGGATTCCGTCGTGCCGCCAGCGGTCGTGAAGGTTTCGAACTGTTCAAGCGTATCAGCGTAATAGATCGCGCCGTTGCTGAAGTCTTCCGGAATCGGGAAGCGATCCAGCGTAATATCGCTGTACGTGATATCACCCGTATGCGTGCTGAACAGAGGCATGTAATCCAGGTAATAGTTGAAATCGCAATTGTAAGCAGTGGTGTCCAAACGAGCGTTCTGCGGTGGCTCCACCAGGCATTCGTATGTCTTTGCGCCGCCGATAGGAGACAACGGATCGGAACCGCTCCCGTCACGCTCCATCACGAATTCAGACACGAAACCACTGTCCGTCGTCATCATACGAAGACGGATATTGCCCATATTGTTGCTGGTCGAAGCGCCGCTCAGCGTGGCCGTGACACGAAGACGATAAACATAGCCTTCTTCCACGTTAAATGCGAGGGCTGAACCAGCAGCTGTCGTCCAGTACGCGAAACCCCACGCGCCCGTGAAGCCGCCCAGAGAGGTCGAATACACCAAACTGGCTCCGGAGGAGTTGATCGTTACACCGCTCGCGCCGCTGGCCGAGCTAACGATGGTGCCGTTGCCATACTGGCCCAAGTAACCCAGCACGGTGCCAGCATTGGCATTGGTCGGGCTATGGGTGGTGATTTGCTCATACAGGCCGCCGGAGTTATCGGCATACGGCGTGGTGTAATTGGACTTGACCAACACGGTTTTGTAGGTCGCGTTCACGCTGTCCGTCACGGCGATGATGATCGTCGTAAACAGATCGTCGCTAACGGTGGCTTCCTGAACCGTGCCAGCAGCCATCGCGACTGCGCTTGCGCTCTGGCCCGTCGTGCTCTTGCTGACCATCAGCGAGAAATTAGCGTCTGCGGCGAGGTTTTCCGCCGAGGCAGACGTCAAGTTCCGGGCCGCAGTCGTGTCGGCCACGGCGCCAATGCCCGTGACTGATGAAAAGATGTTCGCACCCGGCAGAGGATCAACTGTCAGGGTTTCATCGGTTTCAACAAACGACCAAGCCAAGTCCGCGACATCCGTGTCAGGGTCATACACGGAATCATCGAACACAAACACGTTTACTGCTGACATCGTAGTGCCGCCATCCTGATTCAGGATGACCACACCTGGGACGTCGATAAAGATTGGAGCAGAGGCATAGCTGACTGCAGGCAGCAAAGCAAGCGTCAATACCCCTACTGCAAGGAGTAACCCATTCCGCATGTTTACTTCCCCCTTTACTTTTGGAGTGATATTTTTCTTGGAATGAGAGCATTTACGTCGCTGCGTCTATTGTTTTTGACGCTACGCGACCTCATCAAAATAGTTAGATAAGGTGTTTGACGCCTCCTTGCCTTCTGAATTTGCTGCAGTTAAAACTTCGCATGGTACATTTTGAAAACGCTTTATGCCACAAACATGCGAAGTATATGACCCGATTGAAAGAACTGTCAATATTTTTTTTCCATGAGATTCCATCAGGCTTTGATGAGATTCAGCGCAGATGCGCCAAGATGCTTTATCGCGCTAAATCCGCGCTAAAAACCTGAATCGGGCTAAAAATCAACCTTTCCGGGACGAAACACGTCCTATACGTCCGGTTTTTCGATTTTTAATTGTACTATTTTAACTTATGGTTCATTTTTCGTCAATAAATTCCGTGCACTTGAGCAAAAACAGCGTTTTTTATCTGAAACAGCCTTGCCCTGCGGTGTTATATGCTGACCGGCTGCGATAATCACATCTCAGGCAAGAATTGAGTCGCGATGTTAAAAACGCCCTCCATGATCAAGGGCGCATCTTGATCAAGCTACCAAGCGTTCGCTCCAGATTTCGTCCCAGTCGTCGTTTCGTCGCGCCAGTTCCAGCAGCAGCAGGT
>JAFGJS010000018.1 GCA_016928995.1 Candidatus Sumerlaeota bacterium | reverse complement strand
GAAAAATCGTTCGATCCGTTGAATAAATACGTGCTGTTCGTCCTGTCCATCGCCACCAGCATCGACGCGCTGGCAGTCGGGCTGACACTGTCATTCATCAACGTCAGCATCATGCTCCCCGCGTTGATCATCGGCGTAGTCACCTTTATCATGTCCTTCGCTGGCGCATACATCGGCGCGATGTTCGGGCATCTACTGGAAAAGAAAGTGGAAATCGCCGGCGGATTGCTGCTGATTGGGATCGGGATTAAGATTCTGGTTCAACACCTGTTCGAAGCATAAGAATACGCCGGATATCAATGTAAAAGCCGCCCTCGCAATGGAGAGCGGCTTGTTTCAATAAAAGCAGACGCTTGGTCAGCGATTCAAGGCTTGCATGATCTCCGGGACGCTGGTGAATTTCACCCGCGGCCGTCCGGTTTCCTGGCCCCGCTTCAGTTCCAGCGCGTCCAATTTTTGCCAATTTTCGAAGTCAATGAATTCCGGTCTGCGCTGGCGGATCATCTCGAGCGCGGCCTCTGCGCCAGCCACTTCAGGCTCCTGGACGCGGCCGGCTTGAAGGTCTTCGATCATGCACTGCACGGTTTCGCCGGAGTCCATCTTGGTGGCGCCGATCATGCCGCTGGGACCGCGCTTGATCCATCCGGCGGTGTACAGTCCGGGGATCCATTCGCCGTTTTGCGCATCCTTCACACGCCCCTCTGCATTGGGAACGACGCCGCGTTTCTCATCAAAAGGCACGCCCGGCAGCGCCACGCCGCGATAGCCCACGGAGCGGAAGACGATGCCGGCCGGCAATTCGGTGATTTCGTCGGTCGGACGAGGCCGAACCGAACCGTCGCCGTTGCGATAGAGTTCATTGCGCACGATCTTGATCGAACCCACGCCGCCGTCGGGACCGGCGATGAGTTCAAGCGGAGAAGCGAGGAATTTGAAGATGATCCTGCGGTTTTTGCCGTTCAGATGATTCTGCGCGTATTGCTGCATCACTTCAAACTTGCGCGAGGTCTGCTGATCCAGCCCATTCTGCATTATTTCAAGGTCCAACGGCGTTAGTTCAACGTCGCGTTCCGCAATCTCGACGCACGCGTTCGGCATATCGCCCAACTCCCGGATTTCCGGAAGGGTGAACGCCGTCTGGAGCGGACCGCGGCGGCCGATGATCACGATGCGCTTGATCTTGCTCTCGGCCAGGGCTGCCAGCGCATGGTCGGCGATGTCGGTCTTGCTCAGCTCTTCGTGCGAACGGGCGAGAATGCGCGCCACGTCCATTGCAACGTTCCCCACGCCGACAACCACGGCGGTGTCCACGGAAAGATCGAACTTCCGGTCGCGATAATCCGGATGCCCGTTGCACCATGCGACGAATTCAGTGGCGGCATGACTGCGCGGCAGGTTTTCACCGGGAATATCCAGATGCCGGTCGGTTTGCGCGCCCGTGGTGATCAGAATCATATGATAGTGGCGCTGCAAGTCTTCAATCCGCACATCGCGTCCGAGTTCCACCAAGCCAAAAAAACGATAGCGCGGATGATGCGCAATGCGGTCGAATTGCTTGGTGACATTTTTAATCGTGGCGTGATCCGGCGCCACTCCGCCGCGAACCAGGCCGTATGGAGTAGGCAGGCGTTCGAACATATCCACTTCGATGTTGAGGTCTTGTTGTTTGAAGAGATGACCGGCGGCGTAAAAACCTGTCGGGCCCGATCCCACGATCGCTACGCGCAACGGGTTGCCCTCCGTTCCAATTGTGCCCATCAGCTCGTCCTTTCTTCACTCAGCAGCTCATTCGAATGACTTGTAAGAAAGTAGCTGGAAAAAACTTTCTTATTTTGCACACAGTTCTTTCATACAATTATCGAAAAATGGACAAACTGTCAATCACAATTTGCTGATTTTGTGCAAACTGTGTGAAAATAAGACCGGTTTATCACGTGCATAATTATATTTAATGTTATCGCAGTTTGTGCATGCGTTCACAAAATCAGATTGAGTGTGAGAGAAACGATCAATGAGTAAATATCAGATGAAAACGTTGATATTCAAGGAGATACATCTCGATTATCGAGTTTAACGAGAATATCTCACTTAACGTATTTAGGAAAAATCGGTCGTATTTCAGTAATTATCGATCATTTCCCGTTTGAAATCATGTGTCTTTCCTTACAGTTTATCAATTTGAGGCAAATTGAGAAATTTCGCACATGCTCCAAGAAATTATTTGCATACTCATAACTCAGCTTCTATAATGGTTGTCAGCAAAAAGGGAAATAGATTCGCTCTAAGGATTGATAATATTAGAGATAGAATTGAGATATCCACATTATCATTACTTCATCGATTGCGGACCTTGTTAACGCGATAAACTTAATTTGAGATACACAATTGATAAGACGGGCATTATTTTCGTAATTCGTGATATTATTCACGAAAACAGGTTTACTCAGTGGATATCTTGATCGAGATAAAGTTTTTCGGATTTTGGGCGAATGAATTAAAATGGCATTCGCTCCGGTTTCACGCAAAAATGATGGATTAATCTTTTCGGATTCAAATTCGATTACTGTTGCGATTGTCACGCAATGCATTTACTATTTCGGACCCGCTTGGAGGGATGTGATCATGTCCGAACAACTATCATCCGCGCCGGATATCTCGCGCACAGTCAAGAAATGGCTGAAGAAGCGCGGCAGCCTGATTATGGCGCTGCATGAAATTCAGAACACCTTCGGTTACGTCCCGCGCAGTGTTTCGTTGCAGCTGGCGCACCTGATGGATGTTCCGCTGGCGCGGATCTACGAAGTGCTGACCTTCTACAATTATTTCCGTCTGGATCCTCCGGGCAAGAACACTATCTCTGTTTGCATGGGCACGGCGTGCTACTTAAAGGGCGCTCCGAAGCTGGTCGAAGCCTTTGCAGAAGAGCTCGGCGTTCAAGAAGGGGAGACGACGCCCGATGGGCAATTTTTCCTCCAGTCGGTGCGCTGCGTCGGGTGTTGCGGACTGGCGCCGGTGGTGGTGGTGAACGGCACGGTGATGAGCAAAGTGGACGTGAGCCAGGTGAAAGAGATCATCGCCTCATGCATGCAAAAGGAGGAGGTGTGAGCCATGCCGAAACTAACGCTGGATGACTTGAATCCGATGCAGATCGAGGCGCAAAAGGCGCTGAACCGGGAAAATTGGATTCGTGTTGGATGCAGCACCTGCGGATTGGCCGCGGGCGCCGAAGGCGTCTACCAAACGCTGAAAGAAGAACTGGCCGAACGCAAACTGGACATCGAAGTGCGCCGGACCGGCTGCAACGGCATGTGCCATGCGGAGCCGCTGGTGGAGATCAATGTCTCAGGCGTTCCGAGAACGATGTACGGCAACCTCAAACCGGAATATGTCAAGGATCTGCTGAACACGCATCTCAAAAAAGAAAAGATCGCCAAGCAGTGGAAGGTGGACGGCGTCGAGGCGCTGGGGCAGGACGACTGCGGCAAGCCCAGCGCGAGCAAACAGGTGCGGATCGTGCTGTGCAACTGCGGCATTGTCGATCCGACGAACATCGACGACTACATCGCGCGTTGCGGCTATCAGGGACTCAAGCGCGCTTTGCAGGAATACGGCTCCGAGGGAGTGATTGAACAGCTAAAGCTTTCCGGACTGCGCGGCCGCGGCGGCGGCGGATACCCGACGCATCTGAAATGGGAGTTCGTGCGGCGGGAAAAGAGCGCGGAGAAATACATGATCTGCAACGGCGACGAGGGCGATCCCGGCGCCTATATGGATCGAAGCGTGCTGGAAGGTGATCCGCATGCGGTGGTGGAAGGCATGATCATCGCGGGATACGCAATCGGCGCGACGATGGGATACTTTTACATCCGCGCGGAATATCCCCTGGCGGTCGAACGCATTGAAAACGCGATTCGCCAGGCGCGGCGCCTGGGGCTGCTGGGAAAAAACATCCTGGGCACGGACTTCAGTTATGACTTGGAAGTGCGTCTGGGCGCCGGGGCGTTCGTCTGCGGCGAAGAGACCGCGCTGATGTCATCCGTCGAAGGCCGGCGGGGTTATCCCTGGCCGCGTCCGCCCTTTCCGGCGCAAAAAGGCCTGTGGGGCAATCCGTCGAATATCAACAACGTTGAGACGCTGGCCAACGTTCCCGCGATCATGCGCAACGGCGGCAAATGGTTCGCGCAATTCGGCACGGAGGAATCCAAGGGAACGAAGGTCTTCGCCGTCACGGGAAACGTGCGCAAAGCCGGATTGATTGAAATCCCAATGGGCACGACGCTGAACACAATTGTCTATGACATCTGCGGCGGACCGGCGCTGGGCAGCAACGAGGTGAAGGCCGTGCAGACCGGCGGACCTTCGGGCGGAGTGATCCCGGCGCGTTTTTTCGAGACGCATGTGAGCTACGAAAGCCTGCTGCGGCTCGGTTCGATCATGGGATCAGGCGGTTTGATCGTGATGGACGAACAGGACAGCATGGTCGAAATCGCGAAGTTTTACCTTGGCTTTTGCGTCGAGGAATCGTGCGGGAAGTGCGCCCCTTGCCGCATCGGAGGCCGGCAGATGCTGATGCTGTTGAATCGCATCTCCAAAGGCGAAGGAACAACGGCGGATATCGATGCGCTCAAACGCATCAGCCATGCCATGCAAAAAGCATCGCTTTGCGGATTGGGCCAGACCGCGCCGAATCCTGTCTTAAGCACATTGCGTTATTTCGAGAACGAATACACCGCCCTCCTGAAGGATGGCGCGCAAGCGGCCGGCGCGCGATAATACGCCTCCGGCAATCGAACCAAACGGACAAGGGATCCGCGTCATGATTCATGCAAAAATCAACGGAATACCGTGCGAAGTGAAGGAAGGCACGACAATCCTCGAAGCTGCGCGGCAAATCTATATCGAGATTCCGGTGCTGTGCAAGCATCCCGATCTGGCCCCGACGGCGGCCTGCGGAATCTGCATCGTGAAGGCCAAAGGCACGAACAAGATGCTGCGTGCATGCTGCACGCCGATCGATGAAGGCATGGAGATCATCACGCACGATCCGGAAATCATCGAGGTGCGCCGGAGCGTGGTGGAACTGATCATGTCGAACCATCCGAACGAATGCCTGACCTGCGGCCGCAATCAGCACTGCGAATTGCAGGATTTGTGCGGCAATTTCGGCATCCGTGACAATGCGTTCGAAAACACCGTATCCAAGGAAGTGATCCTCGACACGAACCGCGCGTTGGTGTTCGATCCACGCAAATGCATCACATGTGGACGCTGCGTGCAGGTATGCCAGGAGATGCAGAATGTCCATGCGCTTTGTTTCATCGAGCGCGGCTATAAAACAGTCATCACCTCAGCCGGAGTGTCGCTCAGCGAATCACCGTGCGTCAAATGCGGCCAATGTTCGGCGCACTGCCCGACGGGTGCGATTGTGGAGTATGACGAGACCGGCAAAGTCTGGGATTTAGTGAAAGCCGAAGACCTGCATACATGTGTGCAGATCGCTCCGGCTGTGCGTGTGGCGATTGGCGAGGCGTTTGGTTATGAACCCGGCGCCAACCTGACGGGCAAACTCTACGCCGCCTTGCGCCGCATGGGCTTTGACGCGATTTTTGACACGAATTTCGGCGCCGACGTGACGATCATGGAAGAAGCCAGCGAGTTTGTCTCTCGCTTCCGCGACGGCGGCGACGAACTGCCGTTGATCAGCAGCTGCTGCCCGGCCTGGGTCGATTTCATGGAACGCTATCACAATGACATGATCGAGTACTTTTCCACCTGCAAATCGCCCCATGAAATGCTCGGTGTGCTGGCGAAGACGTATTACGCCAAGCAGCAGGGCTTGGATCCGATGAAAATCCGGATGATCTCGGTGATGCCTTGCACGGCGAAAAAATGGGAGATCCGGCGCAGTGTGGAGATGTCGGCCTCCGGATACCAGGATGTGGACGTTTCAATCACCACGCGAGAACTGGCGCGCATGATCAAGCAGGCTGGAATCGACTTTAAACATCTGCCGGATGAAGAGTGCGATCAGCTGCTGGGCGGATACAGCGGCGCGGGGACGATCTTCGGCGCGACGGGCGGCGTGATGGAGGCTGCCTTGCGCACAGCTCAAGATCTGCTGACCGGCGAAGAACTGCAGACGGTTGAATTCAAGCAGATCCGCGGACTTGCGGGAGTGAGAGAAGCGGAGCTGGAAATCGCCGGCAAGCCCTTGCGCATCGCAGTGGCGCACGGATTGGCGAACGTGGAGAGCGTGCTCGACAAAGTGCGAACAGCGAAGGAAGCTGGAGAGGCAACGCCCTACCATTTCATTGAAGTCATGGCCTGTCCGGGCGGCTGTGTGGGCGGCGGCGGCCAGCCGTACGGCATCACGGATGAACAGCGGAAAAAACGAGCCGCAGGATTATACAGCGAAGATGAGAAGTTGAAGCATCGGAAATCGAAAGACAATCCACACGTGAAGAAATTATATGATGATTTTCTGGGTGAACCGCTGAGCGAAAAATCGCATCGCCTGCTGCACACCAATTATCAACCGCGCGCAACCTACGCTCGATGATCTTGGAGCTGTATCCGGAACGCTCGTGAAAATTTTCGCAAGTTTATATCATTGCCTTCAATCATCCTTTTTTATGTAGCTTTTTGATGGCTGATCGAAGCATTTGAAGACGCGCGGCTGAATCGAAAAGGAAACCTGAAAATTACAAAACCGGGACGTGCAAAGTGGTGTAAGCCGCTGGGCTTAAGTATAATAAAATCAAATTGTTGATGACAGCATCGAACGTGAAATCCAATTTTCGGAACGCTCAGAAATTACCATTGACAATTCCATCCCACACTTCAGAATTACGACAATAAAGATAAAATATCTAAATATGGTGCTTTGAATTTTTGAAAGGAATATTTGACCATGAGATCGAAAGTTACCGTCGACGCTAATGAAGCCGCTGCCTTTGTCGCTTATCGCGTCAGTGAATGCATCTCCATTTATCCGATCACGCCTTCTTCTCCGATGGGCGAATCGTCCGATGAATGGTCCGCGCGTGGAGTGAAGAACATCTATGGAACCGTGCCGCTCGTGATGGAGATGCAAAGCGAGGCCGGCGCATCGGGAACGGTGCACGGCATGCTGCAAGGCGGCGCGTTGAGCACGACATTCACCGCCTCGCAGGGCTTGCTGCTGATGATTCCGAATATGTATAAGATCGCGGGCGAATTGACGCCGACAGTGTTCCATGTGACGGCGCGCACAGTCGCGACCCATGCGTTGTCGATCTTCGGCGATCATAGCGACGTGATGGCCTGTCGGCAATGCGGCTGGGGCCTGATCGCCTCCAACTCCGTGCAGGAATCCCATGACTTCGCGCTGATCGCCAGCGCGGCGTCGCTGGAAACGCGTGTTCCGTTCCTGCATTTCTTCGACGGATTCCGCACATCGCATGAAGTCAGCAAGATCGAACAGCTGAATGAGGACGACATGCGGGCGATGATCGATGACAATCTGGTGAGTGAGCATCGCGTACGCGCCCTTTCGCCGGACGCCCCGGTGATCCGTGGAACAGCGCAAAACCCGGACGTCTTCTTCCAGGCGCGCGAGGCGTGCAATTCGTATTATGACAAAGCCGCGGACATCGTTCAGGAATCGATGGAGCAATTCGCTAAAATCACCGGCCGGGAATACAACCTTTTTGATTATGTCGGAGCGGAAGACGCGGAGAATGTGATCGTGTTGATGGGCTCGGGCGCTGAGACGGCCCATGAAACCGTCGATGCGCTGTGCGCGGCGGGTGTAAAAGTGGGCATGTTGAAAGTTCGCCTGTATCGTCCGTTCTCCATGAAGCATTTCGTCGCGGCCCTGCCGAAGACTGTGAAGAGAATCGCCGTGCTGGACCGGACGAAAGAGCCTGGCGCCGGCGGCGAGCCGCTGTATCTGGATGTCGTGACGGCGTGCAACGAGATGCTGGGCGAAGGCGCGCTGAAGGCCATGCCGCAGATCATCGCCGGACGCTACGGCCTGTCTTCCAAGGAATTCACGCCAGCCATGGTCAAGAGCGTGTACGACAACCTGGCGCAGAGCAAACCGAAGAATCACTTCACGGTCGGCATCGAAGACGACGTCACAATGACAAGTTTGACCTTTGATCCCGCCTACAGCACGGAAAACGAGAAGGTCACACGCGCATTGTTTTACGGTCTAGGCTCGGACGGCACTGTCGGCGCGAACAAGAACTCGATCAAAATCATCGGCGAAGAGACCGACAACTTCGCGCAGGGATACTTTGTTTACGACTCGAAAAAAGCCGGAAGCGTCACCTGCTCGCATTTGCGCTTCGGCCCCAAGCCGATTCGCTCGACTTATCTGATCTCGCGGGCGAATTTCGTGGCTTGCCATCAATTCTCATTCCTCGAAAAATTCAACGTGCTCAAGTGCGCTGACGAAGGGGCCACTTTCCTGTTGAACAGCCCCTTTGGCGCGGATGAAGTGTGGGATCAGCTGCCGCGCATCCTGCAAGAGCAGATCATTTCGAAAAAGCTGAAATTCTGGGTCATCGACGCCGTGAACGTGGCGCAGAACGCCGGCATGGGCGGCCGCATCAACACCGTCATGCAGACCTGCTTCTTCGCGATCAGCGGCGTGTTGCCGAAAGACGAGGCCATCGCCAAGATTAAAGAAGCAATTAAAAAGACTTACGGCAAACGCGGCGACGCGATCGTGAATATGAACTATGCCGCCGTGGACAGCGCGCTGGCGAACCTGCATGAGGTCAAGATTCCCGCCGCCGTGACCAGCACAATCGAACTGGCGCCGCCGGTGCCGGCCTATTCCCCGGAATTTGTCAAGAACATCACCGCGCCGATGATCGCGGGCGAAGGCGACGATATGCCCGTGAGCAAGATGCCGGTCGACGGCACGTATCCGACAGGGACGACGAAATACGAGAAACGCAACATCGCCATCACGATTCCGGTATGGGATCCGGATGTATGCATCCAGTGCGGCAAGTGCGTGCTGGTCTGCCCGCACGCCGCGATCCGCGGAAATGTATATGCCCCATCCCTGCTGAGCGACGCGCCGGAGACTTTCAAATCGACGCCGGCCAAATGGCCCAACATGAAGGACAAGGTCTTCACGCTTCAAGTCGCGCCGGAAGATTGCACTGGTTGCGAACTGTGCGTGCAGGTCTGCCCGGCGAAGAACAAATCCGAAGTGGGACGCAAGGCGATTAATATGGAATTGCAGCGTCCGCTCCGCGAAGCGGAAGTCAAAAATTGGGATTTCTTTCTGAAACTTCCCCGTGTGGATCGCACCCAGATCGCGCACAGCCGCGTGAAAGACGTGCAGTTGCTGGAGCCCTTGTTTGAGTTCAGCGGCGCATGCGCCGGCTGCGGCGAAACGCCGTATGTCAAACTCGTCACGCAACTCTTCGGCGACCGCATGGTGATCGGCAACGCGACGGGATGCTCCTCGATCTACGGCGGCAACCTGCCCACGACGCCATACACGAAGAACGCCGACGGGCGCGGACCGGCATGGAACAACTCGTTGTTCGAAGACACCGCGGAGTTCACGCTGGGCATTCGCCTGGCGATCGACAAACAGAATGAATACGCTCTCGAACTCGTTCAGCGGCTGAGCGGCAAATTGGGCGATGAACTGGTCGCGGCCGTCCGGAACGCTGATCAAAACACGGAAGCCGGAATCGCTGAGCAACGCGAGCGAGTCGCCGCGATTAAGGCAAAACTGCAAGGCGATGATTCGCCGGATGCTCGCGTGTTGCTCGACTTGGCGGACAAGCTGGTGCGCAAAAGCGTGTGGGCCATCGGCGGCGACGGTTGGGCCTATGACATTGGTTACGGCGGACTGGATCATGTGCTGGCCAGCGGAAAGAACGTGAATATCCTGGTGCTGGACACCGAGGTGTATTCCAATACGGGCGGCCAGATGTCGAAAGCGACGCCGCGCGCGGCCGTGGCCAAGTTCGCCGCAGGCGGAAAACAGGCTCCCAAGAAAGACCTGGCCATGCTCGCGATGAGCTACGGCAATGTTTACGTCGGCCGCGTAGCGTTTGGAGCGAACGACGCGCATGCGATCAAGACCTTCCTTGAGGCGGAGGCTTACTCCGGCCCGTCATTGATCCTGGCTTATGCGCATTGCATCGCGCACGGCTTCTCGCTGCAGAACGGTTTGACGCAACAGCAACTTGCCGTGCAGGCGGGCCACTGGCCGCTGATTCGCTATAATCCGGAACTGCTGAAGGAAGGCAAGAATCCGATGCAGCTGGACAGCAAAGAACCAAGCATTCCGTTCAAAGATTACGCTTATAACGAAACTCGCTACAAAATGCTGGCGAGAAGCAATCCGCAGGCCGCGGAATTGCTGCTTAAGGAAGCGCAGGAAGACGCGCAAAAGCGCTGGATGCATTACGAAAATCTGGCCAACATGTCCTTTGGCGATGAAGCCAGCAACTAACACAGACCGCAACGAAAAGCGCATGTATAAAGGAGATAAATCATGATTGACCAGACCACACAATACCTGGGAATGAAGCTGAAGAACCCGCTGGTTGCGTCGGCCTCCCCGTTGTCGGAGAAATTGGAAAACATCCGGAAAATGGAAGACGCTGGCTTTTCCGCGGTCGTTATGCACTCCTTGTTCGAGGAGCAAATCGAGATTGAAAGCCATGATTTGAACATGGCGATGACCGAAGGCGCCGAGTCGTTCGCTGAATCGCTGGATTATTTCCCGCAGCTCGGCGAGTATAAAGTCGGACCGGACAGTTATCTGGAATTGATCCGGCAAGCCACGGAAGCGGTGGATATTCCGGTGATCGGCAGCATCAACGGCGCGACACCCGGCGGATGGGTCAAGTTCGCCAAAATGATCGAACAGGCCGGGGCCGATGCGGTGGAACTCAACATCTACCACATCGCCACCAATCCGAAACAGACGGCGCAGGAAGTCGAGCAGATCTATGTCGACCTCGTGGGCGAAGTGAAGAAGAACATCTCGATTCCGCTGGCGGTCAAGATCGGTCCGTACTTCAGTGCGATGGCGAACATGGCTGGCAAGCTGGACAAGGCCGGAGCGGACGCGCTGGTGCTGTTCAACCGTTTTTATCAGCCGGACTTGGATCTGGAGTCGCTCGAAGTGGTTCCGGATCTGATCTTAAGCTCGCCGCATCGCTTGCGTGTTCGTCTGCGCTGGGTGGCGATCCTCTACGGCCAGCTGCAATGCAACATGGCGCTGACTGGCGGTGTGCATTCCAGCGAGGACGTGCTGAAGGCGATCATGGCCGGAGCGGACGTCACGATGATGACCTCGGCGATCCTGAAAAACGGCATCGGCCACATTGAAAACGTCCGGAGCGGACTTCTGCGCTGGATGGAAGAGAAAGAATACGAATCGTTCAATCAGATGCGGGGCAGCATGAGCCAGAAGGCTGTGGCGAATCCGCAAGCTTTTGAACGCGCCAACTACCTCAAGGTGCTGAGCTCCTACAAGCCCGTGGTGTAGTGCGATGATCATGTAAACTCTGCGCGGCGTATGCGCAGTACGATAAAAGGCGGGAAGCGCCAATGGCTTCCCGCCTTTCTTGTTTATTGCGCGATACGAACGCTCCGCACGCGCTTTATTGGGGGTATGTGATGCCGCAACCGAAGGCTTTCGTTTCGGCTTTCGCGATCTTCTCGCCGGCCAGCAGGGAGTCGACAGCGTTCTGCACGTAGCGCTCCAGCTCGCCGGATTCGGTTCTGTTTTTCCCGCTGTCGAACGCGCCGCGATAAACCAGCGTCTTGTTTTCATCGAGCACATAAGCCTGTGGAGTCTTGGTCGCGCTGAATCTCTTGCCAACCGCGCCGTCGCGGTCGATCAGCAGAGGCAGCGGAAAGGATTCGGCGTATTCATGGATTTGTTCGTCGCCGACCTTCTCGCCGGAATTGATGGCGACCATCGCCACTTTTTTACCTTTGTAATCGCTGTTGAACCGCAAGATCCGGTCCTTGGCTTCCCGGACATACGGACAATCCTGATTCCAAAAAATCACCACGGTGGCCGCCGCATCGCTTGTCAACGCGGCGAAATCCCCTTCGCTTCCAGCCTTGCCGGAAGGAAGTGTGAAATCACTGACGACGCTGCCCAGGTTGTATGGACATAGACTGCATCCATCGCAACTCTCGGCCTCACATCCCTCGCACGCGGCCATGGCGCCCTTGGCGCCACCAGTCATGGGACATACGGTTTTTTCACCGCTCGCTCCCGCTGATATACAGCATCCGGCTTCTTCGCCGGCGTTTATTTGAATCGCGGCCGTGCCCGCCATGAACGCAAACGCCAATAGGCATACAAGCACGGTTCGCTGATATTGATACATGTTTCTAACCTCCCTCATGAAATGGTTGATTTTGTCGGCTAAGCCTGTTTGCATTGGTCGAGCTTAACCGCCGAACCTTGCACATGCACTCCGGCTTTTTCCTCGACGTTATGCCAAGGTTGAAGCCTCTTGAGAGCATAATTAATTGAGGATGCTAATTAGATTGATTGACACTGTCAATCAGAACCGGACAAAAAATCAGCATTATCCGGGAAAGGGATTGAGCAACCTGTGATCTTCTGGATTGTATTTATTATAATTACACTTTTCGCCTTTGTCGCGGGCGCTTCGTTTTTCCAGGCCTGGAGGCTGTTGCATTTCCATGCCGAAGGCTTCAAATCGCTTCGCTTGGAAGAACTTGGAACGCAGCAAAAAATCGCATTATTCATCCTCGGCCGCCGCATGGTGCGTCCTGTCAATACGAGGGATCCATCTGCCTTGGGCATGGACTTTGAAACACGGCGAGTGCGCTGTCCGGCCGGGCACGAACTCGAACTCTGGCGCGTGCGCGTTCCATCGCCGCGCGCCGTGGCCGTCATGCTGCATGGCTATGCCGTCAGCAAAGAAGTGATGCTCGAAGCGGCCCAGGAATTCGCGGCATTAGGCTGCGAACCGTGGCTGGTTGACCTGCGCGGCAGCGGAGGCAGCGACGGCGACAGCACATCGCTGGGCTTCCATGACGCGGAAGACCTGGAAGCCATCGCCTGGGACGTGCGTCAATGCCACGGAGGCGCCGCGCCGCCGGTGACCTTCTATGGTCAATCCATGGGCGCCGTGGCGGCGATCCGCGCTGTGCATCTTGGCCGAATCAATCCGGCCGTTCTGATCCTGGAAGCGCCGTTCGATTCGCTGCTCAACGCCGTGCGCAATCGCTTTGCGCTGCTGGGGCTTCCGGTTTTTCCCGCCGCGCATCTGCTGGTGTTTTGGGGCGGGCTGCTGTTCGGCAGCTCCGGTTTTGCGCACCGGCCATCGCTCTATGCGCGCAACGTGCGTACGCCTGTCTTGCTGATGCAAGGCGATCAAGACCGCCGCGTCACCCCACAGCAAGCCGAAGTCCTGTACGCCGCATTTCCCGGACCGCGGCAACTGATCTGGTTCCCCGGCGCCGGACACGAATCCCTGCAGCAATACGATTCCCGCCTCTGGCGCGAAAGCGTGGATTGTTTTTTTAAAGAAATGCTGAAAACTGATGATTGACTCACACTGAATAGAGCGGTTGTTGAAAGTTTTGTCCGCATCCTTTGAATGTGGCACAGCCGCCCTCGGCATAAAGGTTTCATCTCTCTTTTATTCAACCTTATCAGCGCCAAAGGCGCTTGACATACCAGCCCAAGGCAAGCGCATCGCGCGCAGCCCTGGGTGTGCGGATAAAAATCATTCAAGCCCTGAAAGGGCGAAATATATTGATGCAAAGGCCGTTATGTCGCACCCTTTCATGGCGCGGATCAAGAGTCGGCATAATCAATGCAGCGCCCAGTATGGCGCGGGGTAGAGGACTTCTCCGGAAACATAAAAGATATAAGGATACTCCTGGCCATCGATCGGAAGCGTGACTTGGCCGCTGAATGAGCCGACGGCAGTTGTCGGCAGCAGCAATGTGAAAGTGTCCGAGGTGTTCGATGCGAGCGGCGAGGCCAAGCCGTCGGCGCCTGCCGCAAACGGCGAGGTGATTGACAGCGAACCCAGCGTCACGCTCGCCGCGCTCACGTTGCTCGCCACGAACGTATGCTCCGCGGCGGGACGGTCGTATGTCGCCAGGCCGAAGTCGACCGGCGAGCCGTCCGACGGCAGCGGAACCGTCGCGCCGCTCGATGAATCGACGTGCGCCATGACGATCCGCGACGCAACGCCCGTTCCTTCCAACTGCACCTGCGCAGGAACACGGTCCTCCCCTTCGCCGCTGTAGGCATCGTAGTCGTTGGAATAGACGCGCAGCCAGGCCTGCGTGAGGCCAAGCGCCGGAGGCGTGAAGCGCAGCTGCGCCTGACGCGTCTCGCCAGGCGGAACGGTCAACGGCAGCGGCGTGTGGAAGGTGAACGCGCGGCTGTCATCGTCCACGCCGCCGGCCGCGTTGACGATCGTCGCCGAGGTGATGCGCAGATCGCCCGTGCCGGGATTGGAGATTGTCATCATTTTCAGCGCCGGTCCGGCGTCCAGCGTATGGCCGCCGAAATCGAACGT
>JAFGJS010000017.1 GCA_016928995.1 Candidatus Sumerlaeota bacterium | reverse complement strand
TTGATCGCGGCGCTGAATTGCTTGCCTTTTACGCGGATCGGGCCCGTGATCAGCTCCGGAACCTGGAACACATGCGGCCGGACGTCGTAATAGCACGGGTCGCGCTGTGGCAGCACGAACGGCTTGTGCGCCTCGCCATCCGCGTCGAAATAACTCAGGTGCGTCCGCGAAAAACGGCTGTCCATCCGCCGACTGCTGAACGCGATCCAGCGGCCGTCGCTGCTCCAACTGTGCCATGAGTCGTTCTGCTCGCTGCTGATCGCCAGACGCCGGTGCGCACCGCTCTCCAAATCCAGCAGGTGCAGATCGCACCTCGCCTTGTCCACGGGGAAGTCGCTGTGCGAAGTGACGTTGAACAGCAGCCAGCGGCCGTCGGGCGAGACGCGCGGCTGGATGATGCTGCCGCCGGCCTCCTGCGCCGGGATCACGGTCTCGAGCGCGCCAAAGGCACCGCTGGCGGCGTCGTAGCCGATGCGCATCAGGTCGCACAGCACCTCGCCGCAGCGCTCCTCGGGCAGTTGCGGCGCGCTGCAGAAGTAGAGCCCGCCGCCGTCGCGCGACCAGGCCGGGTAGGTCTCCATGCGCTCGGGGTCGCTGATGCGGGCGTCGCTGATGACCGCGCCGGTCTCGACGAAGTAGAGGTCGATGTCGCTGGCGCCGTCGAACACGTCGCGGACTTCGAGCGCGGCGGAGTGGATCAGCATCTTGAACTTGTTGTCGGAGACGGCGAGAATTTTGCCGTTGGGATGCCACGCGGTGAAGTTGGCCTTGCCGGAAGAGTTCTCGGACTTCGTGCGCCGCGGCTCGACGGAGTCCCCATCCACCAGCAGCATCGGCGTGCCGTAGCGCGGAGAGCGCACCTGCATCACCATGTGTTCGGGATCATTGTTGAAAAAAGTATGGCAATTCATACAGCCGTGGTTGAACGATTCGTTGTGCAGCACGACCGACTCGTCATAATCTTCCACATTGCGCTGATAAATGCCCATGAATCTCCAGTGCAGACAAAGTGCGATTTTCCGGTAGACCAGGTAGGGATCGATCGCTTCGTTCGCGATTGTGTTTTCGATTGTCTTGAATCGCGTCCAATTTCCCTTTTCATCCTTCACTCGAATATCGATGTTGAGCTTTTCGCCGCGATTAGCGGCCAGCAGTTTTTTCCAGCGTCTCAGCGGAATTTCGATGCTCGGTTTACGGCTGTTGATTTCAATGGGATCGCCTGAGGTTGAAGCTATTTTCACATCATAACGAACGCCGCTTTCCTCGATGAAAAAATTCAGCGGAGCGATATTCGGCGGAATGACAGCGTCGCAATAGTCCGGGCGTATCTTCGCGACCCGGCCGATAGATTGCGTCTCATTCTCGCTCTGGGCGAAAACCCATGCGGAGATCGAAAGCGCCCCAAGCGCGAACGCCAAGGTCCACAGCGGCGCAGATTTTGTGATTCTGCTCATTGTTTCTTACCACAAATCCCATAGAGATTGTAAAAAAAGTAGCTATCGCCGTATTTCGCCGCGAACTCCGGAAAGGCGGCTCGAAGATCTTGATTGTACCTGGCCAGGATTTCGTTGCACGCATATAAACGCGCTGTCGATTCCTCGGATATTTTATAATCCTTCAAGTCCGGCCGCAGGCCCGTAGTGTATGTATGCACGAGCAAGGCTTCTTCGCACGCCCGTGGAATCCGGGTGTAATTAAAATCCGTCAAGCGCGTGATGTTCTCGTAAATTTTTTCCAATTGGTTGGTCAGCAAGTAATGCGCCATGAGATATTCAAACGCCATGCGGTTGTGCTTATTCTGATCGAGCAGTTCCTGAAGCAACTTGGCCAGAGCATCCTCATGCGAGATGTCGATCATATCCATGTATACGCTGTCGCTGATGGCGTCCTGATCAATCATCAAAGCCCGCGTATGCTGTATTTCTTCGTCCGAGGACAGATCAGTATCCGCGGCAAGCCGGTCCAGCCATTCCTGTGCTTCGTCCCGGTAAATGAAATCCTCGCGCAAAGCGCGCAGGAAAGTGCGGGCGGATTCCGGACGGCCTTTCACAATATTAATCAACGCCGCCTGCCTTAATCCGATTGGGCTATATTGCGAAATCATCAAGGCTTCGTAGACATTGTTCTCAGCGTCATTGACGCGGCCCATCTCGAAATAGGTTTCGCTGAGATCGGTGGTTTTGGCCAGGTATTCCGCGGGACCGAGCCGCACCTCCTTGGGATTGTATTTATAGAGTTGCCAGCCGCTTTTCTGGGGATAGGCGAATAAATCGTCGAGCAACCGCCCACTATGATACAGCGCCCGATCGACGTTGTGGCAATAAATGATGCTATAGGATTGCCGTCCGAGTCTGCGCGCTTCTTTCAACACCTCCGGCCACATCTTGTGTTGCGAAAAATAACGCATGCGCAGGTCTTGCTTTTCATGCTGGTCGGCAGTGATCAACGGCGCTCCAAAAATGACAATCAGCACGACTGCCGCTTCCAAGATAGGCAAAATTTTACTCGTTTTTGATTTTACGACGGATTCATCACTGACGGACTTTTCATCGCCAGCCGAATCACTTGAAACATTGAAAGATCGTCCTGCAATTTTTTTTGCGCAGACATCCCAGCAAACGCACAGTAAACCTGCGGCTGGAAAAAAGATGAACTGGAAATAATACAGCACCAGCCCATGACTATCGACAAGCGCAGGCACGTAAGGCAGCATCACACGGACCGCCTCGAAAAAATTGACATCGAACGCAAACGCGCTTGCCGCCCAGCAGAGCGGGATGATCGAAAGCAATTGCGCCAGACCGGGAAGCCAACGGCGCTGAGCGAAAATTTCATAGATTACGCACAGCGTGACAAACAGCAGATAGGCCGGAGCCGCCACGAAATACATTGCGCCGGATAAAAACAGGAAGAGCAGGAAACGAAGCGCGGCGCGCTGGATGGACGCATATGCATAGAGCAATGTCAGAAACAGCCCCAGCGCCAGCGACAGGTTTTCCATCTGATAGTGGTAGTAGCGGCTGTATTGCAGCAGAACGATCAACGCCGGCACAAAGCGCAGCCAGCGCAGCCGGTCTTTACTGAATAACGCGAAATAGCGTCCGGCGCCAAAACTCAGTAGCCAGGCCGTCGCGGTGACAATCAAAGCGGCTAACCATGGAAAGTAGTATACATGCAGCAACCGCGCCGCGACGTACATCACAGGCTTTCCGGGCGTGTCTGGCAAGTCAGCGAAAAGTTGCGATCCAGGAACGTACGGCGGGCGCAGCCAATAATTGAAGAGGCTGTAATGAACCAGGAATGGCTCGATGACAAAATAGATATAGAAGAAAAACAGCGGCCAAAAAAGCAGATCGAGCAGCGGAAGATGAAAACTCCGGCGGGATTTTTCCTCGCACGCATTCGACATATCCGCTGCTCCCAAACGCCCTCTCCCCTAAGTAAAAACTAAACTATGCTCGTAAATATCATGAAAGGCTCATGATTTATTCAGGAAGAGCGCCGCAATTAATGAAAACCCTAATCCACATCACAAATGAAAAACCGATAGTTCAAATTCAACCAGTGAACAATCCTGTTTCGATCATTCTATTTCAAACCCTTCACACAGTGTAGCCAGGCTTTCACTGCGCTTCCGGGGTGGTTTCCAGCTCGATCCCGCCCTTCGTGCGCTCGTACTCCTCGCGCGCGCGGCGCTTCTCCGCGGCCTT
>JAFGJS010000016.1 GCA_016928995.1 Candidatus Sumerlaeota bacterium | reverse complement strand
ATGCCCGAACTACGCAACATCTTGTGCGCACATCCACGAATCGCGGTCAAGATGATCATGGATGGATCGTAAAACGGAATTGTCCTGGGTATGGAGGCTCATCTTGACTTTATCCCATGTCTTTTCTTGCTCTCGCTCTCGCTCTTGCTCTTGCTCTTGCTCCGAAAAACAGTCTTGCAACCGAAGATTTGCATCAACCCTGCGTCAACCATTTGAATCCCAATTCTGTCGCCGGATACCAGATTCCGATTGCGAGCAAGAGAAAAACTCATAATCCGGATAAGATTGGGATAAGTCACCGGCCAATATGTCATGTATCAGTCGGCGCATTTGCGGATTTCCTTGCATCGTCCGATGAATCAGCGTTAAAATATAGGTTGCATGGAAGTCTCATCGGGGAAATGACGGAAGGCGAGGATGATTTCTGGCCGGGAGGCAGCAAACATGATTGAGCTGAAGAAAATCCTTTATCCCACGGATTTTTCGGAGCATGCCGGGCATGCGAAGAAATACGTGATCGAGTTGGCGCGGCAGTTCAGCGCGAAAGTGGTCGCGATGCACGTGATCACGCTGCCGATCAGCACGTATCCCGACGAAGCGATGACGACTTCGTTCATGCTGCTCAAGGAATCGCGTAAAACCGCCGGCGACCGGCTTGAGGCGCTCGTGCAGGAATTGCAACAAGAGCATGGCCTGGAGGCGGAGTCGCTGTTCAAGGAAGGGACGCCGTTTGTGGAAATCTGCATCGCAGCGCGCGAAATCAATGCGGATCTGATTATCATCGCCACTCACGGCAGCGGATTCATCAAGCACCTGCTGATCGGCAGCACGGCGGAGAAAGTCGTGCGCAAGGCCCCATGCCCGGTTCTCACCATCCGCCATCCCGAGCACGAATTCGTGCTACCCTGACGGATTTTAACGCAAAGGCGCAAAGCCGCAAAGAACGCAAAGAAAAGTTGTATTGAATATATATTACGCTGCCATATGTTTTTTGACAGGATAAACAGGATCAACAAGATGTTGCCGAATCTTATTGAATGTCTCCACTTCGGCTGCAAGCCCTTTTTCGGATAAAACTTTTAAGCAACTCTATAGCAGTCTGATATTCATCTGAACACAAGAAATAGGTTTCCGGGCAAATCCATTCAATCCTGTTCATCCTGTCACAAAAAACATGCGCTCTACAATCAGTCGTTCAAAATCCAATCATTTCGAAACCTATCTTCTTTGCGTCTCTGCGTCTCTGCGTTAAAAAAAAATCACGTCCCGTAAAGCTCGTGACGCATGATGTAAGCCAGCACATCGCGGTGGAGGAAGGATGCAGCGTCTTCGCCTTCGCGCAGACGGCGGCGGATTTCGCTGCTTGAGACGTCAGGCATGGCCGTCGTCTCGTCCCCGACCGGATGACCAGGACGGGGAACCACAATCGGCGCAAAGTCGCGTTCGATCTGATCGAAGTCCTTCCACTGTCCGCATTCGGCGAGAATGTCGCTGCCGATGATCAGGCGGATTTGCGCGTCAGGATGCAGCCGTTGCAATTCGCACAGCAACGTGATCGTGTAGTTTGGCCGCGGCAACCGATGTTCGATATCGAGCGCCTCGGCGCGCTCGCCGAACTGCGCGACAGCCAGTCGCGTCATGGCCAGGCGATGCGCGAACGGCGTCAGCGGCTTGCCCAGCGGATGCGCGGCCGTCGGGCAGTAGAGCGCGCGATCCACCCCCTGAGTCTCCAGAACGTAAAAGCCAATCATCGCATGGGCGATATGCGGCGGATCGAAGCTGCCGCCCAGCACGCCGAGGATCATGGCGCCGCCTCCGAACGCGAAATTTTTAACCGTCTTCAGTCTCCAGCAGGCGGCCAAGGAAGGTCAATGCAAAAGCATGCTTGATGCGCAAGCGCAGCGCAGATTGACGAGCTTCATTAAACGTTTGGAAACAACCATGCTAAGCTATACAGGTCTATCAACAAAAGGCGCAATGCTTTGCGGAAGCCGCCTGTAAATTACAGGCTTCCTTTCCGCTTGACTTTTTGAGTTATTTAACCAAAAATCATAAGATTCAAATCTATTCCGATTTTCTTAGGGCCTTGCGCCTTTCGGATGATAGCTTTGAGCGCGGGAATCGCAAACCGAAATAAACAAAGCGCGATTCCTTCCGGTTTAGCGGATGCCGGGCGAGCGGCTATGGCGTGGTCGCGCCGCTTTAGCTCCGCCAAATCGCAAATAACAACACTGGATTATGAGCAGATGTCATTGAATGCTCCCATTGATCGAACGAAACGCAATGGAAGGAGGACCATGTTGCAATGGATGGATACGTAATTCCGTTAATCGTCGCCGTGACGGGAATCGTTATCGGCGGCGTTATGGGTTACGTGTTCGGGCAAAAACGCAAAGAGGTCGATCTGCAGGACAAAGTTGTCGAGGCTGAAAAACAGGCCGAAACCATCAAAGATCAAGCGCAGAAGGAAGCGGAGCAGATCCTTAAGGAAGGCCGATTGGAGATAAAGGACGAACTCTATAAACGGCAGCGGGGGCTGGAACGCGAACTGAAACGCAAACAAAAAGAAGCCGAACGGCTGGAGCGGCGTTTACAGCATAAGGAAAGCCAGCTGGATTCGAAACTGGAAAACCAGGAACGTCTGGAACGACAGTTAACCGACAAACGCACGGCAGTGGATCAAAAACTGCAGCGCATGCGGCAACAGGAAGAGGAATTTGAAGTCAAATTCCAGGAAATTCAACGGCAATGCGAAGAAATCTCGGGGCTGACCCGCGATCAGGCGCGCGAAATGCTGTTGAAGAGCCTGGAAGAGCAACTGGGGCAGGAGTCGGCGGCGCTGATTCGCCGAATCGAAGCGGAAACCAAGGAAATCGCCGACAAAAAGGCGCGCCAGATCATCACACTGGCGATCCAACGTTGCTCCACCGAGCAAGTCAGCGAGTCGACCGTTTCGGTGGTGCAGCTGCCCGGCGACGACATGAAAGGCCGCATCATCGGCCGCGAAGGGCGCAACATCCGCGCGCTGGAGACCGAGACCGGCTGCAACATCATCGTGGACGACACACCGGAGGCCGTGGTGCTCTCCTGCTTCGATCCGATCCGCCGGGAAGTCGCCCGGCTGGCCTTGAGCAAACTGGTCGAAGACGGACGCATCCACCCCGGAAGGATCGAGGAGGTCGTCGCGAAGGCCAAAAAGGAGATCAACAACGAAATCCAGGAAGCTGGCGAACAGGCCGCCTTTGAACTCGGCATCCACGACCTGCATCCTGAGTTGATCAAGTTCCTGGGACGGCTGAAATTCCGCACCAGTTACGGCCAGAACATCCTGCGGCACGTGGTGGAAGTGGCCCAGATCTGCGGGATGATGGCGGCGGAGATCGGCGCGGACGTCAAAATGGCCAAACGGGCGGCGCTGCTGCACGACATCGGCAAGTCGGTCAGCTTCGAAATGGAAGGCCCCCACGCCCTGGTCGGCGCGGAGCTTTGCCGCAAGCACAACGAAAAACCGGCCGTGGTTCACGCCGTGGCCGCGCATCACAACGAAGAGGAGCCCAAAACCATCATTGCCGTGCTGGTTCAGGCATCCGACGCCGTCAGCGCCGCTCGACCCGGCGCCCGGCGGGAAACGCTGGAGTCCTACATCAAGCGGCTGGAAAGCCTGGAGGAAATCGCCAAGAGCTTCGACGGAGTGGAAAAGGCCTATGCGATCCAGGCCGGACGCGAAGTCCGCATCATCGCGGAACCCGGCAAAATCACAGACAACGAATGCGTTAAATTAGCCCGAGACGTAACACGCAAGATAGAAGACGAACTGCAGTACCCGGGACAGATCAAAGTCACAGTATGCCGCGAGACCCGGGCCGTGGAGTACGCCAAGTAAAAAGCAAGCGACATTTCAGGATACACGCCATAAAAACAACACCCGGCGGACGCAACAACAAGCGACCGCCGGGTGTTTCATTTCAATTATAGTAAATCTATCGACTATGCCTCCGCGCTCAGGGCGCCGAATTGCTCTTCGAAAAGCTGGGCGTAAAGGCCGCCTTGTTCGAGCAAGACGTGGTGGCTGCCGCATTCGATGATGCGGCCGCGATCGAGCGCGGCGATCTTGTCGGCATTGAGGATCGTCGAAAGGCGGTGCGCGATCACGATGGCCGTGCGGTCCTGCAGCAGGTTGCGCAGGGCTTCCTGGATCAGGCGCTCGGAGCGCGAATCGAGCGCCGAGGTGGCTTCGTCGAGGATCAGGATGCGCGGATTCTTCAAGAACGCGCGCGCGATGGCGAGGCGCTGCTTTTGCCCGCCGGAGAGTTTCAGGCCGCGCTCGCCGATTTCCGTCCATAAACCTTCAGGCAGTTCATCCACGAACTGCAAGGCGTTGGCCGCTTTGAGCGCGGCCATTAATTCGTCCGGTTCAGCGTCCGGCTTGGCCAGCAGCAGATTCTCGCGCACCGTCCCGCTGAAGAGGATCGTCTCCTGATTCACGATGCCGATGTTCTGCCGCAGCGAATCGAGCTGAACGTCGCGCAGGTCGTGCCCGTCGAGCAGGATGCGCCCTTTGTCCGGATCGTAGAATCGCGGCGCAAGATTCGCCAGCGTCGATTTGCCCGATCCGCTGGGACCGACAAAAGCGACGGTCTCGCCCGGTTGAATCTCCAGCGAAATGTCTTTCAGCACCGGCTTATCCTGATCGTAGCCGAAGGTGACGTCGTCGAAAACGAGATGACCGCGAGCCGTCTTGAGCGGCAGGGCTTCGGGCTTGTCCGTCACCTGCGGCGCCGTGTCGAAGTACTCGAACACGCGGTCGATCGAGGCCAGCGAAGAGGCCAGCACGGCGCCCAGGTCGGACATGCGCTGCAACGGCCCGTAAAACATGCCGAGGTACAGCAGGAATTGAGTCAGTTGGCCGACGGTGAGTTCGCCCTGGATGATCAGATGCGAACCCTGCCAGACGACCAGCACGGGCGACGTCAGCACGACAAAGCCGACGATCATTTCATTGCAGGCCATGTAGCGCACGGAGCGCAGCACCTTGCTGTAAAGCTTGTTGGCCTGCGTGCGGAAAACGTCAGACTCCTCGCGTTCGCGAGTGAAGCCCTTGACGATCACGACGCCGGCGACCTTCTCCTGCAGGCCGCCGGCGAGCACTTCCATGCGCTGCTGAACCTCCTGGCTGGAGAGGCGGATGCGGCGGCCGATATGGCGGATGGAAAAGAGAAACAACGGCATCAGGCAAAGCGCGACAAGGGTCAGTTTCCAGTTCAGAGGAATCAGAATGGCGAGCAGGACGACCATCAGCACCAGGTCCATCCAAAGATTGGTCAAGGCATGGCCGACAAAATTTTGCGCCTGGGAGATGTCGTTCACCAGCCGTGTGACGATGGCGCCGCTCTGGCGCGATGTGAAGAAATGATGCGACAGGCGCTGGACGTGATTATACAGCGCCAGGCGCAAATCGCGGATCATGCTGTTGCCCGCCGTCGCAGTGAACACGCTGCGGCAGAAAGTCGCGCCCATCCAGAGCAGGTTCAGCCCGATCATCATCAGCGTCAGATGCAGGATCGTGGCGTTGCGTTCTGCGGCGTCCAGCCCGTCGCGCAGAATCACATCGTCCAGCACGGTGCGAAGCATCCAGGGAAAAGCGACCGGAATCAGGAACTTGGCGAAACCCATCAGCGTGGCGCCCAGCACAAAGCGCCAGTAAGGCTTCACGAATTTCAGGAAACGCGGAATGTTCGACGTCCTGGCCTGAGTGACGCGATGCTTGGCCGTCTCATTGTCGCCGTACACGGTCTTCACACCGATGATGCGCTCCTTAGCCAGGTCTGTTTCGATGTAGCACGATTCCGCCTGCAGCTGTTCGACGGTTTCCGGCTTCAGATTGACGGGAAGGCTGGCGCGGGGAATTGGCGCGCGCAGCATCTGATCCTCGTCCACATTCAACACCAGCACGCGATATTGTTCGATGGAGCTTTGCCCGTTGTCCTCCATCGCCATCGCGTCGATGCACAACTCGATGTGCTCGAAGTTGGGAAAGACATAGATGCGGGTTTCGGAACGCTTGACGCCTTCCTGAAAGTACCGGCGCAGCTTGTCTTGATGCGTGAGGTGGTAAACGATCATGGGTCGAACCATCAGGGGGGCGGAATTAATCCGCCAGCGATTCCAGATATGCTTCGGCGTCGAGGGCGGCGCGGCAGCCGCTGCCGGCGGCGGTGATCGCCTGCTTGTAATGCGGGTCCATCACGTCGCCGCAGGCGAACACTCCCGCCGCGCTCGTGCGCGCGCTGGGATGTTCCACCTCGATGAAGCCCTGGGCGTCCAGCTTGAGCTGCCCTTTGAGAAACTTGGTGTTCGGATCATGGCCGATGGCGAGGAAGAAACCGCCGAGCTCCACATCGCGCGTTGCGCCGGTCTTCACGTCCTTGACGCGCATGCCCTCGACCTTTTCATCGCCCAGCACGTCCTCGATCACGCTGTTCCAGAGCACCTCGATCTTCTCGTGCTTCTCGACGCGCGAGGCCATGATCGTCGAGGCGCGCAGTTGATCCCGGCGATGCACCATGTAAACCTTGCTGGCGAACTTGGTGAGGTAGAGCGCCTCTTCGCAGGCCGAATCACCGCCGCCCACCACGGCCAGCGTGGCGTTGCGGAAAATCGGCAGCGCCCCATCGCACACTGCGCAGGCCGAAACGCCCTTGTTCAATAGGCGCCGCTCGCTTGCCAGCCCGAGATAACGCGCCGAGGCGCCCGTGCCGATGATCAGCGTTTGCGTCTCCAGCTGCTTTTGCGCCTTGGCCTCGTCGCTCGTATCGAACGGATCGGCCACGCCGATCGTCAGCGGCCGCTGCGACAAATCGCATTCCACCACGCGGCCGTATTCAAACCGCGCGCCGAAACGCTTGGCCTGTTCGCGCATGGCGTCCACGAGCTTCGTGCCGTCGATGCCCTCGACAAAACCGGGATAATTTTCCACTTCCGTCGTCGTGGTCAATTGCCCGCCGGGCTGTCCGCCTTCCAGCACCAGCGGCTCCAGATCGGCGCGCGCGGCATAGAGCGCCGCTGTGAGGCCGGCCGGACCGCTCCCCAGAATGATCACTTTTTCCGCCATGATTAGGAATTCCTTTTATTACGATGCCCGCACGGCTGGAAAGGCCGCCAGAACGAATTTAACTATCAAATCGCTTTAGACCATAGCGGCGATATGGCGAAAAGCGCAATAGGAAATAGAGCGGGAATGCGGACTTTGCCATTGATCAAATCGCCGGACGATACTAATATTATTATTTTATGTGCAACCAAACGCAAATTCCGTGTTCTGATGATTCAGAACGCTTATCTTAAACAAGAGGTTGAATCATGACGGAATATAAACCCAATGGCGAACCGGACCACGGGCAACAGCCGAGCGCAAGCGATCCGCAGCGCGCAAGCGGACAGCCTTTGCCTCCGCCTCCGCCATCATCCGCGCCGCCCAGCGGCGGCCCATACCAATCAGCAAATTCCCCTGGAGGCCGGCCGCCCATGCCGCCGCAAGGCTCGCGTTACACCCGCCCCAGCGGACCACAAGGCTCAAACGGAGGAAAAATCGGTTTGATCATCGGCGTCGTGCTCTTGATTGGCATGTTCGCCATCGGCGGACTGATTGGCGTGGTCGCGCTGATTAACTTTGAAGGTTTCTCCAGCCCCTTCAGCGGCGGCTCCATCGCCGTAATCGAGATCCAAGGCGCCATCATGGACGCCGAGCTGTACCGCGATCAATTCGACCGGCTCGATAAAGACGACAGCATTCGCGCCGTCGTCGTGCGCATCGACAGCCCCGGCGGCGCCGTCGGCACATCCCAGGAAATCTACTATGAGCTCAACCGTCTGCGCGCGCAGGGCATCGCCGTGGTCGGCGCGATGGGCAACACCGCCGCATCCGGCGGCTATTACGCCGCGCTGGGCTGCGATGAGGTGTTCGCTTACGAAGGCACGGTGACCGGCAGCATCGGCGTGCTGATGAGCCTGGTGAACGTGGAGGGGCTGCTGGAGAAAATCGGCGCCGACATGGAGGCCGTGACTAGCGGCAAATTCAAGGACGTTCCATCGATCTCGCGTCCGCTGAGCGAAGAGGAAAAGACCTATCTCAAGGAAACCGTCGATGAGATGTACGGCCAGTTTCTCTCCGCGGTGATCGACAGCCGCTCCACCGCGCTCAAACGCGGATACATGCGTGCGCACGACATTGCGGAACAGGACATGCAGGACTCCGAGGTGGACGCCGCCGTGGCGGACGAGGAACTGCGTGAGTGGATGAAGAGCGACGTCGCCGACGGCCGCATCTTCACGGGAATCGCCGCCGTTGAGACCGGCCTGATCGACTCGATCGGCAGTTTCAATGACGCAGTGACGCGCGCCGCGAGTCTGGCCGGTCTGACCGATTACACGCTGAAGGAAATGAAACGCGAGCCGACGCTGGCCGACATTTTCAGCGGCCGCGCCGAGTCGTTCGCGCGCAACCTCACCAGCGGCCTGACTCCCGGCCTGCACTTCCAATACCGCTGCTGGTTTTAAAACTGATTTTCGAGAGCAATGACAATAAGAACTCCGGGCGACGATCTCAATCGCCCGGAGCGGTTGTGTGTACGGACCGTTTCATCGTCAGTTTCAATGCCGCAATCGCTACGCCCATATTCAGCGTCGCATTCACCGCCATCAAACCGGCCATGACGAATAAGGAGACCGCTTCCTGTAATTTCGGCCGATACCAGTATTCCGCGAAAAAATGCGCGCCCGCCAGCAGCATGATTGTGTTGAGAGCAACTGATAGAATCAACAGAACAGCGATTTCCTTGCCGGATATGGCGCCGCCCTTTTTACACAACAGCATGCCGCCCGTAAAACCAGCCGCGGCGGATATGAACAATGCGCCCGCTACGAACACGAGTATCATCGCTAGCGCAAAGAGCGCGAGAAAAATTCCGCCGAATACAAAGGCGCCTGCTGTTGTTGGATCGGATTGATAGGTTTTAATCGAGCTGAACGTGATCACAGCCGCGCCGTCCAGGAACCGGTATAGCGCGGCGGCCGATAGCGCCTGCGCTAGAAGCAAAAATCCAAATACCGTTTGTCTCATGGATGCAATGCTCATCCTCTGTTCAACGTGTCGTGTGTCATGCCATGCGCAACACCGCCGCGCCGCGCAACTCGGAACGCTTCAATTTTATTAACGCTTCATTACGCTGCGGACCGTGCGACCTGGATCGCCACGTGCGCCGATGCGCTCGCCTCGCAAGACCATCGCCTTCATCTGTCGCCTTGTTTGCATGAATCTAATTCCAAAAACATCATTTCAACGCAATCTTGATCGTTTCGCATTATTATCGTTGTTTTCAATCAGTGCCGCGACCGTCAGGGAGCAGCCCGCATCGCATTGCCACAGCGCTGTGTGGGCCGCTCCCTGACGGTCGCGGCACTGAATGCGATGATTCATCGAAAGCAACGATTTTTTGAAGTTCAGTTTAAAATGCACAATTGGCAATTGCCAATCGTTAATTGCGCATTGCCAAGGAAAGAACAAGGAAGCAGTAAAACTCCTGGTTCGGCGGCGACTCGCGTTTTGCACTTTACATCGCGAACGCGACAACGCAGATTGGGCGGCGTTCATGTGAAATTCACCAAACGGCGGAATCCGCGATCATGGAACAGTTCCATCAATATGACACGACCGAATGGGGCGAGTGGTTCGATTGCTACTTCGGCTCCTATGACGACGACTTCACCTTCATGATGGGGCTGGCGCGCACGGCCAAAGGGCCGGTGCTGGAGGCTGGCTGCGGCACGGGGCGCCTGCTGCTGCCGATGCTGCAGGAAGGGATCGACGCGCGCGGCTTCGACATCAGCAAGCCGCTGCTCGACCGGCTGAAGGCCAAGGCCAAGGCGCAAGGCATCGACAAGCCGCCGGTCAAGCAAGCCTCGATGCTCGACTTCAAATACAAAGAGCGCTTCGACCGCATCCTCATCGCATTCCGCACGTTCAATCATTGCCCCAATCCGGACGCGCAATTGCAATGCCTGCGCAATTGCTACAAGCACCTGCGCCCCGGCGGACAGCTCATCATCGCTACCTTCATCCCGCATCCGGACACGATCGTGCAGGCGGACAACTCGCTCAAGGTCACCGGCGCCGTGGAAAATCCGGAGACCGGCGAGCCGGTGTTGATCTCCCATTACGTCGCGGAGATCGACTCGCTTATGCAAGTCCGGACGGACGTGTGGATCATCGAAGAATTGCAGCCGCCCAAGGGTCAGGCCCCGCGCCGCATGTTCCTGCCGGTCACCTTGCGCTGGGTGCATCCCAGCGAAATGTCGCTGTTGCTGCGGCTGGCCGGCTTCGAACAGGCCGAGGTGGTCGGCGATTTCGACTGGGGGCCGCTCGATTCCGGCTGCGACGAACAAATCTGGATCGCCACCAAAAAAGGCTGATTGTCAACCGATCAACCACGTTATTTTTCCGAAATCTCTCATCAAAAAAACAGTTAAGGCAGAATATCATGGAAGTGGGATTGTGCCTTTCTATATCTTAATTCCCAAGATCGATGTTCGCCTACATTATTTTATCCGAGGGATTTGCTATGGAACAGGAAACAGGTTTTTCACGCATGAGTTTTTTCAAATCTTTTTGCGTTCCAGTTGTTCTGATTTTCCTCATCCCCTCCTTTTCGCTTTGGTTTTTCCATCACGCGCAAAACAAGACGGACCGGGAAATTTTCGAAGCCATCGAAAGCGAAATCGCTCAGGACGCGGAGCTCAGCCAGGAAGAAAAGGATGATTATTTGCGATTTTTCCGCGAGACTCCGGCTTCCGTGATTATGGCCAGCGACAACCCGGAATGGGCCGAGCTGCGGCAAACGTTCTCTAAGGCGCGTATACGGTATACAACTTTTCGCTGGATGATCCGGTTCTCGATTTACTGTCTGGTCACGGGCGCGGGGGCGTTCATTTTTGTCGGCCTAAGCGTTTTATTGTCATTCTCCTCGCAACTGATGCAATACTGGAGTCTCTCCATCGGATGGCAGATTCTGAAATTGATTTCCGTGATCCAGGTTGTCTGCCAAAGCGCTCTTTGCGTCGCGCTTTCATATTGGATCACCGCCTTATGGGCGGAACGATACTTTCCGAAATTGGTTCTTTTGGCCGGCATTGGCGCGATCTGCGCCGTGGGAATGATGATCTGGGCGATCATCAAGCCGCTTCATCCGGACAGCGAAATCGAAGGACGCCTGCTTGACGAGTTTGAAGCCGCAAAATTATGGAGCCAGATCCAGGAGCTCTGCGGCAGACTCGGCCTGCAAAAGCCGGACCAGATCGTCGCCGGAATCGACGACAATTTCTTTGTCACCGAGCATCCCGTCACGGTGCAGGGCGTGACGCACACCGGCCGCACATTGTTCGTCAGCCTGGCGCTGCTGAAAATTCTATCGATGCAAGAGGCCAATGCGGTGCTCGCGCACGAGATGGCGCATTTCAGCGGAGCGGACACGATCTACTCCAAAAAAATCTCGCCGCTCATGTCGCGATACGGTGAATATCTTGGGACTTTGTATGCCAACGTCATTTCACGGCCGGTGTTTTACTTCATGCTTTTCTTCTGGAGCATGTATCAATTGTCGTTGAATCGCCTCAGTCGGCACCGTGAATTCCGCGCCGATGCAATCGCCGCCGAACTGACTTCGCCGCAGGCGATGGCCCGGTCGCTGGTGAAAATCATCATCTATTCCAACTACCGCCATCAAGTGCAGTCGGAGCTTTTCGCCCAGGAGCATGCCGTGGAATCGATGAATATCATCAGCCGGATTGAAGCCGGATTCAACGAATTCGCGCGCGCATGCGTCCAGGATCAGCATCTCGGCGGCGAGGTTCCATCCCATCCGTTTGATTCGCATCCTCCGCTGAAGCAGCGGCTCGACGCCGTTGGGATGTCCCTTGGCGAAGCGCTGAATGCAGCCGTCCTCGATCCGGTTTTCGACTCCTGGCATTCGCAAATCAACAACGCGGATCAAATCGAGGCCGAACAATGGGCGCATTTCGAAGAGGAGTTTCGCAAATATCACGAAGCGACGCTGCCCTATCGCATGGCGCCCTCCAATGAGCAGGAACGCGAGATTGTCGTGCGTTATTTTCCCGAAGTCAGTTTCAAGCATAAGAAAGAAAATTTGGAGTTGATTCTGGATTATGAAAAATTGCGGCTCACCGAGTGGGCTGAACCGATTCACTTTTCAGCGGTCGTCAATATGATCGCCGAAGAATCCTTTGGGTCGGTTTATGTGACAATCCTCCATCAAAAACCAATCGACGACAGCGCGAAAAAAACAAAACTGAACATCAGCAAATTCGAAACAGCGGCAAAGGAAATTTGGGAAATAATGCAGAAATACTACGGCCGACACATGGTTGCCAAGGAATGGCTGCAACAGAAGGCCAGCGAGGAAGCGAACGGCGCCGATCCGAACAGCGGGTCATAAGAATCAGTCTTGCAAAGACCGTGCATGGCGCGACATAGTTGGGCCATGCCGGAAACTCAAAACTCCATCATATGGAAGCGTCATGCGCTGGCGATCTTGCTGGGCGCGCTGGTTGCGCTGGTCGGATTGTCGCATGCCATGACGCCATTGCGTACGGATCAGGATTTCTGGTGGCAGCTCAAGGCGGGCCGCTACATCGTCGAGCATGGCTATCGGCTGCCCGAGCATGATGTTTTCTCGTTCACCTCGGCGGACTACGAGTGGCACAACCACGAGTGGCTGACGCAAATCATCGCATGGTGGATATACCAGGCCGGCGAAGGGCAAGGGCCGGACAGCGGTGCATGGATCGTGATTGCGGCCAAGGCGCTGCTGGTCGCCGCCACGTTCGCCCTGCTCTACGCCTTGCTGCTCTGGCGCACGCGCAATGCGGCGCTGGCCGCGCTGATCGCGATCATCGCGGTGAACGCCTCGCGCTGGACGCTCTATGCGCGTCCGCCGGTCGTGACGTATTTTTTCCTCGTCGTGTTTCTCTTTCTGCTCAACGCGCACGTCTTCGGCAAGCTGCGGCTGCGCTGGCTCTGGACCTTGCCGTTGCTGACGATCCTCTGGACCAACATGCACGGCGGATTCATTCTGGGGCTGATCGTGATCGGCGGCTTCATGTCCGGCGAATTCATGGCGGGCGCCTGGCATTGGCGTATGCGGCGGGAAGATCGTGAGGCGTGGCGTCCGCGCCTTGTTCGTGGCGCCATGCTGCTGGGAATCCTCGCGGCCAGCACGGCCGTCACCTTGCTCAATCCATATGGCTACAAACTCTATGGCATGTTCAACCGCGTGATGAGCGACAAGCAGCTCGTGGCGATGATTCCGGAGTTGCTGCCGCCCGATTTCCATCATGTGCCTTCCTACCTGGCGATGATCGCATTGTTGGCCGTCGGTCTTTTGGCCGTATTCAGCGCGGCGGTGTTTGCGTTGCGCGAGTGGATGCCGTACTCGTCTTGCGCGCGGCGCATTCCACAATCCCATCCCGGCGAACTATTAATCGTTGTTTTTTTTCTACAGCAATCGCTCAGCCACGTTCGGCATCTGCCGCTTTTCGCGCTGACGGCCGCGCCGCTGATCGCGGAGCTATGGAACGGCGCGTTAATGGGATGGGCGCAGGAAAATTCGAAAGAGACAGTTTCAACAGCAGCGGCGCGCACACGCCGGATTGCGCGAGCGTCGCTGGGCGCAGCGGCTATCGCGCTCGCCGCCTATTACTTCTTCGGACAGGACTACCGGTCTGACATCAACCCGCCTGATCTCATGACCTTCCATCAGCGCAACGCGCGATTTCTGCAGGGCAAGGCGATGGAAACCGGCGCCTATCCCAAGGCGATTTGTGATTTCATTTTGGAAAAAGATTTTCATGGCAGGATGTACGCGCCGATCAACGACGCGGGATACCTGATCTGGCGCTTGAGTCCGGAGAAACACAAGACCTTCACCGACGACCGTTTCGACATCTTCGGCGGCGACTTCGCCTTCGAAGCCGTGATCATCGAGAACGCGCAGGAAAAAAGCGAATTCACCGGCGAGTTGACCGATCCGCCGCGCTATCTGCAATTGCTCAACAAATGGCAGATCAATTTCATCGTTTGCGGCGCCGGCGCGAAATTGGTGGAAGCATTAGCATGCAATCCGGATTGGGTCATGATCGATCTGCTCAATTCATTCCAGAGCAAACGCGGCTGGGTGATTTTCATCCGCGACACGCCGGAGAATCAGGCGCTGATCGAACGCTGCCGCGCGACGGAAAAGCTGCGCAGCACGCCCCGAAACCTCTCGCGCCGCAGCGCGCCGTAACGGATAGGACGCATCCTTTTTCATCAGCGATCATGAACTCCGCAGCGACCTTGCATTCCACTCGGAGCGGAATTGCACATTCAAATCTCTTCTAATCATGGCTCCTTATCTGCGCTGAAAGCGCTGCGTATCAAAGCCCAGGCCAGAGCGTAGGCCGCGAAGCGGCCGTGAGCGCCGGCCTGGGTAGACGCATAAAAACACTCCAGGCTGTCATGATTTTTGCCCCGCAAAAATCATGACAGCCGTTTGTGCGAAGTTCGTAGTTGAAAAGGGATGCGCCCAGGCGCAAAGCGGATCGGATTTCGCGCTTGATCTTGTGCGCTCCCTGCAAGCAGAATTTTATCATTCATTTGCACCGATCAACAGAACGCCGGCATGCCAAAAGCGCGGCGAACGTGAATGGAGCCCAAAGATGACGCACCTTGCAGCAGGCTTGACGCCCCTATTAAGCATTCAGGGCGCTTTTGAGAATGTTCCGGAGATGGCGATGTTCGTCGTCGGCGCGGGTTTGCTGGGCTTTGCGGTTCTGTTTTTTTTCGGACCGAAAATCCGCGCTTATCTGGCCGGCGGCATAGGAATGTCCGCCGGCGAACTGAGCAAATGCAAAAAATGCGGGCGCCTCACACCGGTAGGCGTGAAGATCTGCAAGGATTGCGCCGCGGGAAGAACGCCATCCAACGACCAAACCGGACAACAACCGCGTCCTGCCGCGGCGAAACCGGTCATGCGCGAACCGCTGCCGGACATCATCCTGGCCGTGCAGTCGGGCAACGCAACGTTAGCGCGGCAGTTGATCGAACGGGACATCGATCTGGAAGCGACGGACGACAACGACTACGCCGCGCTGCATCACGCGGCGGTCGCGGGCAATATCGAACTGGCGCGGCTGCTGCTCGACGGCGGCGCAAACGTGAACAACGGCGTGGCGTTCAACAAATCGCCCTATCAGCTGGCCAAAGCCTCGGGGCAGGCGGAAATGGCGAAATTCCTCGCCTCGCGCGGAGGCCGTTGAGGCCTTGTCATAACGGCGTCTTATATCAGGCGCTGAGCAAATGGAATTCTAATTGGATGATCTATCTTTCAATGTGGAGGATGAGCCTTCGCCGGAGCTGAAAGCGCCGGATGAAGAGCGTCCTCGCGAGCCGATGGATCGCGGCGAATGGCTTCGGCTCATTGTCGCGATGGCGGCGGTGTTGTGGGCGCTGTTCTGCTGCCTGCATCTCATGACGAAGTTCATTCCGCTGGAGCAATACGCGGATTCCACGCTCGGGCTGTTCGCCAATCCGCGCATGCTCACAGCGGCTCTGCGCGAGGCCATGCTGCCATGGTATTCCGGCTTGCTCGAACCGTGGCATTGGCAATTGGGCGGGATCGCATGGCTGCCGCTCTTGTTCGCCTGCGCCATGATCGCGCTCTACACCTTCGTCGGCAACCTCGCGGTCAACTGCTGCGAGATCTACGTGCCGCGCTTGATGCGGCTGCCGATCAACTACGTCGCCGGCCTTGGCGCGATGTCCGTGCTGATCGAACTGCTCGCCATGTTTCGCCTGCTGTACCGCTGGCCAATCATCATCATGTTCGCCCTGGCCATCATTGTGTTCTGGCGCATGTCGTGGCTGGCGATGATGCGGCGCAAATCGGACGGCGAGACGCATCAAGACCCACGCGCAATCTCGTCGGGCCAGGTCAATCTTGCACGCAAGGCGCTCCGCGAATCGCTTATGCCCTTGAACCGCTGGCAATTCGGCTTATGGATCGCATTGCTCAGCGCCTCCGGCTTGCTCTTGCTGCTGGCCGCGTTTCACGCGATCTTTTTCGCCGAAACCTATTGGGACAGCCTGATTCTATACATGGGCTATGGCCGCATGACATACCTGCAGCACGGCTTTCCGTTCAAAGCCGTCGCGCATGTCGGCTATGGCCTTGGCGCGAATTATCCGCATCTTTATCCACTCGTCGGCTCAACCACGGCCGCGTTGTGGGGCGGATGGCATGACGTATTCGCGCAGACCGCGCCGCCGTGGTGCGCGATGCTCTCCACGATCACGATCTACTACACCGCGACGGAAGTCACGCGCAGCCGCCTGGCCGGCGCCGTGCTGGCGCTGCTTTTTCGCACGCCGGTCTACGCCATCGCCTACGCGATGTACGCCTCGGATTACGCCGTGGCGATCCTCTTCACCGCCGTCTTCCTCTACCTCGCGTGGAAATATCTCGAAACCGCGCTGCGCGGCTATCTCGTTCTGCTCACCTTCATCCCCGCCTTCGCCATGCACATCAATTACCTGATGGGCATCCTCTGGCTGCCCTGGGCGCTCACCGTGCTGACCGTGCATCTTCGGCCGCGCTATGGCGAACTGGAGAGCATCGACAATCTATTTGAAGGCGACTCGCGCGTACGGCGGCAGGCGCCGCTGCCGTTCGTGGTGAATGGAACGTGCCCGCCGCTCGGGTGCCTGCTCACCGCCAAGTGGTTCTGGACGCTGCTGATCATCGCCGGCCTCACGGCGGGCACATGGCACATCCGCAACTGGGCGCTCACCGGCAATCCGGTGTACGCCTTTTTTCACGGCGTGTTCGGCGGAATCAATTACAACGAAGACGTGATGCAATCCGCCGATTACGAATGGACGCTCAACGGCGACGGCGTCGGCGGATACGCCTGGCAAGTCTGGCGCAACTCCTATCGCGCGCAGATTGACGGCGACGCAAGCGATTGGGCGATCTGGCTGAAGTGGAGAGAACAATCCAAGGCGGAAAATCTGCTGGTCAAACTACAACTCTCAAAATCCTTCTGGTTCGACTCGCGCAACCACGCCACCAAATTCAGCCCGGCGCTGATCGGCTTCGGCGTTCCCGGATTGTTGATCTGGCTCGGACTTTTATCCGTCGCCTTCTTCAAACGCAGACCGGTTTACGCCGAACTCAAATTCGGCGCCGTGATCGCCCTGGTCGTGGCGTCCATGCTCGGATTTCATTACGCGCTGGGCGATTATTACCAGTATCAGATCCTGCCGATGCTGCCTGCGTTGAGCCTTGCGCCGGTGTTTTGCCTCTGGCTCACGCGCGGCCGGCTGCCAGCGTACGGCATGGCGGCGGCGTTGCTGCTCGTTGCGCTGTTTCCCGCGCTCCCCTTTTCCCTGCTGGGCTTCAAGGCCACCGGCGCCACGGAACTCGAAGGCGAAGTCGTGCGCTGGATGGACATGTATCCCTTGCGGCATCTGGGCATGAGCGCCGACGACATGCGGCGGCTGCGCTACGATCACGACGTGGAAATATGGAACTTGGTCAACTCCGTTTGCGCCGGCAAGACGCCGGAGGAAGGCGCCGTGATCCTCACGCATGAAAACCGCCATCTCGCGTATCACCCCTCGATCACGCTGTTCCACATGGACGAACCGGAAATCTGGCCGCTGTGGGATTTGCCCGTCGAGGAGCGCTGGCGGCGGCTGCGCGATATGGAGGTGCATGAAAGCGACGGCAAGACCGTGAAGCGCGGCGTGGACTACTACCTATACATTCCCAACGAGGAGCACAATCCGATCAACAAGCGCCTCGGCGTGGATGAATGGCTGGACACGCCCGTGATGGAGCTGATCACCATCACTCGCCCCTTGCATCTCCGCGAGCCATACAAGGAAAACCTGACCGCGGACGACCTCAAACAATGCAACCGCCTATACAAGTTTCACTGGGATAAAATCAGCGCAGCGGAAGAATTCACCTCGAAGTGAAACGCCTTTCAGGCCGAAAACGCGCCTCATCTGAGAGTAGCGATATAGACTGTTCCGCATGCATGATTGTATGAACCACTACAATCAGTACCGCGACCGTTAGGGAGCGGCCCGTTAACCCGCATTTCTCACCACTTAGCATGTTTCCGGCTGTGAGAAATTGTCACACTTGCTCTTGCTCGTGCTCTTGCTCTTCACGCCCAATCCGACACTGTTTTTTGTGAGCGAGAGCACGAGCAAGAGCACGAGCAAGAATTTTCGGTCTCAGGCACGATACCATTACAATCTTATACACCGTGGTGAAAAATTCAGGTTAACCTTTGCTGCAACGTTAGCTGACTGCTCCCTCACGGTCGTGGCGCTGAATCAAAAAAATCTACGAACCAGCCAGACCAACCGGTCACCTTGACGGTGGAGCGGAGCTTTCCACGTCCGGCGGAGCTGTTGTCTCCGTGATTTCTCCGCTCGAATATAAATAATCAAACTCATCATACGGCTTGTCGTACTCGAATTTTTTCAATATCTGCTTCACTTCATCCTGCAACTTGGTGTCCGGCAGAAAAATTCTGGATTTGAGTCCCGAGGCCGCGCACCACGTGGTGAACACCCGCTGCTGCGGCGGAGCGTACTCGTCAAAATCCCCCCAGCTGCCGTCGGGCTTTTGTGATTTCAGCAGAAACTCCGATCCCTTCAGCACGAACTTGTCCGTTTTCTCGTCATAGCCGATCGTGCGAATCGCATCGACATACTCGCCGATCAACGCGATATCGCCGTCCTCCATCAAAGCGTTAAAATTCTCATGCAGGTATTTGTAAAACCAGAGGGCGTCTTTATAATTCACCTTGTTCCGGCTGAAACCGCTGATCGTATAAAGGTATTGAAAGACACGCTTCATATGAGTTTTCGCGAGATCTTTTTCTTCGGTGTCATCATCCTTAAAGCCGGCCAAGCGTTCCTTTTTCAAGTCCTCGAACGCATGCTCAAGCGGATAGTAAACGGTGAACGTGTCATACTCCTCAGAGATTGACGCATTGACTTTCAAGATAATGTAGGAGTTATGCACAAGATCATAGAGCTCATTTGCGCTCCAGGACAGCCCGTCGATGTCAAATCCCAACGAGTCTTTCCGCTCCGCCCATCCTTTCCAGGATTCTTTTGCTTTTTCCAGCAACGGATCGAGCTCCAGCTCGCCGAGATATTGCCGGTCCGCGTAAAAATCAAGCGCATTGAAAAAATCGCCAGTGTTCAGCGCGCCAAAATCAAGATAATGCTGCAAAAGACGCTTGGCGTATTTCTCTCTCGCCTTTTCAGCATACGCCTTGATTTCAGGATTCGCGGACGTCAGCGCAAATTCATGAAACACTTGATAGGTCTCATAAGGCATCGCCTTGAAATACGCTTCGCGGTCCAGATAGCTGTCAATCCACTTCAGCGCCTTCAGCACAGCCTGATCGCGCACTTGTTCATAGCGCTCGAAAGATTGATCCGTTGAGGATTTCACGGTCCCGCTTGTTTCCTTCGTCTGCGTCGCCTCCTCGCCCGCAAAGCCCGAGGACTGCAGGAATGCCGGCAGCGATAGAATCCATATCAAAACAGGGAGAAAGAAAAGATAATTTTTTTTGAACATTTTGTTCCTCCTCGGATGGCGATTATAAAGATCGATATCCCTTAACAAACATGACTGCTCATTTCCCTGGATTTAGCAGAACTTGCTCCCTCTCCTCCAGGCCGGAGAGGATTTCCACGTAATGCATGGAGGCGCGTCCGGCTTCGATTTTACGCGGCACGATCTGTTTATTTATCCAAACGTCGCACCAGGCTTGATCGCCATCCAAATAGACGCATTCAAACGGCAGATAAAGCGCATCCTGCACTTCATCGATGATAATTTCCACTTTTGCCGTCAAGCCGGGCGTGATGCGAGGGTCCACATTTTCAACGCCGATTTCAATGGGGTAGTACTTGACGCCTTCATCGCCGCCTTCCCATGGATTCAGCTTCTCCGTCATCTGTGAAACCATTTCAATCGAGCCGCTCATTTCAAGATTATCCACCGCGGGCACATAGATCAAGGCGAGCTGACCTTCCTTGATCTTCGAACGATGCGTTTCAGGGATCCGCGTCTTGACGATCATCTTCGAAAGCACTGGTATCGTGGCGAGGATCTGCCCGGAATAAACATTGATCCCGACCTGCGGCACGGGAATATAACCGCCGTAATTAATGCTCTCAGGAGCGCCCAGGCTGACGATGCCGTCCGCCGGCGCGCGAAGCGTGAGATTATCCAGGTCTTCGCTGATTTCCTTTATTTTTTGCTCAGTCTGCGCGATGCTATTCTGCAAGTTCCGCATCATGCTTTCCTCCTGCACCACGCTGCCCTTGGCCTGCACGATCGTTCGATCCAGCACCAGCTTGGCGCGATCAACGGCCTCCTGCAACGAATCCATCTTTTGCGGATGTTGATACTGCCGGAAAATGCGCAGCTGATATTGCGCGTTTTCCAAGCTCGTTCGCCTTTGCTCCAACTGCTGCTGCGCCTCGTTCACCTGACGCTCAAGTTGCTCCAGTTCCTCACTCTCCATCCCGCCGGCCTGCACGCTGTTTTTATTGTCGCGCGCCTCTTTGAGCTTCGCCACGGCGGCGTCGTAATCCTCAACGGCCTCATCAATCGCGTTGCGGAGTGTTTTTTTCCTTTGCCGGGATTCCATGTCCCGATATTGAGCCATCGACTCCCTGGCATTTTCCAGGTCGTGGGCGCTGTTTTTGATCGAGGACATGTTGCCGCTCTTTTTGATCTCCAGCTCCTCGCGCGAAAGCGCCAGATCTTTTTGCGCGGTCTCCAGGTCCTGCTTCAACTGATCGAGTCTTTTGTCATGCGAGTCGCGGGAGATTTCAATCACCACATCGCCCTTCTTCACGGGCGTCTTGTCCTCGACCACCTTGGTGATTCGAAGATCCCCTTGCTGTTGCCGCGACCGGAAAATCAAATTGTACCGGTCGACTTCGCAAAATTCACCCTCGCGTTCGATCTCAATCTTAAATCCGCCTTTGCGGACGGTGAACAGACGGTCCAGCTCCGGGGCGGACGAATCGCCCGCCAAATGCGCGCCCAGCCACTCGCCCATCCAGCCCCAGCTCGCCGCCACCGCGCAGACCAGCGCCGCCGCAGCCAGCCAAAACAGCCAGCTCCGCCGCCCGCGGCCCGCAACGCCATCGACCCTCGACATCATCCGCACATGCCCCCGATCATCGGATCGAATCATCCCCCCACTCGCGCAGCTCGCGCCGCAAATCAGGCTCCGGATACTGCAGGTCCGGCTCCTGCTCCAACCGCTCGAACTCCTCGCGGAACGCCGCCGGCTGATCCGACGGACGCACGATCCGCTCGCCGTGCGCCACACCCTCCTCCAAAATCTCCGCCTGCAGCATGATGATCAGATGCGTCCGCTCCGTCTGCTTCCGCACGCTCCGGAAAAAATGACCCAGCACCGGCAGCGACGCCAGAATCGGCACCCGGCGCTCGATCAAACGCTCCTCGTCGCGCAGCAAACCCCCGATCGTGATCACCTCGCCGTCCTTCGCCTCCAACTCCGTCGAAGCCTTCCGCACCGAAATGATCGGATTCGCCGCCGTCGTCTCCGTCGCCTCCGTGTAGCTCGTGATCGTCGAAACCTCCGGCTCGATCGACAGCACGATCCGGTCCTCCGCGATCATCAGCGGAGTCACCACCAGCTTCACCCCCACGCTCTTGAACTCCGTCGAACTGCTGATCGAACCCGAAACCACCGTCTGCTCCTGGATCGGAACCTCCTCGCCCGTGATGATGCTCCCCTCCTGGCCCTGGCGCAAAATCAAGTTCGGCGCCGACAAAATCTTCGCCTTGTTGCGCGTCTCCAGGTAGCGGAAAAACGACGTCAGATTGTCCACCGTCCCGTCGCCGCGCAACGTCACCCACGGCTGCAGCGACACCGCGCTGCCCTGATCCGTGCTCGGCTCCGAACCCGGCGTATCCAGGTTCACGATCAGCGACTTCAAAAACGAATGCTCCTCCGCCAAACTCAACGTGAGGTTCAGCTCCTTCTCAAAATCCTTGTCCAGCAGAATCTCCACGATCTGCGCCTTCACGTAAATCTGCGGCGCGCGCTGATCCACCATCTCCGCGATCCGCAGCAAATCCGCCATGTTCTCGCGCAAGTCCGACACCACCACGATGTTCGCCTGCGGATTGTCCGCCACGTTGCCGCTCGGCGAGATGAACTCCGCCAGCACCCGGCTCAGCGAATTGCTGTCGATATGCCGGCAATGATAGCTGCGGATCTCCGTCTCCTCGCGCTCCTCGCCGATCATCGTGCGCGCCAGCGCCGTATAATCGTCCAGCACGGCGCGGCTCGCGCCGTTGTCCTCCGGCTGCTCCGCCGGCCGCGCCGCCGCCGCCTCGACCGCCTCAAGCTCCTCCTCCCCGGGCGCCTGACCGAACAGCGCCTCACCCTCGTCTTCGGCCGCGGCTTCGGCTTCGGCCTCGCCTTGCGCCTCGCCCGCCTCGACCTCCACGCCCCACGGCGGCCGGTCCACGGGCGGCTGCACGACATGCGGCGCATTCGCCGGCAGCTCCGGCGGCGCCCCCGGATCGCCCGGCCTCGGCTCCTGCCCCCCCGCCACCCGCAACATCACCCCCCAAACCAACCCCAACCACAAAAGAAAGGCGAAATAGATGCTTAAAGAAGAGGTTGTTTTTTGCCGATGATCGGTCTGCACATGCAGCTTCATCCCCCCGCGCCTCCTTATATGCATATCGGGATCAATATCCCAAGATGCAATCTTCCACTCTCAAAATCAGTGCGCTATTCAACCCCTTCGCCCGGCGAGGCTGGGCCTCACTGCGCTTCCGGGGTGGTTTCCAGCTCGATCCCGCCCTTCGTGCGCTCGTACTCCTCGCGCGCGCGGCGCTTCTCCGCGGCCTT
>JAFGJS010000015.1 GCA_016928995.1 Candidatus Sumerlaeota bacterium | reverse complement strand
CCGCGCATGCGGCCCCGCTCATCCATACAGTCGCCCGCCTCGGCGCTCGGGTCGCTCCCCAGCGGAGCCCTATCCTCCGGGCGGGCCGATGCAGTTTGCAGGGAGCCGAAAACAAGAAACAAGTAGAAATTCTCTCATTTCAAATGGACCTCGAAAAGGGGGCTGGACATCTGAATTGCTGCGTTCACCTTATCTACTCCATGGGTGAGAATCGTTTGCTGTAGTTCTCGAATGGCACCAGTCCACAAAAAAACCACACATGCGCGCAAGGCTCCTACCTGTAAGCATTTAAGCGCCTCACCAAGATAACCTTTTACTTCGGCTCCAGAAATTGACTTCATCAAGGTTTCTAGGGTTCCGACGTCATGCTCGATCTCTACATCCGTCTCCGGCAGGCCTAGAAGATGCCGTACATGCTCACGTCCCGAGTCGGTTAACGACCATAGTCTCTTCCTTCCATCAACGCCCGCAGTGTCAACGAGCGCACCGCTTTTGTTAAGAACGTCAGCCACATTGGTTCTGCTCCATCCGGTGATTCTGCAACTCTTTAGACCCTGCCGAATGTCATCAACAGCGAGTGCTGTGACTTTCTCGTACCTTTCCCGGAAGTAAAGCACAGCCAAAACTCTATCCTGGTGTGTTCCTTTCGAAAGCGGTGAGAGAAACTCGACAAGGGTCATTCGGTATCAGCCTGCCGTTTCTTCGTGCCCTTGCGAACTGAATAGACACTTTTCAGATTGGCCTCTCCATGTACGGTCGGCTTGAATTTTCCCTTGTCGGCTTTCTGAAAAAGCTTTTTGCTTTTGTCCTTTGCTTGTGTAAGCGTCATATCAGGACGCGCCGGCAGTGTAATTCCAACGCTATCTGCCTTCTCCTTCATTTCATCAATAGAGAATGGATCAGTCCCAAACTCCTTGTAGTAGTAGGCTGCAATCAACTTCACATTGTTTGCGGGCTTGTCGTGGTCGAACTTTCCAAAGAAGTCTTCGTCTGAACCATCATCTGTACAATGATCTTCATGCTCGTCTTCTCGGTCGGGCGCTATTTTTGCAGCGGAACCCATAATGTAGGGCTTCAGCAGTTTGAACGACTCTTCTCGAATTTCGCTAGGGATCGATTCGACAACTCCAGAGACTTCCTTGAGTCGTTTTACAATCTCATCAAATTTCTTCTTGTCCATGATTACTCTCCGAAATTGAACTAGCCAGCTAACAAGTAATTCTATGGTTTTCTCGATTTCTCCGTCTTTGTCTTCCAATTGCGGCGCTGAAGCGCCGTCTTTGTGCCGTTTCACAACCGGTGGTTCTTCCTGCAGTGATGATATCGAGTTTTCCGGTGTTCCTGCAAAATGGGATCTCGAGTAACAAAAAAGTCATGCATACAAACCGCGCTAAAGTCAAGCGCAATGCCGGATGGATGATTATCCCGGCAGGAACTTTCTAAAGTCTGTTCGATGTGCTTGCTGATCGCCATCCAATATTCGCTATCGGGATCGGGATCGCTATCGTAATCGTCGTTGTCGTTGTTTTTTTAGATGGCGATTCCAATAGCGATAGCGATTTCGTTCGGATAGGAAGAGACTTTGGTAAGTTCCCGATTATCCCGGGCGCAGCTCAAGTTTGCCGGGATTCTCGCTTCGGACTCTTGCTCCTGCTCTTGTTCTTGCTCTCAATCGGATACCAGCGCCGGATTTGAAATCCGGATTCAACCGGCTCAGGCTGCGTAGTAAAGAAATTTCCGGCTGTGTAAATAAACGACTTATCAGAGCAAGAGCAGGAGCAAGAGCAAGAAAAGACACAGGACAAAGTCGAGATGAGGCCAATGTGTTGCATCCGGGTGGATAGTGATTGACACCGGCGGTTAAAACGATTTTTCTGAATAGAATTCATCGTTGCAGCTGTTTGCTGATAAAAGGCTCTCTCATGATCTATCATCTCGCTGGCTTGCTGAAGTCGGTCTTTCCTACGCTGGGCTTTCTGCGCATTCTCGAATACATCACCGTGCGCAGCGCCGCGGCGTTGTTCACGGCGTTCGTGCTTTCGCTGCTCATGGGGCCGTGGTTGATCGAGGCGCTGAAGCGGCTCAAGGCCGGTCAGCCGATCCGCAAGACGGTCGGCGAGAACGTGCGCGATCTCTCCGAGATGCACGGCGGCAAATCCGGCACGCCGACGATGGGCGGCGTGATGATCCTGCTCTCGATCCTGATCAGCGCGCTGCTCTTCTGCGATCTGACTTCGCCGATGGCGTGGCTGATCATGCTGATGACGATCGGTTTCGGCGCCATTGGTTTCAGCGACGATTATCTGAAGCTGCGCCTGCGCAACTCGCGCGGCCTGCCCGGAAAATACAAACTGCTGGCCCAGGCTGCGCTGGGCGCCATTCTGGCCGTGTTTCTGCTGTGGCAGCCGATGGGGCTGTCGTACAATATCGCCCAGCAAAGCGGCGCGGAGTTCAGCTACGCCAACCTGATTGTGCCGCTGGTCAAGCAATGGAGCCCCTCGCTGGGCGCGTTTTTTGTGCCGTTCGTCATTCTCGTGCTCTGCTCCACTTCGAACGCGGTCAACCTCACCGACGGCCTCGACGGCCTGGCTATCGGCTGCACCGTGATCGGCGCGATGGCCTTCATGGTCATCACGTATCTGCTGGGCCGCGCGGACTACTCCGTGTACCTGAATTTTCCATACGTGCCGCAGGGGGGCGAGCTGACCATCGTGCTGGGCGCGATGATCGGCGCCGGACTGGGTTTTCTCTGGTTCAATTCGCACCCGGCGGAGATCTTTATGGGCGACACCGGCAGCCTGGCGCTGGGCGGCGTGCTGGGTTCGGTGGCCGTGATCATCAAACAGGAGTTGCTGCTGGTGGTGATCGGCGGGATTTTCGTGATCGAAGCCCTTTCCGTGCTCCTGCAAGTGGGCAGTTTCAAACTGCGCGGCGGCAAGCGCATTTTCCGCATGGCGCCGATCCATCACCATTTCGAGCGCGGCGGCCTGCATGAATCCAAAATCATCATCCGCTTCTGGATCGTGGCCATCCTGCTGGCCCTGATCGGCATCGCCAGCCTGAAATTACGTTAAAAAAACTGAGTGCAAAATATTATTTAAGGTTCGGTTAATGAAAGAATACATCGAGCAGTTGCTGAACTACGATCCCAACGTCCGCGAAAAAGCATGTCAGACAATCCGCGCCGAAGGACCCGACGTGATTGATGATCTCATCGAAGCATTATATCTGATCGATGAAAAGGAGGGGATCATTGGATTAGGTTGGTTGGCAAATGGATTTGATGTTTGCAGCCCCGCCTGCATCCCAAAACTAATAATCGCCATGCAAAGCGAGAATGAAAAAATCAGGTACGGAGCGACTTGTGTGCTTTGTTCAATCGCTTTCGAAGAACGCCTTCGCAGGAACTCAGTCTCATCAGGGGTTGCGATGGACGTCTTTTTACGCGAGGGCGAAGACATTTTTCCAGCATTGCCGCCCGATCTTTACAAAAAATTTGAAGGAGACGGTGATCTCGATCCAGGCTGTATTCCTCCCGAGGCGATAGCCGCGATCGTAAAATGTTTTCAGGATCCAAGCAACAGGATTCGCCGACATGCTCTCGAAAAAATCCATGTGATTACTCTTGGAGCCGATATCGTCATTCCAGCGCTCATTGAATTTCTGGAGGATGAATCCAATTGGTCCGATTGCAGTTCACTATGCCATGCAATAAGCGCTCTCTGCAGTTACGGACCGAAGGCTGCCGTCGCAGTGCCTGCGATGCAATATGTAATCGCGATAAAAAAGTTTGGTTCTCATGGCGGTCGATACGAAATACGAACCCTTGATTTATTCAGGATTGGCCTCGCATCCATCCCGCTGTTTGCAGAGGTTTTCAAATGGCAGGATTCACAATTTATAGATGAATTGATGGAACTTCACTTAATCAATTTTGGCAAGCCGGTTATTCCCGCGATGGTGGAGCTCCTTGATTATCCTAATCCGGTTACTCATCTCCGCGCCTGTTTTGTGTTGTTTTGTGTCAACACCGACATGGACATCCATCGGCGCATGACTGCGATGCTGAGGCAATACCTCAAGCATCCCGATGTTTGGATCCGGAAAAACGCGGCCTTTCGTCTCCGCATGGCGAAATTATCCGATAAGGCTGACAAACAAAAAAATGTCGAAGCGCTGATCGAGGCTCTCGGCGATAAAAAAATCGAAGTCTGCAAAATGGCGATGCAATCAATTGGTGAATTGAAAATCAACCGTCCTGGCATTGTGCCGATCATTGAGGATTTCATCAACACAAAGCCCAAGGCCACGATCCCTGCCGCATTATCGACCCTGTCAAAAATCAGCAAGGTCGAACCCGAGGCTGTCGATTTACTGAAAAAAATCGCGACAGGACCTGATGAATTCCGGGCGAAAAAGGCGAAGTCTTGGCTCAGGAAAAAGAGAATAAAAATCTAGGGATGCCGATAATCACCAAATAACCGACAAGGATGCTTGGCAATGTGGTCGTAAATGCGTCTGTGTTAATGCGATGATTTATTCGGCATGCACCGCGTAGCATTGGCATCGCGATTACTGGCGAATTTCATCATTCTTCCCTTGCACATCCTGATTTTTACCGGATAAATCTTCTAATCCGTTTAATAAGTGATGCAAATAGATCAAAAATATTACGCAGGAGCATACTATTATGAAAGCGCCTTGGATTACGTATCGTCCGGAGATCAAGGTTCTCGACGCGACTATTCGCGACGGCGGCCTGATCAACAATTCCCATTTCGATGACGGGTTTGTCAAAGCGGTCTATGAGACTTGCGTCGAGGCCGGCATTGATTACATGGAGATTGGGTATAAAAATTCCGCGGATGTTTTTCCCAAAGATAAATACGGCCCGTGGCGTCATTGCCATGAGGAGGATGTTTATCGCATCGTCGGAGACAATAACACGCCGCTTAAACTCGCGGCCATGGCTGACATGGGCGGCAAGAGCAACTGGGCCAAGGAAGTCTTGCCGAAGGATCAGAGTCCGCTCGATATGATCCGCGTGTGCTGCTATGCGAATCAGATCTCCGAAGCTTGCGAGGCGATTCATCATTGCCACGAGATGGGCTATGAGACCACGTGCAACATCATGGCGATCTCCGTGGAGCAGGACGCCGCGATCGACGAAGCGCTCGACGCCGTGGCGAAGACCCCCGCGGCCGCCGTCGTGATCGTGGACAGCTTCGGCGCGCTGTATTCCGAGCAAATCCGCATGCTGTGTGAAAGATACGCCAAGGCGATCGAAGGGACGGGCATGCAGGTCGGCATTCACGCCCACAACAACCAGCAACTCGCTTTCGCCAACACCATCGAGGCGATCATCTGCGGCGCGAACCGCATCGACGCCACGATGGCGGGCATGGGCCGCGGCGCGGGCAATTGCAGCATGGAATTGCTGCTCGGTTTTCTGCGCAATCCGAAGTACAAAATCCGGCCGATCTGGAAATTGCTGCAATCGCACTTCTCGAATCTGGACGGCATGGAGTGGGGGCCGTTGCCGCAATACATCATGTCCGGGCAGCACAATCAGCACCCGCGCGATGCCATGGCCGCCCGCGCCGGCGACACGAAGGATCAGTTCCTCGAATTCTTCGACGCCTGCATGCGGGATATTTGAGGCCTGTTTTCAAATTAGGAATATTACGCCAAAGGCGGCGGTCGAAAGACCGTCGCCTTTTTTTGCATGTGATGGAAAATCAAGACCAGCGATGGGATTACTTCATGGTTTCATGTGCTCCGCGATCCGTACGCTGCGCCGCAGCATCAGGCGCCGGATTGCCCCAAAAATCAACACCTTCCGAATTCTCCACATCTTTGCCGGAATCGATGCATGGCGAACCAGGCAGCAGCTGATAGGCGGTCAGCTCGTCGTGTGTATCGCCGCCTTCTCCCGGCGCGGCCAGCATGGGATCGCTGGTCAAGGCGTTCTCATCCGCAGGCGCATCAACATGAGCGCCGAAGAAAACATTTGAATCGAAGATTGTGTTCGTCCCCTGGCCAAAGTTATAACTCGCTTTGCCCGTCACGTAGAAAATGTTGTTCACGAACTGCGTGTCGTCCGGCCAACCGTTCCAATCACCGATCAACACCATCGTGTTGTCGAGTTCGGAGAAAATGACGTTGTTGTAGATCCTGGTGTTTCGCGCGCCGCCGCTGAGATGAAAAATCCGCGCGCCGCTGCCGTCGTTCTGGCTGATGTTATAGCGGATGATCGAATCGCGCGGTCCGGCGTCCTGGGCGCCGTCGCCCGTGACCAGCATGAAACCGCCGTCGTTGTCGTGGCTGTAATTATACTGAAAGACCGTGCCGCTGCATTCATAGTCGCAATCGTACGCCTGCCCGTCCAAGGTTCCCCGCATGCCGGAGACTTCGTTGTGCTGAAAGACGGTGTTCACGCAACCCCAGGGCCACATGCCGGCCGCGTGATCTTGCGCGCGCGTGCGTCCGCCGCGAATGACATTGCCTTCGATCAGCGCGCCCTCGAAGCCGATGGGCAGCACGCAATCGCCGCCGATGTCCTCCAGCACATTGCCGCGCCAGACAACGTTCGTGCTTGGATTCCAGCGGCGCCACGGATTGACCCAATCGCCCCAGGCGTCGATGCCGTTGCGGTCGCATCGCACGAGATAGCATCCCTCGACCAGCAGATCGTCGAAGCGAGCGCCATCGCCGCGAGTGTAAAAGTGGATGCCGCTGCCTCCGCCTTCCGCCTTCACGATGCTGCCGGTCACGTCATGGACGTAAAGATTTTTCAGGTGAATGTGCTTCATCACGCCATAGCCGTCGTCCACGACGATCAGCGCTCCTCGCTGTTGGACCTGGCGTTCGTGGCCTTGATTCGTGATTTCAAGGTTTGAGATTTCCCAGAAATCCTGATTGATCAGCGAGAGCGCGGCCTGAAACTTCCCTTCAGCGTCGATGCGCGGTTTGCCGCCGCTGCCGTAGCTGTCGATGATGATCGGACGTCCTTCCGCTCCTGAGCCGGAAGGCTTGAGTTGACCGGAGTAACGCGAGCCCGCCTTGAAAAAAATCCGGTCGCCGGGCTGGAAGACTGTCTCATTGATCTTGGTTAAGCTGGCCCAGGCTCGATCCGGCGCACGCCCATCGTTTTCATCGCTGCCCGATTCGCTGTCGATGAAATAAATGGAATCAGATGGATTCAGCGCCTCAAACATCCACATATCGCCGGGATGCACGCTGTCGCCCTCGACAATTTCCACCTGCCAATAGTAACTTGCGCCCGGTGATAATGACGGCGTGAACGACTCCTCGGTTTGCCGGCGGGATACGCACTCCAGTTTTTCGGGCGACGCGCCGAGATAGACGTTATAGGTCAGCGGCGCGGACACACCTGGCGGCGCCGACCACTTCAAGGTTAACGGCGCGGGCAGATTCCGCGTCTGATCGTTGGGATCTGGATCGCATGCGGCGATACGCGGACGATTGGTCAGGCGCACGTTGTCGAGGCCGATGACGCCGCCGTTGATCGTTTGGAATTCAACGCCCAACCGTCGCCCGATCGCGTCCGGGCGGCTTGCCGCGCTGAAAGTCAGCGAAAACTCCTGCATCGCGCCGGTGATCGGCGCAACGCGGCAGATGCGGGTCGCCACGGTCACTCGGCTGCCGCTGCAATCGCAGTACAGCGATGCGCGCAAGGTTCTGCCGCCGTCCGCGTTTCGCGTGTCGAAAGTCAGCGTGATTTCATCGCTGGAGTGCAGCGTATAGCCGGTCAGGTTCCAGATCGAAGGATCGTTCCGATGCAGAAACGCCGTCCATGAGCCGTCGGATGGAGCATTTTGCTCGACGCCGGACCCGGCGGCCGGAGCGTCGCTGTTCCACCCCGGAACATCCTTCCAGTCCATCCGCCTATTCGTGCCTGGTTGTTCGAAACTGTGATTCTCAATCGTGATCGGCTGAGCGTTTGTCTGCGTAACAAGAGATGTCATGATGTCGTTCCAGGATAATTTGGTTGTCGGGCGCATTCCAATTTTACCACAACGCCACGAAGACATAGAGCTGCGCGCTAATACAAGATCCACATACTCGCTTCTTCATCACCGGGATTCACCAGAGCAGAGACTTCGTCTGCGGACAAGACGTAGTTGTAAATCCGGAAGTCGTCGATGCGCCCGCTGAAGTATGGATCCGAGGTCCATTGGCTATCCCCGATTAAATTGTTCGTTGGGTTATAGTACGATGGAACATAATCAATCATGCCTGATATCACGACTTGGCCATCGACATACACTGTGCCGCGATAGCCATTCAGTGTCAACGCGACATGTTTCCATTCTCCGGCGGGAAGCATGGCGGAGGCGTTCAGGCTTTGCGAGTATCCATGATATCGCGTGGAAAAACGCAGCACTCCGTCGCCGGAGCGAGGCGTCAGGTACATATAATTGCTGGTGTCGTTGCCAAAATCGAAGATGCGTTGCCAGGCGCCGCCGCCGTTCCAAAAAACCCACGCCGCGACCGTGATGGCGTCAAGATTAGCCACTCCTGGCGGCATAATCACGTAGTCGTTGAAGCCATCGAGCTGGATGGCCTGGCCGATTCTGCCGGCGTCATATGCCGGAGAACCGACTTCGGTTCCGTGATTGTTCGAGCCGGAACTGTCGTTGGCGTTTCCATTAAATTCGTAGTGGAGCACAAGACCGCGGGCGATGACGTTGATGTTGATGACAACATCGGCGCTGGCCTGAGCTGAATCTTCGACGCGGATCGTCCAGGTGTTCAACCCGACATCGTTCGCACCGGGCATGCCAAAAATATTGCCATAACCAACATTCAACCAGTCCGGTCCGGAAATTTTGCTGAAAGTCAACGAGTCTCCAACATCCGGATCGGCATAGTAATAAACCAAGTTTGCGAAGAATGATGTGCCTTGTACGCAACCGGCGAGGTTGATCGTATCGACCAGCCAATAGGGCGCGTCATTAGTGTTTTCCACGGTGATGTTCAGCGTCGCTTCATCGAGCGCGCCTTCGCTGTCCGTGACGCGGACGATGAAAATATTATCGCCCACATCGTCATTGTCCGGCGTGCCGGAGAGCGCGCCGTCGCTGGCGACATCGAGCCAATCCGGGCCGCTGACTTTGCTGTATGTCAGCGTGCCGGTCGAACCGGGATCAATCGCGCTGCCTGCCAGCGTTTGACTGGTGTAGGGCGCGTCCTCCGTGGCATTGGGCTTGGTGATTGGATCGTTCAGGAACACTGGAGGATTGTTCTCTTCCGCGCCGCTATAGAGCGCATACACCTCGCCGGCGCTCAAGGCTCTATTAAACAACTGGATCTCATCAAGCGCGCCATTGAACCGTTCATCGCCGTCCTGATTGCCGCCGAAGGTAAACAGCGCCGTGGTGTCGTCGGGCATATTGACCGCGCCCTGTGACGCGAGTTGTCCGTCCAGATAGATCTTCGCGATTCCACTTTCAAAAACGAGGCAGATGTGCTGCCATTGCGAGTCCGTCGTCAATCCATCAGCGGCCGTGACATCGGCGCCCAGCGGTTCTTGAGTCAATATCAGATCGTGGCCGGATGCGCCGGACTCGTTCCAACTGGCCCGAAGGCTGACGGTGAAGTCGCCCGAGGTCGCCGGATCAAGAAGCTCGGTGAAAGCCCAGCCGCCGGGATCGATGGCCGAGGCCGCGCCGCTGGTTTGACCGTCATAGCCCTCGACGAAGAGCGGCATCGTCCCTGATGTGGAAGTATGCCGTCCTCCGATCAGGTCCTGGTGCGCCCCGGAGGTGTAATGATCCTGATCCAGCGGCCAATAGGAGCTCGGCGCAAGGATGCTCAGTTCGGCCGGATCGGTGTCGAGCGGCTCGTTCGAATCATTATTCAGGCGGCAATAATATGGCCCTGCGTCGCTGATCGCGACGTCATCCAGGATCAAGATGGAGATGTATTCGTCGGACGTGGAGCCTTGCCTCAGCAACACGGTCACGCGGGAATCCGCCGGGTCCAGATAGACATCCGTGGGCGAGGCGATCTGATACCAGTCCGCCGTCGGCGCGGATTCGCTTTCGAAGATCGTCTGGAACACAGCGGTCTGCGTTTCGAACACGGCCAGGCCGGAGGGCTGCGTGAGGATCACGGGATTCGGCGGTCCGGGGATAATGAGGAATTCATCCGGCTCGCGAGCGACGCTGCTGATGCGCACCTCGTCGATCAGTCCTTCGAAATTTTCGCCGGAATAATCGCGTCCCTCATTGCCGACGCCGAACGTGCTCCACATGCCGTAGGCCACATCATTCGTCATTTCGAACGAAGCGAGTTCTTCGGCTTCATCGCTGCCGGAATCCAGCGCAGTCCAGTAGAACTTCAGGTTGCCGGCCATCCCTGCCGAACCATTGTAAGTCACCGCGACGTGGAACCATTTCCCTGCGGCCCAGGCATGCTCGCCAGTAGTTGGGATCGGCTCGGAATAATAGGTGATAGTTGGGGGTAAATTGATGAATTCCAATTCATAACTGGTGTTTACGCGAAAATGCCAGGCCCGATACAGCCCGCTGTCGTCGCCGGAGATGATTTGCATATTGTTGGGGATTGAACTCAGTTCCACGCTCGGGCAGATGATCGCTTCAAACGTGAATGCGCCGTCATCGCCGCTGAAATTGTCAAAGGTGTACATCTGGTCCGTCAATGCGGCTGGTTGGTTCGATGATGTGTCGCCGCTTCCTTCGTAGGTGTTGAGCGCCGCGCCCATGGTGGCGCTATAGGAATCCGTCGTCGCCGTGGCGCCGTAGTAGAGTTGCAGATCGATTGCATTGGTCGTGGCGCTGTCCGCGCCGGAGCCGTCGAAATGATACAGGTGCAGCGTATCGGCATCCGGCGTATAAGGGCCGGAGATTTTAGCGTCGAGATTCGCTGCAATCCCGAACGCTGCAATGATCAGCATGATCAGATGATTTCTCATCAGTGGTTCTCTCCCCCTCGTTTTAATCGCTCAATTGAAAATCCAGGATGCGCAACGGCGTCGATTCGCCGGAATAGGACGGTTCGTTTTGCACCATGACGGAAAGCACGCCGTCATTCTTAAAGCGGTAATAATCGCCCAGCATTTCGTTGAGGAACGGACCGCTTTCCACGTGGATCACCTGCCAGTCGGACCAGCCGGAAGCCTCGGTGGCGGCCTGAATCGTCAAGTCGCCATCGCGGAAATATAGACTGTTGTCCAGCGCCGACACGGCTGCTTCATCGGCCAGCGACTGGTAAATCAAAAACGCGTCGCCGTTGTCGCGAATGAACAGTTTCGGCCGGCTGCCGGCAAAGCCCGGCAACTCATTGTGATGCCAGACGCCGTCATCATCGCGCCAATAATGATGATAATGCCGGGCCAGGGCGTTGCAGAATATCCCGTTAGTTTTGCCCTGGTCGACTGCATATGCCATCGATTCGTCCGTAGCGTGCCACATCACCGTGTGAATTCGCCCCTGTACGTCCACGTCCTGCGTCTGCTGGTTCATCAGGCCATAACGACGGTCCAGTTCGAGGATGGCCACATGGGCCGAATCGAGCCAGATCAACTCCTGTGTGCCTGAATCGTCCGTGGCTAGTCCGATGATTGCGCCGATGCTGTTGACCCAGGCGATGGAAAACAGCGTTTGCGTCGTGCCGCCGCTGTTCGTGCTCAGTCCGAACTGCGTCGGCGGATCACTGTTATACCAAGTGACTCCGCCATCGTCGCTGAATGCATGACAGAGGTCATGGTTGGCGCCGCCGGCGGTCTCGCGCCAGCACCATGTGCCATGCAGATTCCCGTCCGGGCCGAATGTCCAGCTGTTCATGTAGGCGTTGCGCGATGTGCTGGAGCCCAGGCTGTCGCTGTAATAACCGTTGCGATTGATCACCTGGCGGCGGTTGCTCCAGAGCTGCGTGGCGCCGTCGTAATCGACCAGGTAGATGTCCCCGCTGCCGGAAGCGCCATAGCGATAGCCGAAGAGCAAATCTCCGCTGGGCGTTTGGATGAAACGCGGATAGGTCAGGCCGGCGATGGTGTCTCCGCTGATCAATTGGCTGGTCACGGCTCCGAAAAGATCAGTGCTCCAGGTGCAAGTGCTGGGGTACGTGGCGGCGCCGGTTTGCGAAACGCGATAATGCAAATTTTCGCCGTGATGATCGAAAGAGAGATGGATCGTGCCGTCGTTCGGGCAGATGCCCATGGAAATGACATTATGCGCGTCGGTTCCGCTGAAATAATAATCTTCCAGTTTCAGGTTTTCCCATGAGCCGGACGTGGCCAGGTCCCGGCGCGCGACATTGACGTAGCGATCGCCGCTGTAATATGCGACATACTGCCAGCCGTTGTGCGTGATGATCATGTCTTGCTGGAACGAGACACCGTTGATCGCGGAGCCGTACGTGCTGCCGAAGGCGAATGTCAGCGCGGAAGTCGTGACTTCAGTGTCATCGATTTTCGTCACCGAGGGAAAGGAAAACGCAACCGATGTAAGCGCAAAAAAAACAGCCGCCCACCTGCAAGCGTTTTCATAATCAAATTTTAGCATCACGCTTCAAGATTCCTTTCTGACAGGAGTTTTCTAGATTATCAAATCTATAGGAATCATTCGATGAAGGGATAATCCCATGCAACTCATATAAACGACTTGCAATTGCTATCAACGGCTTGTTTGGATGAAAAAAAAACGCGCTGCGTACAAATCGCCATGTTTCATTAATAACTGATGTCACGCACCCTTGTCGCCTCGGACTGCGGCGGCCATGCCGCCGCCTTGAAAGATGGCAAAATTCCGCCGTATTATCGGCCGGACTTCATTTGTTCAAGGCGCAGGCATGGCAAAAACCAAACCGACAACTGCAATGCAAAATGCTCCACTGGACCATTTTGCTGCACTCCAAAGAACCGTCCCCAGCGTAACATCAGTTAATAATATATTCTAGGAGCGTGTCGGGAAACCCGATGTGATTTTTGCTCCAGTTGTTTGGTTCTTTGAAAAATCGACTCGATTGGGCGAGCCAAATCCTTTTTTTGTCGATTTTTTCGCAGATCGGTCTTGTCCTGAGGCCTGTTCAGGCGAATTGCGGGGCCAGGCTGCGGAAGAGTTTCAACAGGTTGTGCGTCAGGCAAATCAGGTCCCACTCGGCTGTGACGTTGGCCCGTCCGCGAAGCAGAAGGCGGCGGATTCCGCGGCCTTCTTTGATTTGACCGAAGACCGGTTCGACGATTTGTTTGCGTTTTTTGTAAGTGCTGCGGCCTTTGACGGTCCGCAGTTTGCGCGCCATGCGGTCTTTGACCGTGGCGGTTTGGGGAATCCGGCCGCGTGGCGCGGCCGGCGCCTCCGCGCCATGTTTGAGCCGTCCGGTTGCGATGTATCCGTCGATCCGTTCGTTCTGTAAATATTCGACGTTGCGTTCGCTGAAGTGGCCCGAGTCGGCGCTGGCCCGGCGCGGCGTTTGCCCGCCGTTGCGCTCTTTGAGGTTTTCGATCAGGGGCTTGACCTGCTGTTTGTCGTTGGTTTCCTGCGTGACGTTCGTGGCCACGATGACTTGCGCTGTCTCGTCGACGGCCGCCTGGCAGTTGTAGGCTTGCTCGAAGGATTTGCTCGCGCCGTCTTTCATGATGCGCGACTCGGGATCGGTGAAGTTGCGCTGGGCTTTCGGATCGGGTTTGTCATCGGGCTGTTTGGGCTTCTTGCCGCGACGTTTTTGGCCTGCTTGTTCAAGCGCCGCTTCCTGCTCGCGCGGT
>JAFGJS010000014.1 GCA_016928995.1 Candidatus Sumerlaeota bacterium | reverse complement strand
GCTTAAAATCGTAGCGCCGGCGTCTCGCCGCCATGAATAAAATCAATGCTTTGCATTTCACAAAATGCCAGCGGGACGCTGGCGCGATCCTTTTTCAACGGGCTGCTAATGAATGCGCTATGCTTTTTGACGTTCCACAATCCGTAAGCGGAGATCGCGAAGCTGCGTGGGATCGACAGGCGATGGAGCCTCGGTCATCAGGCAGGCGCCGGTTTGCGTCTTGGGAAACGGAATGACTTCGCGAATCGAATGCACGCCGAGAATGATCATCAGGATGCGGTCGAGACCCATGGCGATGCCGCCGTGCGGCGGAGCGCCGTAGCTCAGCGCGTCGAGCAGGAAGCCGAACTTGCGCTCAGCCTCTTCCGGTCCGATGCCGATCATCTCGAAGCATTTGCGCTGCACTTCGGGCTGATGGATACGGATCGAGCCGCCGCCGATCTCCTCGCCGTTAAGCGCGAGGTCGTAGGCCCAGCTGAGCGCCTTGCCCGGATCGGTGTCGAGCAGCGGAAGATCCTCGGCGCGAGGCGCGGTGAAGGGATGGTGCGTTGGATCCCAGCGCTTTTCGTTGGCGTTCCAGTTGACCAGCGGGAAGTTCTCGATCCAGGTGAACTCCAGGGCGTCGGGATCGATCATGCCCAGGTCCTTGCCGAGTTTGAGCCGCAAGGCGCCCAGGGCTTCTGCGGCCATCTGCTCGGCGCCGGCCACGATTAAAATCAGATCGCCCTCTTTGGCTTCCAGCGCGCCTTGCAGGTTTTGCAGCGTGGCGTCCGCGAAGAATTTCTTGATCGTCGAATCCGGACCGTCCGCGCCGACCTTGAACCAGGCCAGGCCCTTGGCGCCGTAGATCGCGGCGTACTCAGGCAGTTCGCCGCCCGGCTTGAGCTGCGTGTTGCTGTATTTCTCCGCGCCGCCCGTCACGCAAAGCGCGCGAATCACGTTGCCCGGCTTTTCCAGCAGCGCCTTGAAAACCTGGAACTCGCAGCCCTCGCGGAAGACATCGGTCACATCGTGTATTTCCATGCCGAAGCGCAGGTCCGGCTTGTCCGAACCGTACTTCAGCATCGCGTCGGCGTACGACATGCGGCGGAACGGCGTCGGGATTTCCACGCCTTTCAGTTCGCTGAAGATCGATGCCATCAATCCCTCGATGACGACGTACATATCCTCCGGCGTGATGAACGACATCTCGATGTCGATCTGCGTGAATTCCGGCTGGCGGTTCGCGCGGAAATCCTCATCGCGAAAACAACGCGCGATCTGGTAATACTTGTCGTAGCCCGCGATCATCAGGGATTGCTTGAACAACTGCGGCGACTGCGGCAGGGCATAGAATGCGCCTTCCTCCATGCGGCTAGGCACGAGGAAGTCGCGCGCGCCTTCCGGCGTGCTCTTGGTCAGGATCGGCGTGTCGATGTCGAGGAAACCCTGAGCATGCAGATAGTCGCGCGAGACCTTCATCAGCTGCGAGCGCATGATGATGTTTTTCTGGATTTCCGGCCGGCGCAAATCGAGATAACGGTACTTGAGGCGGATGTCCTCGCCGACTTTGCCGTGATGGTCGTCGAGTTTGAATGGCGTGGGTTTGGATTGGTTCAGGATTTCAAACCGGGTGATGAGCAGTTCGACATCCCCGGTGTCCATCTTCGAATTGAGCATGCCTGCGGGGCGCTCACGCAACGTGCCGCAGACGGCCAGGACGTATTCCGCGCGCACGTCATGCGCCTTCGCGAACTGCTCCGGCTCCATCGCCTCCGGATCGAAAACGATCTGGAGCAGGCCGGTGCGGTCGCGCAGGTCGATGAAAATCAATCCGCCATGGTCGCGGCGGAAATGCACCCAGCCCTTGACCAGCAGTTCCTGGCCGATGTGTTCGGCGCGCGGCTCGTTGCAGTAATGCGTCCGCCGTTGATATGTCAATCCCTGTTCCATGGTCGTCTCGCTCACGAGTTTTTTGCTCCCGATTCATTCCGGCTGTAAAAAAAACGCCGGTCCGCCCTTGGTCGAACGGGCAGGCGAACATTGCCCGCTTGATGCGGGGCATGCAATGTTTTTTTTCTGCATCAAACCGTCGTGAAGGTCGATAGAAACTAACATTGGACCGGTTTGATCTTCTTGCCTTTCAGGTATTGGGCCACTTGCCGGGATTTTTCCTTGTCGGCTTTGGTTCCGCGGCCCATCAGGGCGTTAGTGGCCTTCTTGCCTTCCTCCACGCCGGGCTGGTCGAAGGCGTCGATGCCGTAAAGCCCGCCGGCAAAGGCCGTCTGCACCTCGAAGAGGTAAAGCAGGCCGCCGATATTCTGCGGCGTGACTTTATCGATGGTGAAGCGCACGTTCGGCCGGTTGGCTTGAGTCAGCGCGAATTCCGTGGCGGCCAGCTCGTAATTGAGCAACTGCCCCATATCCGAACCGGTCATGAAGTCGAGTTCGGGCAATGACTTGAAGACTTTGGGAATGCTGCATTTTCGGCGGAAGTTTTCCACTTCGATGAAGTTGATGATCTTGTCGTTCGGTCCTTCGGCGTAAAGCTGCACTTGCGAGTGCTGATCCGTGGCGCCCAGCGCCTTGACCGGCGTCTGCCCGGCGTGAATGATGTTGCCTTTCTGGTCGAACTTCTTACCGAGGCTCTCGGCCCAGAGCTGACGATACCAATCGGCGATGTCGCGCAACGCGTTGCTGTAGGGCATCATGACGGAGATCGACTTCCCTTTTTTCGTATCGAGCAGGTAGTGGATCGCCGCATTGAGATACGCCGGGTTTTGCATCAGGTTCGGATTCGAGCAGGCCTTGTCCATCTCCGCCGCGCCGGCCAGCAACTGGTTGATGTTCACTCCGCTCACCGCCGCCGGCAGCAAGCCGACCGCTGTCATTTCAGAGAAACGACCGCCGACATTATCCGGAATCGGCAGCGTGGCCAACCCGTATTCGTCGGCCAGACGACGCAGGAAGCCTTTCGATTCATCCGTCGTGGCCACAAAGCGCTTAGCGATTCCGGCCTTGCCGAGCTTGCTTGCGACTTGTTCGAAAAATACCATGAACTGCGTCATGGTCTCCGGGGTTGTGCCGGATTTGCTGATGACGTTGAATACGGTCTTTTTCAGGTCGATGATGTCGAGCAGCGAGGCGATCAGCTCCGGATCGGAATTATCGACCACGAACAGACGCGGATCCTTGCCGCGCGCGGCGCTGTCGAAGTTGTGGTAATAATGCCGCAAGGCCGTATGCACGCAGATCGGACCCAGCGCGCTGCCGCCGATGCCGAGCACGACGAAGGTGTCGCAGTTGCCGCGAATTTCACGCGCCAGTTTGTTCACCCGGTTGGCCAGCGCCTTGTCATAGGGCAGATCGAAAAAGCCGATCTTGCCCGACTCGCGAATTTTCCGGATATACGTTTCATGTAAACGAGCGGCTTGCTTGCTCAATCCTTCCAGTTGTTTCAGCGTCAGGCCATGCTCGCGGCCCACGGCGGCGTCCAGCACGTTGTTGTAATCGAAGCGAATGCCCATTGTTCCTGGTCTCCTCAGTGAATAATGCGAATGACGATGGAGATTTCACCGGCGAGTTTCAAGCATCAAATGCATCGCGCCAAGAATTTATGCGGTCAAGCGTTTCAAGCGCCTCTTTGGATTAAGCGCTTGTTCGAGGCAACGCTGAATATTGCGATTTTCACTTGAGCGCATCGGCGGTTTGGACTATTGTTGCTGATTCCTTAACAACCGAGAAGGAGCATGCAATGTTGCGACAAATACAAATGTCCATGATCTTGGCGCTGGCGGCGGTTTTACTGAATGGATGCATCATAGCCCCGAACTTAATCCCCCAATATGACACCCTGCATGAAGTCCGGCTGCAAAAAGCGGACAAACTGCTGACCGGCGATAAAATCCTGCTGCTGGATTGCAGCGGAATCGTAAACTCCGAAGAGGGGCATGGCCTGGCCTCTCGCCCCTCGATGCTGAGCTACGTGAAGAGTTCGCTGGAAAAAGCCCAGGACGACACGTCGATCAAGGCGGTGCTGCTGCGCATCGACAGCCCGGGCGGCAGCGTGACGGCCAGCGACTTGATCTATCGCGAGGTGATGAGTTTCCGCGAGCAGCGCGAGAAGGACGGCGCGCCGGTGATCGTCACCGCCTCGATGCTGGACATGGCCGCTTCGGGCGGCTACTACATCGCGATGGCCGCCGACAAGGTTTACGCCCATCCGACGACGATCACGGGCAGCATCGGCGTGATCGCGATGTTCCCCAACGCCAAGGGCCTGGGCGAAAAGATCGGCCTGTATATGAATGTGATTAAATCGGGCGAGAAGAAAGACATCGGCTCGATGTTCCGCGAAATGACCGATGCGGAGCGCGAATTGCTGCAATCGATGATCGACGAGATGTACAACCGCTTCGTCGAGGTTGTGGCGGCGAACCGTGAGATGCTGAGCGAGGCGGATATTCGCAAGGTGGCGGATGGACGAATTTACACGGCCCTTGAAGCCCGGCGCTACGAATTGATCGACGGCGTGAAGTATCTGGACGAAGTGATCGACGAGACGAAAAAACTGGCGGAACTGGACGACGCCAAGGTCGTGATGTACAGCTATGATTATCAATCCGACGCCAATATCTATACACAGGCGCGTACATCCGTGCCCCGGCTGGAAGCCAGTAGTGAGAAGGGCAGCGTCTCCTTGATTCATATCGACGCCGATAGCTTGCTGCAGGATGCCTGGCCGCGCTTTGAATATCGCTATTACCCCAATTATTGAGCGAGCTGTATTCGCTCTATAGCGCTCGCTGAGTCATTTTGCATCAATCGCGCATACGCCTAACCGTGGGATGTGTGGATCCTCTACAAGAATCCCTCCATGCTTCATATGTGTCGCATATTGACACAATTTTTGAATGCTTGCACCCTCCGAAGCAGATTCTAAATTTATTTATTTCAATGATTTATGAGTTTTGGCGCGCAAATTGCACAAATGCATGGCACAATGCAAAACTCAATTAAAATAAAATCCAAATCAAGGAGGGCAACGACAATGCAACTGGTACGGTACAATCCCGATAGCGCAGAATGGAATCCTTTCGCGCTGGCTCGCCGGCTGCAGGACAGCTTCGATCAATCACTGCAGCGCGCCTTCTGGGAAAATGGCGATACGGAACGTTTCAGCATCAATCCGCAGATCGACATTCAGGAAGACGTGAACACGATCACCATCGAGGCGGAGCTGCCGGGCCTGACGCAGGATGACTTCAACATCGAAGTCAACAACGGACGCCTGACGCTCAAAGGCGAAAAGACCGAGAACAAGGAAGTCAAGCAGGAGAATTACACGCATCGTGAACGCCGGTACGGCGCATTCCAGCGCGTGATCACTCTGCCAGAAACAGCGGATGCTGAGAAAATCGAAGCGAACTACGTCAACGGCGTGTTGAAGATCGCGATTCCGAAAAAGGAAGAAGCCAAACCTCGGCGCATCACGGTGCAGATGAGCTAAGCCCTGCAGTCGATGACAATGCATTGCGAGCGAGGAGCCAGGATACTGAAGCCCCGTTTCGGTCAGAAACGGGGCTTGCGCTTTTTTTCAGCGATGAAAAAACGGAGACAACCGTCCGTCCGTCATGGAGCGTTGAACTGAATCGGCCCGCCATCGATCGGCAACTGGTCTGGATCGACAGTCACTTTGGCTTCGTCGCGGTGATCACGATAGATCGTCAATAATTCCCGCATGGCTTCGATCGTCGGCAGAACCTCGAATTCCAATCCGCGATATTCAGCGGGATCATATTCCTGCGCAATAGCCTCATCCAGCGTTTTCCCTTCGAGCGCTTGAGCGATGCGGTAGCTCACGCCGGTCAGCCGCTGGTTGATCTGACTGCTGGCGATGCCCTTGACGTAGACCAGTTTGCCGTCAAGGCTGACGCCGAACCGGAGATCGACAGCGACGGCGCCCGGCAAAATCTTCTGGTGCGCCCGCATGTAATCCATCACTGTTTGGCCCTTGCGATGCAAACGATAGAAATACACATCTTGATTCTTGCGGCTATCGGCGCCGGGCGGATTTTCAATGGTGTATTCCTCCACATCGTCGATATCCATCGAGAGACGCCGGATCTCGTTGTATTGTCCCAAATGCATTCCTAGATTAGGTTTCTCCGCGGCCCAATGACGGGACCATGCCTCGCCGCGGCTATTGCCGCCCAGCAAGCGTGAAAAGAAACCGCCTTCCCTGCCGGGATTGAAGGCCCGGTTGTATGGATACGATTTGACCTTGCATTGGACGATCTGATCATCCCGAAGAGTCACCTGAATCCGATCCGCCGTCCACCATTTATCCTTGCTTACGATCCAGGCGCCGCCGACCTGACGCGTGGCTGGCGGAACGTCGATGCCTTCGGGCAAATCGAACATCTGCTCCAGGATCAACGCCGGCGCCGGAATGGTCTGGGCCAGCCGGTCGTTTTCCTCCGGCAGCCGGTCGCTCAACACTACATTCAACCGCTTGCCATCCGCTCCGTCCTTCAGCGTCTCCTCGGCCCGCGCCAGCGCGTCCTGGGATGAGGTCTTCTTCGGAGTTTCCATCAAGTTTTTCGCCAGCGACTCAAAATCCCCCACGCCGACGATCCGCACGGTCCGGCCTTGACGCGTCAGATCAATCTTCTCCGCGGGCTTCTTGGTTTCGCTATAACTCGCACTGGAGACGACCGGCAATCCCAAAGCCGGTTCAGCCTTTTTATCGTACTCAAAATCAAAACGCGCATAGAGCATATCCCGCCCATTGATATTCACAGCGTCCGCCTCAACGGCATGCAACGCCTGGGAGGCCTGAAACATAAACTGCGTTTCAGACAGAGAAGATGCGCCGAGGAAGCCGCCCGAATCCAACGCCAGCGCGTCCGGGTTCTCCGCGCGCAATTGCTTCAGCGTGCGTTGCACTTCCGCCTCGGTGGGCAGATTCGCGCCTTGGGCGCCGCTGTCAAAAATTCGGCTCAAGCCGCCCGTGTGTACAATCGTCAGTTCCTCCCCGTGGACCATGGGGGCGAACAAAATCAGCAAAAAACTCAGCGGATAAAGCAGAATCGAACATCGCTGCATGCTCATCTCACCTCATTGTGCGTGATTCCTGAATGCAATTCGCTCAGGGTTGATGCTTCGATGAACAGCAACGGATAAGTTGCTTCAACGTTCAACGGATCAACGTGTCACACTTTAGTTTCCGCCGTCAGAGAATTCAATGGCAAAATAGACCGAACGATTGTTGCCGCTTGCCCCGGGTCTATCTCAACCTTGTTTGAATTTTATGCTTCTGACCCTTGCTCCCGCTCCCGCTCTTGCTCTTGCTCTTGCTCACAATCGGATACCGGTATCTGGATGTGGAATTTAAATTCAAATGGCTGACACTGTATAGAAAAGCAATATCCGGCTGCCTGAAGCGGCAGTTTATCCGAGCAAGAGCAAGAGCAAAAGCAAGACATAGGATAAAGTCAAGATGCGACCGCTTGCCTCGGTTTCTGAAACTCGACAGATAAAGCCCAAGATGCCCGCCGGATGGCTGGAATTGTGCTTGAACAATTCTTATTAGAAAGCTTATAAAAAACTTGAGCGGCTGATTCAATCGCATCACGCGCGGAGCCTGCGGCATGAATATGCCGTTAGCGCATCGCCGGGCTGTTGTTGTATTGCCACGATCCGAAGTTGATGAGCTGGCGCAGAATGACGGACGCACGCCCCACTGCTGTGAAATACCGCTTTCAGGAAGAGCTTTCCTCTGTTTTGGTCATCCAATCCAACAACCTGGAATGCTTCTATGACGCCTGCCAACTGCTGATCGAACGCCTTCCCTCGGCCACGATCGATGCCGTGACGGACGATGCGACCGCGCAGGAACTGGCGAACTCCGACTTGTTCTCGTCTGTCATCAGTGTGAAAAGCACGCCGCAAACCGCTGCCGATGTCGGCTACGGCTCGTTATTCCGGCTGCGCGCCGCGCAATACGACGCTGTTGTAACGATTGGCGCCGAAAGCGCGCACAACGAAGAAATGCGCAAGTTGATATATCTCCTGGAGCCGCGTTACTTCCTGGTCTACGATCCCGATGGCGAGATGCTGATCGAACCGCTGCCGCGTTTTCAGCCGGATTACCTGAAGTCGCCATTTTTCTGGCTGGACACCTTTGAGAAAACGATTTATCTGCTGGCTTTTGGCATGCTGTCCGCCGTGGGGTGGACGGCGGCGAAAAAAAACAGTCTATTGAAACGGCGGACCTGAGGCCGCGCCGCAATGAGTTCGAGGAAAGCGCCGTAAGGGTACGATGCTCAAGATCTATCGCGAAAAATTGCTCAAGCGACGGGAGAAGCTCCTCTCGTTCATTGACGCAAATCCGGAATCCAAAACCTACGGATGCTGCTATCCGGCGTTCTGGCGCGGCGACATTGATCCGATGGTGATGGTTCCTTCTTTCGTCAATGCGCGCTGGCAGGAGGCCGGCTATAGCCTCGCCCTGATGCAATCGACTCCGTTTAAAGGGAATCCGCATTACGGCGACGAGTCCTTGCTGAATCTCATCCTGGCGATCCTGCACTTCTGGGCGCGTCAGCAAAAAGCGAACGGCTCGTTTTGCGAACTTCGGCCGGTCGGCCATGAGCAGCCGGTGACCGCGGCATCCACGGCGGCCATGGCCCGCACGTGGCTGCTGGTGCAGCCCTTCATCACAGCCGATGACAAATATTACTGCCTGCGGGCGTTCAAGCGCGCGGCGGAATACCTCACGCACCATCCCAACGCCGTCGAGACGACTTATGAGGCCGCGGCGATCGACGCGCTATATTGCCTGCATCGAATCATGCCGCAGCTCGGGCTGGACGCCGTCTGCCGGCAGAAACTCGCCGGACTGCTCCGGCAGCAGTCGCGCGACGGCTGGTTCCGCGAGATGGACGGACCGGACTTCGGGCAGAACACAGTGCTGCTTTATCACCTGGTGCATTACTACAACGAGTCGGGCGACAGCGACGCCCAGCCGATGATCGAGGGGTTGCTCCGTTTCCTGCGGTACTTCATCTATCCCGACGGCGTCTGCGGCGGCGGCTTCAACACGCGCGCAGCGGCGGCGCTCGTGCCCTGCGGCTTTGCTTTGCTGCGGCGGCGCTATCCCGAAGCGGAGGACATCCTGCGCGCCTCGATCAAGGCGATCAACAACGGGTTGCTGGAAGACCACATGGAATTCATGGACTACTTCCTTGTCCGGGAATTCTACAAATACCTCGAAGTGCTGCCTCTGCTGGAAAACACCGAGCTGGATGACGCGCGCGTCTCGGATCTTCCGGCCAGCGGTTCGGGTCTGATGAACCGCAGTTTTTCCGACGGCTGCATCCGCGTCTCCAAGCGGCCGAATTACTACGCCGTGTGCGGCAAAGGCGCCGGACTCTCCGCGCTCTTCAGCTACAAAACCGGAACCACCTTGCTGTACTCCTCCCCCACTTTCCAGACAGCGCTCAGCGGATTCAAGGCGCAGGATCCCAGCGGTGCGATCTGGTCGTCCTCGATGCGCATCGAGGAAAAACGCACGGATCAAAAAACAACCGTCAGTTCCGTCTGCACCGTTCTGCCCGTGAATCTCAACCGGGAGGATCGCTGGAGCTACACCAGCGCCAATTACGAGTTGGATTTTCTCAATCGTTGGGCGCGCAACAAGCTGGCCTCGGCGGAATTTCTCGAATTGCTCAATCACTGCTGGAGCCGCAGCCTGGTGTGCTCGATGCGCAAGCGCCGCTGGACGCCGCAGTTCGACGAAGACGAGCATTTCATCCTGGACCGCCAGGTTGAATTCCGGCAGTCCGTGATCGCCTGCCAGAATCGCATTGAGAGCCACACGCGGCCGCGCGATTTCTCACAGGCCGGGATCCTGGAGACCATGCTGATTCCGCCGTATCGCAACGCGGACCGCTACCGTATCAAGGCCGGCATGCGCAACTACGCCTTGAGCGATTTTCAGCGCGAGCAGACGCTGCAAACCGCCGACATCATTTTAGTCTATAATGCCAATCCTGAGTTGCAGATCCAATTTGACGCCGAGCAAACCGTGCGCCTGCGCTGGCTGCACACCAAGGATCATCATCAGAACGTGCTGCGCTTCCTGAACGCCGGTTGCCTGGTGATGGATTTCGACTTGCGCAACCAGTTGCGCGAGCAGCCCGGCAAGCCGGTCCAATTGAATTACCGTCTGAATTTCGACGTTCGCGTTCAAGAAGAGATGCAGCTCGTCCGCCGCGAAAGCTGATCCAAATCCGCAGATTGAAACGATCCAAGCCATTCAAGCCGCTGCATTGTTGAAATCAAAACAGCGGATACGCTGTTAATACTAATATGGAAAATTAGAATCACATAAGGATAATACGATGTTTGCATCGTGGCTTCGCTTGGTTCGGATAGTTACTATTTGCTGCCTCTTCAGCGGATCGTTTTTCACGCTTCACGCAGCGCCCTCCAATGCGCCGTTGCTGACCATCAACGACGTGCGCTACATTGGGGCGTTCCGTTTGCCGGAAGACACCTTCGGTGTTTCTTCGCTGAATTACTCACAAGGCCCGATGGCATATTATCCCTCTCATCATTCAATTCTGATCGTCGGCCATACGTATGAACAAGCCATCGCGGAATTCGCCATCCCCAGGCTTGTCAAGAGCACGAACATCGAAGACCTGAACATGGCCAGCGCGCCGCTGCAATTTTTCTCCTCAGTGATTGACCGGGCATCAAACGGCAATCCTCAAGCCCTCGACAGCATCGGCGGCATGCTTGTTTTTGACGGCCCCGATGGACCGCAGCTGCTTGTGAACGCATATGAATACTACGACGCGCCGGGCGACAACACGCAGACCACGCTGATTGTTCGCGACGCCGATGATCTGGCCAGTTGCGCGGTCGATGGTTTTTATTCTTTTCAGGGCGGCGCAGGCCATACCTCCGGTTGGATTTCGCCGGTTCCGCCGGAATGGATTCCGGAAATCGGCGCTTCATATATCACGGGACAATCGAGCGGCATTCCCATCATCAGCCGGTGCAGCGTCGGTCCATCGGCATTCGCCTTCGATCCAGCGGAGATCATCGGCGCCGATTCAACGACTGCGACAATCTCGACAATCAAACTGCTCGACTTCAGTTTGGATCATCCCCTGCATGACGATCTTTATAACAGTTCGGGAACAAACGACCTCTGGACGCATCTTTCGCGCGTGACCTACGGCCTCATTGTTCCAGGAACGCGCACCTACATCACCTTCGGCTATTCTGGCGGACATGTCAGCGGCGTTTGTTACAAATGCACGCAAGACGACGGGAATCTTTGCGGCGGTTATTGCGCGTATGAGGCTGATGACTACTACCAGTATTGCTGGCTCTGGGATGTCAACGATCTGATCAAGGTGCGCCAGGGACGGATCAATTCCTACGATGTGCGCCCGTACGAGTATGGCAAGTTCCCAACGCCCTTCGAATGCTCAACCCATGAGATTGGCGGAGGAGCGTACGACGTCGAATCCGGAAAACTTTATCTGACTATACAAAGGGCGGACAGCGAACAGGGAACCTATTCCAATCCGCCGATTGTCGTGGTTTTCCGTTTTGAAATGCGCGGCGCCCAATCGCATGATCAATGGCAGCTCTACGCGCGGCAGCCTTCGGATGAAAATATTGCATTCACGAAAAAGGACGCCGACTGACAAGGGAAAGAGCACGGACCCGGGAAGATGCGAATGGAGATAAGCTTTGCATTTCGCGTCATAGGATTTACAATGCGTCACATGCTTTGTCTCATCACATCCATTGGGAGGGCGGCAACATGATTCGCAAGGCGTTCAAGATGCAGGTCTTTCCGGAGTTCCATGCCGAATACGAAAAGCGTCACAATCCGATCTGGCCGGAGTTGGAGCAAACGCTGAAGGATCACGGCGCGCATAACTATTCGATCTTCCTGGATACGGAGACCAACGCGCTGTTCGCGTATGTCGAGATCGAGGACGAGGAGCGCTGGAATTCAATCGCCAGCACCGATGTGTGTCAGCGCTGGTGGAAGCATATGGGCGACGTGATGCCCTCCAATCCCGACAACAGCCCCGTATCCTCGGATTTAAAGGAAGTTTTCCATATCGATTGATGCGATACGCTCAACGCACGGAAGATATCGAGACGTTGGGATTTGGCTTCAGGAAAACGAAATTGAACGCCCCCTCCGAATTTTATCCGGAGGGGGCGTATGTATTGCAGGTTCATGCTGACAAGGAACTCGTCAGCGAATGGCGTTTTCAAATTAAAAATCGTATTGATCGATGTTGTCTTTGTTGAAGACGAGAATGTCGCCTAGCAACACCTGGTCGCCTTCGATCTTCTTTTCGCCGATCGCGCCGGCATCCAGGGATGTCGCGCCGGGCTCCAGTTTGCCGCTGGCCAGGGCTTCCGCGGTGCAGACGGTCAGGTAGCCCAGGTCTTCCGTGTTCCAAAGCACGACAGACTTGACCACGCCTTCCTTGACATAGCCCTTCATATCATTGGGCGTGGAAAGCCCGGTGACCAGCACCCCGCCGGCTTTGCCCAACTGCTTGACGGCTTCCGCCGCGCCGGGGAACGAGACGGAACTGATGCCGATGATCCCTTTGAGCTCCGGGAACGCGTTGATCAGATCCTGACTGTCCTGCAGCGCTTTATTCTGACTTTCGCCGGGGTACTTGATCGTTGCCAGTGTGAATTCCGGATATTTTTCCAGCCGGGTTTTCATATGCTCGATCCAGGAATTCTGATTGGCCGCAGTGGCGCTGGCGCTGACGATCGCCAGTTCTCCGCCTTCGACGCCGATTTCTTTCAAGTCGTTGACCATTGTGTCAACGAGGCCGTAGCCGATGGCTTGCGCCGTGGCCTGATTGACAAAGAACGAACGGGAATCCGGCGTCGCGTCGGCGTCCCAGGTGATCACCTTGATGCCGGCTTCGCGCGCCTCTTTCATCGCGCGCGCCACCACATCGGGAGCGTTGGGCGAAACGCAAATCACATCGACTTCCTGCAACGTCCATTTCTCAATCATGGACGCCTGTTTTTCAGCGGAGCCGTCGACCGGACCGTCGTAAATCAGATCGATGTCGCCCAGATCAGCCGCCGCTTTTTTCGCGCCTTCCGCGCAGCTGGTGAAATAGGCGATACCTTTCAGTTTGGGCAGCAGGCAGACGGTGTATTTATCTTTAGCCTCTTCGTTCGCCTGGGCCTTCGGCTCCTCCTGCTTTTCCTGAGCCGCCTTCGGCGCGGATTCCTTTGAAGGCGCCCTCGTTTCGGACGATTCGCCTCCGCAACCGTATAAACAAATCATTGCGGGCAACAGCAACAGCATAATAATTTTTCTCATTTTCAGACTCCTCCATTTATTTGGTCTCTTTGCCTTTTGGCGCCATCAATTGATAAAACAACACGCTTCCAATCAATAAACTTCCCACGACAATCAGGTTCAGTTCATCGCTGCTCCAGCGCCAATTAAAGAACTCGCGCATTTCATGAATCAACACAATTCCAATCAAAGTTCCGTAAATTGTGCCGCGTCCGCCATAGATGCTCGTGCCGCCGATGACGACCGCAGTGATCACATCCAGCTCCATGTTATAACCGGCTTCCGGATTGGCGGTGTTGCGCCGCGCGGAATAGAGCAATGCCGCTATGCCGGCCAATCCCGCCGAAACGACATAGAGTGAGAAGATTATTTTCGATGTCGGCGCGCCGGAAAACCGGCAGACCTGCTCATTATGACCAATGGCATGGCAAAAACGCCCCCAGGGAGTGTGGGCTAGAAACAAGTAAAAGACGATTGCCAGGACGATGAAAATCCAGGCGGCAATGGGCGCCCCGAGAAATGAGCCGGACAGAGCTTGAAAAGATTCCGGCAACGGCGAGACGGAAAATCCTTTGCTCAGCCCTTCGGCAATGCCGCGATAGGCGGCCAAGGTGGCGAGGGTCACGATCAACGGATGCACCTTGATGCCGGCGATCAGCGCGCCGTTGACGGCGCCCGCGGCCAGACTGGCGAGCAACGCCGCCAATGCGCAGGCCCATAGCGGCCAGTTCGCTTCGAATCCCATGCCGAAGGCGACCGTGGCCAGCGCCATTGTCGAACCGATGGATAAATCGATGCCGCCCGTGATGATGATCAACGTCATCGGCAGGCAAAGGATCGCCAACTCCCAGATATTTTCGCTGAGTTTAAGCTGCGATTTGGCTTTGAGAAAATTCGGTTCAAATCCCATGGCGACCAGCAGCAATACTCCCAGCAGAATGAGCAGCAGCCATTCCTGTCGCATGTATTTCTGGAATGTCTTGATCAGGTTCATGCTTCACTCTCCGCCGGCTTGGCGTGCGAAGCCACGTGATCGAGAATCACCGCCGCCAGGATAAACAAACCCTGGATCGCCCGCTCCCACTTGGTCGCTTCCGGCCCGAGTTGCAGGTAGGTCAGGTTTGTTCGAATCATCACCATCAGAAAAACAGCCAGCATGACGCCCGCCAGTTGTCCTCTGCCGCCGCTGATCGACACGCCGCCGACCACCACGCAAGTCACGATCAACAATTCGTCGCCTTTGCCGATCGCCGCTTCCACGTTGCCCAGTTTGGCGACAATCAGAATCGTGGCGACTGCGGTTAAGAAACCAGTGAAAGCAAACGTAAAACACTTCAACGCGCGCTCATTAAGCCCGAGCAGGATAGCCGATTGAGGATTGGAACCCAGCGCATAGAGACGGCGCCCCAAACGCGTCCAGCGAATCAACCACGCTGTAAAAGCTATCGCCGCAATGGCGATCCATACGCTGATCGGCACGCCCAACAAAGATTCCGTGCCGAGATAGCGAAAACTCTCAGGATAGTCTTTAATGGTTTTGCCGCCCAGCACCTTAATTGCTGCGCCCCGCAACGCAGTCAGCAAACCAAGGGTCACGATGATGGATGGCACCTTGCCGATGGTGACCAGCAATCCGGTGACGGTTCCCATCAACGCGCCTAAAAACAGAATGATCAGCATGACTAAAAATGGATTCCAGCCCAGTTGCTCTCTGGACATCAATAAAGCGATGAATGCGGAGAGCAATCCCGTCAGCGATCCGACTGAGATATCGATCTCCGCGGTGACAATCACCAGCATCACCCCGCAGCTGATCAGAGCGACAGGCGCGCAGTTATTGAGGATCTGCATCAGGTTTGAAACAGCCAGGAAGGATGGATTGATATATGCTGTCACGCCGGTCAACAGCACGATCAAGATGATCAGCCCGATCTCGCGTCGTTGAATGAGCGGCAAAATAAACTTACGCAAGGATCGCTCCTTCTTCGCTGAGATCCGGCAGCGCAAGACGCATGACGTCTTCCTGCGTCGCGCTTTTGCCCTCCAGTTCGCCTTTCAGCCGGCCTTCGCACATCACGAGAATGCGATCCGAGATATGCAGGATTTCCGGCATATCGGAGGAGATGACCCAGATCGCAACTCCCTTTTCAGCCAGTTCGCGGATGATGCGGTACATCTCGGCCTTGGCGCCGACGTCGACGCCGCGGGTTGGTTCATCCAGGATGAGAATCCTGGGTTGGGTCGCCAGCCATTTGCCGATGACGACTTTCTGCTGGTTGCCGCCGGAAAGCGTCGATGTCACAGCGTGGGCGCTGCCGGTTCTGATGCTCAGTTCTTCGATATACTCTTGAGCCAGCGCGCCCTCTTTCTTTTTGCTGAGAAAAGGACCGCAAAGCAGGTTCTGCAAAACAGCCATGGAAATATTCGCGCTGACGGTCAACGGCAAAAGCAATCCTTCATGCTGCCGGTCCTCCGGAACCATGGCGATTCCCGCGGCCATGGCGTCCCGCACATTTCCCTTGCGTTGTGCTTTTCCCAGCACTCGGATGACGCCTGATTGATAGTTGTCGATGCCGAACACGGCGCGGGCGATCTCCGAACGCCCGGATCCGACCAAGCCGGCCATGCCGACAATCTCCCCTGCTTTCACTTCGAAACTGATATTTTCAAACGCCGGTCTGCTGGTCAGGTTGTCCAGCGCAAGCGCCGTTGCTCCCTGATGCGCTTTGTGCTCGTGCCGTTTCGTGAATTCAGCCACCTCACGGCCGACCATCATCTGGATGACCTTTTGTGTATCCACATTGCCGATCGGCTCCGTGCCCACATGCTCGCCATCGCGAAACACAGTGACACGATCCGAAAGTTGAAAGATTTCTTCCATGCGATGGCTGACATACAGAATGCTGACGCCGCCGGCTTTCAGGCGAGCGATGTTATCGAACAACACATCAGTCTCGCGTTTGGATAGCGAAGCGGTCGGCTCGTCCATGATCAGCAATTTGCATTTCTGCGCCAAGGCTCTTGCCATGGTGACCATCTGCCGCTGCGCCACCGTCATTTGTGACAAAGGTTTGTATATATCGAGCGATTCCTGCAGCCGCGCGAGCAATTCGCGGGTTTCCCTGGCCATGGCCTTGCGATTCAGCGCGCCCCAGGATGTGCGCAGCTCGCGGCCGATAAACACATTGTCGATGGCGTTGAGATCGAGAAAGGCGGTGGACTCCTGATGAATCACCGCCACACCCAGCTGTCCCACGCCCGGCACATTGCCATAGGGCAATTCACGGCCGTCAATGGTGATCGAACCTTCGTTGGGAATATAAGCGCCGCAGAGAATTTTAATCAGGGTGGATTTGCCGGCGCCATTTTCGCCACAGAGCGAATGGATCTCGCCAGTGTCGATTGTAAACGTAACCGCTTTCAGGGCATGGACGCCCCCAAAGCGCTTGTCGATATTGTTAATTTCTACCAGAGTGGACATAAAAGGAAAACAATCAGAATAATATGACTCGTTACACTTTAACGTTTGCTTAAAACATCTTCTTCATACTGGCGCGTCTTCTCCAGCCATTGCGGGCCGACGGGAACGCCTTGTTGCAGGCAATGATGATCCCACACAGCGCTCCAGGGCATGGTCTTCAATTCCTCCAGCATCGCCAGCCGCTTCGTATAGTCGCCGCTGTCCTCCATTTCGCGAAGGGCCACGGTGGGCTCGAGCAGCGCGATCAGCAGGGCCTTAAGCATCGAGCGCGTGCCGATGGTCCAGGCCGCGACGCGGTTGATGCTGGCGTCGAAGAAATCCAGTCCGATGTGCACGCGGGATTGAAAATTGTTACGCACGATTTCCTCGGCGATGGCGCGTAGTTCGTCGCTGAGGATCACCACGTGGTCGCTGTCCCAGCGCACGCCGCGGCTGACATGCAGCAGGATCTCGTCGAGAAACAGCAGCGCGGAGGAAATCTTGTCCGAGATGACTTCCGTCGGATGAAAGTGTCCGGCGTCGAGACAGAGCAAGGTCTGGTTCTTGATCGCATAGCCCATGTAAAACTCGTGCGAACCGATCACGCAGCTCTCCGAGCCGATGCCGAACAGTTTGCACTCCACGGCGTCGAGGTTGAGTTTCGTGTCGACTTGCGCGGCGAGGATTTTATCGAGCGATTCGGCCAGCCGCTGACGCGCGGCGTTGCGGTCGATGGGGATGTCCTTGTAGCCGTCGGGGATCCAGATGTTCGTGACGCAGGGATTGTTGAGCTCGCGGCCGAAGTGCTCGCCAATCTTGCGGCAGGCGATGCAGTGCCGGACCCAGTAATCGCGCACGGCGGGATCGACGCTGGAAAGTGTGAAACCCGAATCGGCCATCGGATGCGAAAAGCAGGTCGGGTTGAAATCGAGGCCGTGGCCTTTTTCCTTGGCCCAATCCAGCCACGTTTGAAAATGCTCCGGCGCGATTTCCGCGCGATCCACCTTGCCGGACGCTTCCAGGTAGAAGGCGTGCAGATTGAGGCGATGCCCCTTTCCCGGAATCATGGAGTACGCCATGTCCAGATCATCGCGAAGCTCCTGCGGCGTGCGGGCGCGGCCAGGATAATTGCCCGTGACGGCCAAACCGCCGCCCACATCGCCGTCGCTGGACTCAAAACCCTGCACGTCATCGCCTTGCCAGCAATGCAGGCTGATCGGAATTTGCTCCAGCGCGCTCATCGCTTGATCCGTATCCACGCCCAGCTCGGCGTATTGCTCGCGGGCGAGGTTGTATGCGCTTTCTATTCTGCGATCGTTCGATTCGGCCATGAGAAAATCTCCGTATAACAATTGTGATTATTTTGCGAGTAATTCGGACCAGCGCGGATCGCCGCCCAGTTGATAGACCTCCACCGGTTGACTCTCACGAATGGCGCGCCGCCCAGCGGCCAGCGATGCAAACACGCCCGTAGCCATTCCCTGCACCAGCACGTTGCCCAGCGCCGTAGCCTCGACCGGGCCGGCGTAGACCGGTATGCCGCAGGCGTCGGCGGTGAGTTGACACAGCAGCCGATTTTTAACGCCGCCGCCGCCGATATGCAAGCGGTTTGTCTTGCGGCCCAGCAGTCCATCCATATCATCGAGCGACTTGCGATAGCTCAGCGCCAGGCTTTCCAGGGCGCAACGGATGAATTGACCGCGCGTCTCCGGCACGGGCACGCCCGACTCGCCGCAGATCGCCGCGATGGCCGCCGGCATGCTTTCCGGCGCGAATAAGCGTGGATCATCCAACGGAATGACTGAGCGGAAAGGCTCGGACGCCTCCGCCTCGGCCGTGAGCGTTGCATAATCCAGCCCGGATTCATCGCCTCCCGCCTCGGCCAGCCATGTCCGGCGGCACTCCTGCACCAGCCAAAGGCCAAAGATATTCTTCAGGAAGCGGATCGTGCCGCCGACGCCGCCTTCGTTGGTAAAGCCCGCCGCATGCGTCGCCTCGCTGATCACCGGCTCGTTAAGCTCCGCGCCGATCAGCGACCACGTGCCGCTGGAAAGATAGGCCCAGTCGCCCCCGATGCTCTCGTCGACCGGCATGGCCGCCACAGCGCACGCGGTGTCGTGCACCGCCGTAGAGATGAACGGCACGCTTGGATCGAGGCCGGTCTCCCTGGCCACTTGCGCGCTGACCGGACCGACTACGGTTCCCGGCGGCGTAATCTCACCTAGAAAGTGCGTGGGGATTTGCAGCCGCTTGAGCAGATCATAATCCCAATCGCGCGTCTTTGCATTCAGCATCTGCGCGGTCGAGGCGATGGTGTATTCGCAGGTCGTCTTGCCGGTCAGCAAGCAACCCAGCAGCGGTCCGATGAATTGCATGTGCGCGGCCGCCTGTAGCGCCGGCGATTGCGCCTTGACCAGAGCCAGCAATTGAAAAAGAGAATTAAAGGGCAGCGTCATGATGCCCGTGCGATCATAAATTTCCTGCAGCGGCACGATTGCATTAGCCGCATCGATCATGCCTTCCGTCCGCGCGTCGCGATAATGCACCGGATTGCTCAACACGCTGCCGTCGCTCATCAGGAAGCCGAAATCGACGCCCCAGGTGTCGATGCCGATGCCCGAAGGCGCCGGACCGTCCATTTGCGCGGCCTTGGTCAGACCGTTGATGATTTCTTCATAAATTCGGGTGATGTCCCATTGGCGAACGCCATGCATCACCAGGCCCTGGGTGCGAAAACGATGGACCTCTTCCAGCGCGATGGCGTTCTTGTCGATGGTCGTCCGGATCAGCCGTCCGCTCTCGGCGCCCAGATCAACCGCCAGAAAGATTTTATGCATGCGTGGACTCCGCAGGGAAAATGACTTATGCTCGCTCAGCCTCGAGGCCTAAAACATCTTTCTAAAATTTTATCCCCATTTCTTGGGATGTGGCACAGCCGCTCTCGGCTGTGTTCTCTTCCCATTTGGACATAAATTTCGAAAGATGCTCTCGCGGACGCTATTTGCACGAGGAATCCGATGGTGTTTGTTAGAGCCGCTAAAATCAAGAAAAAATCCCACAATTCCATGAATTTACACAACTTTCCCCAGATCATTGCCACCCTGGAATACAGAAAGGCCATGAGAAATGGCAGGTTGTGCCACGTGAATGATAGAAATCAATTGGAATCCTCTACCGCATGCTTGAACTGAGATGCAGCGCGGACAAATTTCAGCAAGATTAGGGCCATCTTATGCTTGACAAACGCGTGAAATCGCTTAGCATCGGGCTTCCTTGCTGACGCAAAAACGTGGAGGGATGCCCGAGCGGCTAAAGGGGACGGGCTGTAAACCCGTTGGCATACCGCCTACACTGGTTCGAATCCAGTTCCCTCCACCACCTCAATGAACCGCGCCGTATCACACGGCGCTGTTTTTGTTTAATTGTGGCACGGGCGGGACGCCCGTGTAAAATGAATGCATAGCGCCACAAGCTGAAAAAAGGACATGGGCGAGACGCCCATGCCACGATGAGGAAAATGGTGAAATTCAAACGGCTGGACCTTAAACAGGAGATTCATAAGCGTCACGGCGCTAACTTGCCGCACTGGCGGCAGGATCGCGCGACGTACGCCATCACCAACCGCCTGTACGACTCCTTGCCTGCCGACGTTGTGCAGCGCTATCAGTTCGAACGGAATCATATCATTCAGACCGCCAAACAATTGAATCGCGGCTTGTCCATCCAGGAACAACGGCGCCTGGACCGGCTGTTTTCAGAACGCATCGAAGCGTATCTGGACGCCGGTCAGGGCGACTGCTGGCTGGCGCGTCCTGAAATCGCTCAAATCGTCAAAGACGCCATCTTTCACTTTGAAGGCCGCCGCTATGCAATCATCGCCTGGTGCATCATGCCGAATCACTGGCACGTGATGCTCCAGCCGATCCCGCCGCATGAGTTGTCGCAAATCCTGCACTCATGGAACTCCTTTTCCGCGAAGCAATGCAACAAACTCCTGGGCAGGACCGGCACGTTCTGGCAAGGCGAGCCATACGACCACATCGTCCGCGACGAAGAAGATTATTATAATCAGGTGCAATACATTCTCAACAATCCCGCATCCGCTCAACTGCGCGCCTGGCCCTGGGTCGGCCTGGGCCGCGGCGCCATGTAAAATTGTGGCACGGGCGTCCCGCCCGTGTGAAAATATACGATCATAAATACTTTACACTTGATCTGCGGTGTATGGATTATCGTGGCATGGGCATCTTGCCCATGCTTATTTTAAGAGATAAAGAGATAAAACACGGGCGGGACGCCCGTACCACGTTAATGCGCATGCGGCGCCTTGCGCCAATGGCTGCCTGTGCTGATCGCCGGAGGCGCGCCATCATCAAGGTCTTACATGACCAAAACACTGATGTGCTATCTCTCCCGGATGACGATACCCTGGCGGCCGGACCGCACCGAGCCCCGAGCGATCAAAAGACATCCGAAAAACTATCAACGATTGACAAAACCAAGACGCCAATTTAAGGAATGCATGCATCGAAATCACTATGCCAAGGGCTTAAGTTAGCGCCATTCATAGATGTCTCCATAATCATACTTCATTTACATCATGAATGTGTTCGTAAACATAGCTCTGGCTTTGTTTGTGATCAAGATTGAAAAAATTATTGCGTGTTTTTAAGATCAATACGTGACGTCGAGTCTTCGAAGGGCGGTGTAGTCTGTCTTGGCTTGCTCATCAACTTCTCAATTTTAGTTTTCCATGTACTACCATGGACTGTATTTCGTTCTTGAACCATAGCTTCCTCGAATTGGATATAGCGTCTGGCGTCGCCACGTATTCTGGTCACAAGCCCACTTTGAACTCCAAAGTGACACCAATCATACTCAAACCATACGATTGAGTTTTCATCATCGTGTTCCTGATCATCTTCTTCGTCCAATATGGATTGAATGGTATGGATAGAAGCGTTCTTACTGGGGTGCAGCACGATTCTACCATTGGGTGCAAAACCATTTTCCATAATCCCAGTAAGCAGATTTCGCCCCGACATAAGACTCAAGGCAGTAAATAGAGAATCGGACATGGGATCAGCAGCATGTAATCTGTTCTTTAGTGCTTGTAGAACACCCAAAGTCTCCTTCATTGTCGGGGCATTGAACTCATGTTTTTGACATGTTCCGCATAAATCCAATGCTTTAATCAGTTTTTGCTTGCGCTTATACAAAACGCTCAAATCCTTCGGGGCAACAATTCCGATGGTGACCACGGGATCCCATACAACTACTTCTATATTTCCCCATTTCTCAGTTTCGTCATTCTTTATCTCGACTCGGTTAATGCGTCCTGCGAATTCCACTATTGAATAAGCCGGTGTGGCATTCCAGGCTGATGAAGCAGAGGATTCAGTTATAAAATTCAAGCCAAGACGTTTCTTAATGAATGAATGTTGATACTCAAACGTGCTTACGACTGTCGGCAATCCATTATTGTGATACCCAGTGGGCTCGAAACACTTCAAATCGAATCCTATCTCCGGTCCTTGCTGAAAGTTCGAACGTATGAATGGAAGTTCCCAAAACACTTTCTTTTCCAAGAACGTCTCTTCGATCTGATTGTCCGATTGGATCTGAGCGCAATAATATTCAAGAAAAGTTCGAAAATCGTACTGCCAGGCAGTTTCCTGCGATTCCGATTCGAAAACAGGCGTTGGCTCAGGTACAATATCAGATTTTTGGGATTCCTGCTGATTATTATCATTGCTTCCTTCTTGCGGCGAGAGAACCACAATGTTGGCCATTTCCACCATACCCCAGTTTTTCTCGCCCAATCCCATGATTTTAGCGTTTTCGATATTTCCCTCGAAATCGACCGTGGTTCCAATCTTTATGGTTTTCCACTGTATAAGTGCAGAGGGGGCTGGATAGAAACTTATCCAAACATGTCGCGAGGAGGAAAAGGCTTTCTGCAGTATTCCGTAGGGCTTGAGATCAAATTCAATATTGTTGTCCTTTAATCCTCTGAACACAAGTTGCCATCTCGCAGTTTTTCCCACGTATCGTTTTTCAAGATTATTATTGGTCGCCATATCGACTGAACCGGCGCGAATCTCTTGATCAAATCCATCGATAAAGGCGCGGAAGTCGGTCTGCCAAGCCAATCTAGAATCTTTCGGAGGCTCAATCGATCGGCTGTCGGGCGATAATTCAGTCGAAGGTGTGTCGTCACTGGACTGTTCTGTTTTCTGAATCTGCAATGCAGCCGTTGTTTGTGCAGGAGGAGATGGCGACGGTGTCGCCTTCTTCGAGCGCTCAGTATGATTGATATTGATGAAAATGATTCCACCGAGTAGGCATGCAAAACAAATCACACCTCCCACTATGTATTTTATCCGTCGATTTATCCAATTGGACAGAAAGAAGACAACGAAAAGTCCAATGACTCCCGCCGCAACCAGCAAAAGACCAAAGATGATTGGTAGATCCTCATATATGACACATAATCCATAACAAATAAATAACGCGCCACTGGCGCAGAGAAGAACTGACACTGATATGGCAATCAGCCAACCTAATGTTCCGCCAAATTTTTTCGCCATGTCGCCCCTCTTTTCTTCATTTGACTTTTCGAATTGAATAGTTTCCGTCCACAACTTCCACGATCTGAATTTCTATGCCATTATCATTGAGGTTGAAACTGTCGCCTTGGTAAAGGGATTTATTGTCGTATGAATATACGAAGTAGATATCATAATAACCATCAGGGACAAATACAGAGGTTGTGTCATTGGCGCCAATCTTAAAGTTCTTACCACTGACTCCACTTCGCAGTCCAGCCAACACCTCAAAAGAATTAGGATTTCTAACCCGCACTTCATTGGGGCCTGCAAGCACGATATCATAGGGAGGAAGCGTTGAAAACTCATCCTGCTGAGGTTTGGGAGTCTGGATGATTGTGAGCTTGTCCCCTCTGTCTAGACAAAAAATCGATTTTTTAAGGTGGTTTTTCTTGCCTCCGGAATCGCAGTTTTTTAACGTTT
>JAFGJS010000001.1 GCA_016928995.1 Candidatus Sumerlaeota bacterium | reverse complement strand
GAGGCCTTGATCTTGCCGATCGCCTCGGACATGCGGGCCATGGCCTCGCGGCCCTGGTCGGTGGAGGTTCGGGCTTCGGTGGCCATCTTGTTCACCTGCCGTGAGTTGTCGGCGTTCTGCCGGGTCATGGAGGCCATTTCCTCGAGCGAGGAGGAGATTTCCTCCAAGCTGGAAGCCTGTTCGCTGGCGCCCTCGGCCATCGACTGGCTCGACTGCGCCACCTGCCCCGAAGCCGAAGTGACCTGATCCGCCCCGAGCCGCAAGCCTTCGATGATCTGCTTCAGTGCGCGGGTGATGCTGCGAGCGATAAAGTAAGCCAGTATTATGCCGATCAAGAGCGCCGCAAATGAAATGACGCCGACCAGAGCCTTCGAGCGCTTGCCGGTGATGAAGATGCCTTCATTTTCTTTTTCAACGTTAGCAGTAACCAGGTCGATCGCCTTTGTGAGCAGTTCCTGTGTTTGGGTGAGGGATGGCTTTGTGACTTCATTGAAGACCCGGTTGGCCTCAGCCATGCCATTCAGATTATTCTGCGCTGTTTCGGTCAAGGTATGCAGATGCGCCAGCGTTTGCTCCAAAGCGGGCAGCATCGTATCCTGGAAAGTTTTTCTAGCCGTATCCAGCGTTGCGAGATATTTCTCCTCTTCGTCCGCGGCGCCGAAGTATACTATGACCTGTGCGTTCCAGTCTTCCAGATGCTTGCGAATGCTGTCTGCGACTTTTTCCATGGCGGAGTCGTTTTGAAGCAGTTTAGCCCATTCATCGACGCTGGCTAGAATTTCGTTATAGGCTTCTTTATAGGCGCTCTTCTGCTTGCTCTCATACGTATTGTTCAGTAAAATACGCAGCGAAAGAAGCGGCTCGATGATGTCCTCATTCAAGGCCATGTCGATCGCGCTCCATTTCGTCATCGACTCGATGTCCTTGGCTTTCTCTGCTTTTGCCTTGGCCGGATCGACGAAGGTTTCCATCGCCTGATCCAGTTCTTGAAAGAGGCTTTGGGAAATTTTGTCGAGTTCGTTCAGCGTACGCTGTCTGGTCTGGCGGGCTTGTTCCACCTGGTCGAAGGCCAGATTTTTTTTGACGTCGATCACGGAGGCGTGCAGCTGCCGGTGCACCGTGAGCATCTCGTCCCAGGCTCGTTTAAATTCGGCGTCGCCATTGGCATAGGCCTTTTTCGCCTGTTCGCTTTCGAGCCATTGGCCCAGTGCGCATTTTGTGGCGTCGGTCTGGACTTCGAGCGTGTTGGATTTGTTGAGGAATGCATCGCGCACGGCGTTGGCCCAGTTTAAATGATCGATCTGCCGCGCCGCCAGTACCCCCGGCAACTCTGGATCGGCCTGGTGGAAGCTTTCCCCGATATGGATCGCCGATGCGTGCAAGCGCTCATGCACAGGTTCGATTTCCTTGAGGATGGAGGCCAATTCGGGCATCGCCTGCTCTGTCTGCACGCGTTCTTCGCCGTAGAGCCATTTGCCGAACGCGCATTGATGATCATCGGTCTGCACCTTCAGCTCGGTGACGTTCTCATTTGTCAGCAATTCAGACACAGCATTGGCCCAATTCAGATGATCGACTTCCTTCTCGACCAGCAGCTTATCCAATTCGTTCATCTTAATGGTATGATGTGTGTTGTTGAGCATGTTACTCATGCTTGTGTATCCAATCACGGCTACGACGGTCAGCAAGGCCATCAAGGCGCCGAAACCGAGTCCGATTTTTTTTCCTGCGGACATGTTTTTTAACATTTTATCTTCTCTTCCCCTCTTTTTTTTTACTAATTATCGTTCCTGTGAGCACCGCTCGACAAATTGGTAAAAAAATTCGCCTCGACTGTTTATTTAAATATGCGTTGCTGTATTAGCGCTTGATGCCAGCAGAACACACTTCCGTCGCCTTGATAAAAGTCGTTGAAGTCGTCGTCATCATGATAGACTATTGAGTCTTCTCTTTACGCGGTTTGGGCGGCGTCGCGCATGGCGGCGGTTTCGCCGGCGGACAGCACTTTGTCGATGTCGAGCATGGTCAGCACTTTCGAGCCGATCTTGCCCATTCCCAGGATGAACGTGGTGTCCACGCTCGAGCCGAAGGATGGCACCGGTTCGATCTGATCTCCGCCGATATCCATCACTTCGGAGACCTGGTCCACGATGATCCCCATGATCGTGCGGTGGTCGCCCTGAGCCACCTGCACCACGATGATGCAGGTCTTTTCCGTTTCGTCCTGTTCGGCAAGACCGAACTTCAGCCGCAAGTCGACGACCGGGATGACCTTGCCGCGCAGATTAATCACGCCGCGCACGAACTCGGGCGTCTTGGGCACGCGCGTGACGTTCATCATTCCAATGATCTCCTGGACCTTGAGGATCTCCAGGCCGTATTCCTCCTCGGCCAGAGTGAAAGTCAGGTACTTGCCCGCCTTGGCCGTCGCGGCCATGATTGTTTCTTCCGCCATCGCAGTGTTCCTCCTATGCTTTGCCGGCGCTCAGCTCCGCCGGCGCTTCTTGGTCTGTATATGTTTTTGTGTCGATTTCGTCTTCCTTGTTTTCCGTCAGGGCGAAGCGCGTCAGGCCGCTGACATCGACGATCAGTCCGACCTTTCCGTCGGGCATGATCGCTCCTCCGGCGATTCCCGGAATACCTTTCATCGCCTCGCCGAGGCTTTTGATCACGATTTGCTGCTGTCCGAGCAGTTCGTCCGCTAAGATCGCCACGCGCCGGTTTTCTTCCTCGACGATGATCGCGATCGCGTTCGTCAGTTCGCTCTCCGCTTCGGCGATGCCGAATAACTCGCCCAACCGGAACAGCGGGATCAGCTCTCCTTGCACCGATAGCAGTTCGCCCTTCGAGAGAATTTGAGTTCTGTGTTGCTTTTCGGGCCGGATCGAGCGGACCACGGAAAGTGTCGGGATGATATATCGTTCCTGTCCGGCGCGCACGACCATGCCGTCGATGATCGCCAACGTCAGCGGAAGGCGGATGCTGAAGACGCTGCCTTTTCCCGGCTTGGATTGAATATCCACTTGCCCGCGCAGGGCTTCGATGTTCCGCCGCACGACGTCCATCCCCACGCCGCGGCCCGAGACTTCCGTGATTTTTTTCGCCGTGGAGAATCCCGGCTCGAAGATCAGATTGAAAATTTCCCGTTCGCTCAGACTGTCACCGTCATTGATCAACTTGCGGTCGCGCGCCTTGGCCAGGATCGCATCCTTGTTCAAACCGCGCCCGTCATCTTCGATCTCGATGTAGATCCCGCCGCCCTTATGGTACGCGCGGAGCTCCACGCGCCCCGTCTCCGATTTGCCTGCCGCCCGGCGTTCCGCCGGATCGGACTCCAGCCCGTGATCCACAGCGTTGCGGATCATATGCACCAGCGGATCGCCGATTTTATCCACGACCGACTTGTCCAGTTCCGTGTCCTCGCCGGACATGCAGAACTCGACGCGTTTGCCGGCTTTTTTTGAAAGGTCGCGCACCATCCGCGCCATCTTTTGAAACGTCGAGCGTAGCGGAATCATACGCAGCGGGATCCCCATCTCCTGCAGTTCCCGCGTGATTTTATTCAACTGGCTCAGGTGCCGCGCGAGTTCCGCCGAGGCGATCCCTTTCATCTCCGGCGACTGCGTCACCATCGCCTCCACGATGACCAATTCTCCGATTGTATCGAGCAGCCGGTCGAGGCGCTCCGCGTCCACCTTCACGTTTTCCTTCACCGCCGAGGCTTGCTGCTGGCTGCGCAGCGCATGCGCCACGTCTCTTGCGGGAACTTTTTCATCGCGCGCCAACACCGAACCCAGCTTCGGATGCTCGTCGGATTCGCGCTGACGCTGCAAGGCCGACTCCACTTGCTCATTTGTCGCGCTTCCCGATTCGACCAGAATTTCTCCCAGCCGCCGGCCGGGAACCCCTTCCGGTTCGCCCTGGTCTTCTTCCAGCGCCTCGCCGGAACCGGCCGCCTGGATTCGCTCGATCAACAGCCCGAACGCCGCGTTGGCTGGCGCCGCCACTCCGGTAGCCAGCGCCTCGCTGACTTCGGTGATCAACTTTTTCAAGCCGTCCACCGCGTCGAATGTCGCGTCGATCGCCGCTCCCTTCAGGACCAGTTCTCCCTTGCGCGCCGAATCGAGCAGATTCTCCGCCTCGTGCGCCAGCGAACCGATCTGCGTCAAACCCAGAAATCCCGCGACGCCTTTGATGGTATGAAACGCCCGGAAAACTGCGTTCAGCGCTTCTTCCAAGCTCGGATCTGTCTCCAGTTCCAGCAAACCCATGTCCGCAGCTTCCAGATGCTCCTGCGCTTCGCCGCTCAGGAACTCACTGAGCAACTCGCGATCCGCTTCCAATGCGGTTTGCGCGTCGCTTGGCCCTGTCGTCTCGGTCTGCGCCTGTCGTGCGTCTGCGGCTTCAACCTTTTTCACCGGCGCCGCTTGCGGAGCGGCGGGCGGCAGCTGCGTCGTGGAATCCTCCAGGCCGCTTTTCGCCTTCGGCGCCTCCGGTTCAGGCTCAGGCTCAGGCGCTGGTTGTTCCACGGCTCCTCCGGGCATCAGTTCCACGGGGAAATCGCATTCCGCCTCTTCGCGCCCATTGCATATGGCCGCCTGCAAAGCCGCCACGAAGCGCAATAAAGTCGCCATCGCCGCGTCTGGCTCGTCGGTGTCCGCCAGAATGATTTTCTCCACGAGTTGTGCGGCGGCATGGGTCGCTTCCGCAAAGCGTTCCTGTTTTTCCTGTTTAAGCGACTCGACGATTTTCTGCAATGACGTATGGGCTTCAGCCATCGCGCTGACATCGGACGGTTCCAGCAATACGAGCGCTTCGGCCAAAGCTTCAACCTCGCGCGGCAATTCTTCGTTCTGTGGAGCGTTTTGCGCTTTTGCGTCAGGCTTTGCGCTTTTACTCGCGTTCGTCTTCGCGTTCGCCCTTGCGCCGTTTTTGGCGCTTGTTTTGGCGTTCGCCTTCGCGTCGTTTTTCTCGTCCGTTTTCGTCCCCTCGCCTGGCTTTCCCTTTGTTCGAGGCATCGACCTGATCCTTAGGTGTCGTTATGTCGTGATAAAAAAAAAGAATGTTGAGCGCTATGACACCTACATCCCATGCAGCACGGCGCAAAAATCATTCTTTTCGAGTTTAGACAGCCTGTGTATGCAACCACCAGATTAATGATAAATCTTTGTACTACATATCGGGAAATAAATTCGTTCGCTTTAGCAGCTTCGGCTTATTTTCAGTTTTTTTTACTTTGTGGTAACGAACCGGCGCCGCCAAATCAGAAGGGGAGGAGCTGAGTGTTTTATAAATAATTCATGTAAATTTTGACTCAAGAACCAGGTATAAATTGACATGAAGATATACTTATTTTGTTACTGTGGGTGGATTGATCATGATCATGAAAAACGCATCGGAAGGGTGAGTGTATAATCTCATGTTGATGATGATCCAATCATGGTGTTTTTCCGTTTGGGATTCAAAGCGATCACAGCATGACCTGAAGGCTATCGATTGCCGGCTGATTGTCATCGGGATGAGATAATCCCGCCTCGTGTCAGCATGACGCGCAGGGATCATCCTGCTGCGTCATTTTGTCTCATAAACACATCAGCGTCTGTATTGCCAATCCAATGTGCAGCTCGATTCAAATCATTTAAAAAATTTTATAGCCATCGTACAATACTGATATGAAATCGTTTATGGGGCGCTTTGCGGGTTTGTCCTTTTTTTCATATTCGTTTGGCACAACCGTTGCGAAGTTCAGGCGTCCAGATGACAATAAAAAATTGATCGAGGCGATCCAGAGATGAAAATCCGAGTTTGGCTCATTGCGACATTTGCGGCGTTCGCTACGGGCACGACTGCATTGCATGCCGCCAAGATTCATCTGCCGGCGAAGGACGATCAGCAAAGCCAAGCGCCGAAAGCCAGCCGTGAGATCGACCTGTCTGGCGCGATTCGTTATGTTGACAAGGACGGCAATGAGCATGTCATTCCGCTCGAAGGCAACACGGCCAACGCTCAGATTCTATACGATCCAGAGACGGGAGTCGCTCACGTCATCCGGGAATCGCACATCGAGGATCCGCACTCCACGCCGACTGCCGCGATGCTGCATGTGATGGACACGGAAGTGCGGAAGGCCTTGGAGCAGATGCAAACTCAGACTCGCGCGCCATTGCCGCCGCCGATGCTCATGGTCAACGGTCAGCCGGTTTTCACAAGCACTACAGCGGCTGGCAATCAGGATACGAGCAACGGACTGATTATTGAGTTTAACGCGCCTGATAACGAGGCGGCGCAGCTTCGATCCATGATCGAGAGCGCGATGCAAAATCCGCATATGGGCGGCGGTTGGGCGCCGCTGCATGCTCCGGACGAATTTGACCGGTTTTTCGAGCAAATGCGGAGAGAAATGCTGCAGGATTTCGGCGCCATGCCCATGTCGCCGAACGGCATGCAGCCGCCGGCCGGATGGGGTATCGGCCAGACGCTTCCGCCGTCTTTGGGCAACACTCAGCAGCCCCATATGCACAGTTTCTTCGGCTCGCAGGGCAACGGGATGCCGATGAGCAGCATGAATCTCGAAGACAAAGGCGATCATTACGAGATTCGCATTCAGACCGGCGGACAACCGCAAAATGTCAACGTCAAACTCCAGGGCAACATGTTGATGGTGAGCGGTGAAAAGAAAAACATCAACGAGATCAAGGACGCTCAGGGCAATGTCGTCAGCCGCAATGAAAGTCAGCAATCATTCAATCATATGGCCACATTGCCCGATGACATCAACCCGGACAGCATGACCAAGAAGATCGAAAATAATACGCTTATTATAAACGTCTCCAAGCAGGCAGCAAAAAAGGAGCAACACCTACGCATGAAACGAGAAGGCGGCGTGATCTAAACGCCCCTTTTCAAAATCCTTCCTTTCCCCTTACTCGCGCCGGATTTCCCCTGATCCGGCGCTTTTTTTTGCGTCATCGGCGTCTTTTTTTGAACCGTTTTTCCAGATTGTTGTCTCATTTCGTATAACAGCCTCTCTGTAGAGGAAGGCATGCATTCCTTATGGGAGGGACAATGATGAGAAAGTATCACTATGAGGCGCTGGATAACGGCGGCAGGACGGTCTGCGGCGCGATTGCGGCGGCCAGTGAAGAGCAGATCATTGAGAAATTACACGGTTTGGGTTACTACCCGATGCGAGTGATCCGGGAGCGGGTCAAGCTCGGCGACATCGATGTATCCGCCTTGCCCGGTTTGCGTTCGGTGTTTCACCGGGTGAAGCCGAAGCACCTGACTGCGTTTTCGCGGCAGCTGGCCACGTTGCTCGACGCCGGGTTGCCGATTTTGCGCGCTCTGCGCGTCCTGCAGGAGCAGACCGATTCGCGAGTGTTTCAGGACAAGATCGGCGAGATGGCCAAGGACATTGAAGCCGGCTCCACGTTGTCCGAGGCGATGGGGCGGCATTCGCGCATCTTCAATCCGCTTTATGTGAATTTGGTGCGTGCCGGCGAGATCGGCGGCGTGCTGGAGCGCGTGTTGACCAAACTCGCCGATTTACAGGAGCGGCGCGCCGCGCTGGTCTCACGGATGCGTACGGCCTTGATGTATCCGCTCAGCGTGCTGGCGATCGCCACGATCATCGTGTCGGTGATCCTGGTTTATGTGCTGCCCAAGTTTGAGCAGATTTACGCCGGTTTGGGCGAGGAACTTCCCTGGCTGACGTTGCAAATGGTGGCGGCGAGCGATTTCCTGCGGCAGCACGGAGTGATCGCCTTGTGTTTCATCGCAGTGGCATATGTCGTCTTCCGGAAAGTGCGGCTCACGCGCGAAGGCCGGTATGTTACGGATCGCCTCGCGCTGGAAGCGCCGGTGTTTGGCGATTTGATGCTGAAGGCTTCCATTGCGCGTTTCGCTGGAACGCTGTCGACGATGATTCAGGCTGGCGTGCCGATCTTGCAGGCGCTGGATATCGTGCGCGACACCTCGGGCAACGAGGTCGTTGGCCGCACGCTGGAGCGGGTGCATGCGAGCGTGAAGGACGGCGAGACGATCCATCGTCCGTTGCAGGAGTCGCGCATCTTTCCGCCGCTGGTGACGCACATGGTCGCGGTAGGCGAGGAGACCGGCGCCATCGACCAGATGCTGGAAAAAGTGGCGGAATCGTATCAACGTGACGTGGACGACACAGTGGATGCGTTCACCTCGTTGATTGAGCCGTTCTTAATGGTGTTTCTCGGCGTCGTGATCGGAACGATCGTGATCGCGTTGTATCTGCCAATTATTTATCTTCCTGGCATCGCAACGAAATTCTAACCTTCAAATCGCTTGCGTCAATGCGCCGCGCGGATTAGCCTAATTGCATGACGGGCCGCCGCGCGGCGTTTTGCTTTGCACTGGGCAGCCTGTGGCGTAAGGTTGTGCGCGTCCATGAATTTTGCGCGGGTGGAAATGGAAATCATGCGAGTGTTGATTTACGGCGGCGGCGCGGTAGGACTGGGGCTGGCGAGTTTCCTGATGCAATCGGGCGCGAAGGCGTCGATTATTGCGCGCGATTCGACTGTATCAGCGTTGCGTGAGCATGGTCTGCGGCGCATGGGGATCTTCGGCGAACACAACGCCGCGCCAGGCGCCTTTGACTGCGGCGTCGCGCTGGAGCAACTCAATCCGGCGACGCGCTATGATTATACGCTGGTGTGCGTGAAGTCCTTCGACACGACGCCAGCGGGAAGAGCGTTCGCCGCCGCACCGGGCGGCGCGGAGCGTTTCGGCAATTTCGTATTGTGTCAAAACGGCTGGGGCAATCGCGAGGCGTTCGAGACGGCGCTGCCGGACGCGACGATCTACAACGCGCGCGTGATCACCGGCTTCAAACGGCTGGAGCCATGGCAGGTCGAGATCACGGTGCATGCGCAGGACGTGACGGTCGGCGGACTGCGCGGCGAAGCGCTCGACGCCGTGCGTCCGCTGTGCGAGGCGCTTTCCGCGTCCGGCCTGCCCAGCAGCGTGACGCCGCACATCGAGCGCGATTTATGGGCCAAGATGCTCTATAACTGCTCGCTGAATCCGCTTGGAGCGCTGTTCGGCGTGCCGTATGGCGCGCTGGCCGAATGCGAGGAGTCGCGCGCCGTGATGGATGAGGCGCACGAGGAGATTTTCGTCGTGATGGCCGCGGCGGGCTATGCCACGCACTGGCCGGACGCCGCGGCGTATCAGCGGGATTTTTACGCCGAGCTTGTGCCGGCCACTGCGCGGCATCATTCCTCGACGCTGCAGGACATCCGCGCGGGCAAGCGGACCGAGATCGACGCGCTGAACGGCGCCGTCGTTTGCTTAGGGGAGCAATGCGGCGTGAATGTCCCGGTGAATCGCACGTTGCACCGTCTGGTGAAATTCCTCGAAGCGCGCGGCCGTGCGGATTGATCAATGCAAAGGAGCATAGCGTGAACAGAAAAAATCAGCTGCGAAGATTTCTGAAGCACCTGGCGATTTTGCCTGTGCGATGCTTGCCTGTCATCCTGCTGGCTGTTGGTTTGGCCGGATGTGGGCGAGCGCCGCAGAGCGCATTAACCTTGGCCGACCCGCCGCCGGGGAAGATTAATGCGCTGTACTATCTTCCGCAGATGTTGTCGCCATTGCCGGTCGAATTGGCGTTGCCATCCCATTTCCGCGTGGCGCCGCTGTCCGGCGTCGAACCGAATATCAATGACGGCGTCATCTGGGGGCGTGAAACGACATTGCAGGCCATCGCGAAGAATGAAGGCCGCCCCTTGCCCGGACTGCGCGAGAGCATCATCATGGCGCGCATCAGCCGCAACGTGAAGCAGACCGGTCCTGCGAAATTCAGCCATCAGGAGCTGCTCGCCGCCAAACTGCGCGGACAAGGCGTGAGCGACATGCGCATCATCGAGGAAAGCTGGGGCGCCTTTCCCGTGCTTGCGCTGGAGGGCGTCAAGGAAAGCGGGCAAACGCTGGCGATGGCCTGGGTGGGGCTTAACTCCGACGGTCCGGTGCTGTATTTGGAACTGCATCCTCCGCTATCCACGGGGGAGCCGACCGACACCGACTGGCTGGTCTGGCGTTCGCTGATTAAAAACACGCGCACTATCGCCTGGGAGGATTACTTCAAGGATCGCGGCTATGACTGGGGGCCGGACGCGGTGAAACTGGTCCACAACGGCTCGACAATCACGGCCCAGGCGCAGCGCGTGAAGGCCACCGGCGAAACCGCCGTTCAGCTGCATAATGAAGGTGTTCCGGTGTTTTTTCAGCCGCTCAATGCGCACGCCGCGCAATTCGACCAGCGGCCTTGCGTGATGCTGAGCCTGCGCGTCACACAGAACCCCGCGGCGGAGGATGAAGCGCAACGGCAGGTCTATCTCGAAACGCTTCCCGTGCCGGTCAAGCCAGCGCTACGCATCTCGCTGACCGGCCACCCGGTCATCAAGAGCGGCGAGCTGCGGGTGCTCGTCAGCGGCGACATCGCGCTGTTGAAACAGACCACGAACCGGCGCGGCGCCTCAAGGAATGCGGCGCCCCGGTGAAAATTGGGCGGTGTTTTTAATTGACAGCAAAGCGGCGCGGCTTAAGATAGCGCCTCGAAACGCGGACACGGGCCAGGCGTTCGTTTCCCGTTTTTTTCCTGCCGAAAATGCCGGAGTGGCGGAATGGCAGACGCGATGGACTCAAAATCCATTATCCATAACGGGTGTGAGGGTTCGACTCCCTCCTCCGGCACCATGAAAAAAAGCTTGGCTTATGTGTGTCAACGATGCGGATAAGCGGCGGCCTTTAGGCCGTCCGATTTCATCCGCTTGTTCACTTGGATAGTAACCTGATCCAGTCTTTTACAGTTAACTGCAATCTTAGGATTTCATCCTCTGATAATATACTGCAATGTGCAATTGGTCCCCGCAAAACATTTAGATTAGCCATGATCTTAGTGAATGCTTTTACACTTTTAAACATGTCTCCAAAATCGGCCCAGTTTGCTTTTACAATCTCACCCAGCTCACCAAAATTAGTGTAATCAATTTCATCTTCCGAACGCGGTGCAACCCCAGCATCAAGCTCTCGCTGCATGTTATGCGCGACATTCGATTGAATATTTGAAGGAACCTTAGTGGTCCACCAGTTACCGCCATGTGTTGCCTTGAGTTTTCCAACGACAATATTTCGGGCTGATCTTTCGAGGCAATAAAAAGTAATGTAGTGCTCAGACATCTGTTTTGCATCATTGTATATCTTTGCTTCAAAGTTGTCGGCTAATTTTGCCTCCTTGACATCCTCTCTTTGAACGATATTCACACCCGTTCGTTCCTCATATCGATCGAGATCAGCACCAGTTCCCATGCAACTAAAGAAGAATGATCTTAATTTGGAATCCATGTCTTTGCTCAAAGCAGGTTCTCCTTTAGGCTTTTAAATATTGCATTGAACACTTTCGGATCGTCAGTGTTCGGTAAAATTAAGTTAATGTTATAAGCTAGGCCAAGCTTACCAACGTGATGTTGGATTGGGGTAGAATTGCTTTCGTCTGAGACCGCTTGGTCATTGGTTTCCTCCTCACTTATCTCATCTTCAGGCTCAACCTCTTCATCCAATGTATCAAACTTGGCAAGTTTTTTCACTTCGACTAATGTATTTGTGATCCGCTTTGCGGTTATGTTGTCATGGTCTTGACCTGTCTCTTCGCATACAAGTTCATGTATCTTCGTTTTTGTAAGATTGTAAAAGTACTCATTCCTCTCATAGAGAGGTTTGTATGCAGACATGATTCCTTTTGCTAGGGCTACTGCTGATTGAGAGGGATTGCGGAACTGCTTATATAATTGTGTGGGAACACCTTTCTCATCGAGGAAGCCCAGGCTTTTAGCATAGGATATTATAATTGTCCCCAAAAACTGGACAGCCATTAAGGTGGATTTTTCTCCGGTTTTCGTTCGAAAATTCAGAGGAACGAAAAGGAG
>JAFGJS010000013.1 GCA_016928995.1 Candidatus Sumerlaeota bacterium | reverse complement strand
CTCCCCGAGACTTTTCGCAGCTTGCCACGTCCTTCATCGCCTGCAGACGCCAAGGCATCCCCCGTGTGCCCTTAGTAGCTTAATCGCTACTCTCTCTCGCCAAAAATCATCCGACCACGAGTGAAACTGCCGAAGCAGATCCACCACATGATCGCATGCGGCATTATGGATTTTTATATCCGCTTGCACTCAAAATCACACGGTGTTGCCAATCTGTCAAAGAACCTGCCGCCCGGCCTGGCCGGCCTTGTTTTTTCTTCGCCCGCGCCCGAAGGAGGAGGCGAAAAAAATTCTTTGGAGCGAGATGATTCTTCGCAACCAAAGAAAATTGATTCTGCTGCAACTTTCCGGGAAGGTCAAGTCCAAAATGACCTTTTTTCCGATTTCTTTTTGGGCTCCAAATGACTGGTTTTCTTGAGGAAAACCCGCCTTGCGGAGGCCGCAAATTTTGCAGCCGAAGCGGAGCAAACTATGCGAATCGCGCCTGAGGAAGTCAAGCCTTTTTGCGTTTTTTTTCAAATTTTTTTTTGCGTACGCGCATGACTGATATTAAAAGAGTTGTAGCCGTTTATGCGCCTTGCGTGATGAAAACCGGCCCCGTCCGCGTGCGCGCAGACGAGGCCGGTGTCTTGTTCGAACTGGGCGCGAGGCGCCTTAAAGCGGCTCGATCAGCCCGTAATGGCCGTCCTTTCTGCGGTATAGCACGTTGAGTCTTTCGCTGGCGTCGTTGACGAAAACCATCAGGGGACGGTCACCGACTTCGATCTGTTCCGCGGCCTCCTCCACGGACATCGGCTTGAAGGACATGCGCTCCATGTTGATGATCGTGTGAGCCGGCTGTTCTTCGACATCGGTCGCCAAGGCGTTCGCGGCGTCCACTGGCGTCTGTGACAAGAGGCGATGTTTTCGCATCTGTTTCTTGTTGCGTTGCATGCGTTCCTTGCCGCGGCGCATCGTGGTTTCCATTTTATCCAGCGCCAGATCGAACGCCGACCGCACGGTCTCGCCCTGCTCGCTGACTTTCTTATGCAGTCGCGGCGCTTTCACTTCAATGCTCACCAGTGTGTTATGGCGCACTTCGTCGATCATCACATCCATCAGCGAAATGCGATCCGCCAGCCGGCGCAAACGGTCCACTTTCTGTTCGATATACCGGCGATCCTGGCCGGCGATGTCGCGTTTGCGTCCGACGATTTTTAGGGGCATAGCAACCTCCTTAAGCAAGCTTCCCGGAAGAATTTCGCTCTCTCGAGTTACGATTAGAATAAACCAAAAGCGGCCTGCAAAGCAACTAAAAAAAATGGCGCGCCGGGTTTTTCTCGCGCGTCCCGCGACCAGCGGGGCGCAACGCTGAAGCAGCCGAAATCATCGCGCCGGGCCGGATCGAGAGAAGGACAAAAAAAAACGCCTCAACGCTGGTTTGAATGCGCTGCATCCATTCAAAGAAAAAGCCCTGACCTTTCCGGCCACCGGAAAGAGCCGCCCTGTTCGCGCTCTACAACGCCATGCGTCTTTTTCGTCATCTGTTATTTTCCATTTTTTCTCACTTCTTGGTTGAAATTCAACGCGATTTGCCGATGATTAGTAGGGTGTGCGAGGCGCAATCGGCGATCAGGATTTGCCGCCGGCCCGCGATGCACGCTTCATGAGAACACCCCAATCCAAAGAGGAGATCAGCCATGTCCAAAGACAAAAAGAAAAAAAAGAACAAACATTCCGAAGAGCAGGACGACAATGTGGCTGTGGAGGACGCTTTGGACGAGGAAGACGAAAACTCCGAGGAGAGTTCTCCTGCTGAACCCAAGAAGAAAATCAAAAACAAGGACTACTTGAAAGAGCTGGCGAATATGCAGATCGAGCTGGTGAAACTGCAGGAGTGGATCAAGCTCAAGGGATTGCGGGTCGTGGTGATCTTCGAGGGGCGCGACGCCGCCGGCAAGGGCGGCGTGATCAAGCGCATCACGGAAAGCCTGAATCCCCGCGTCTGCCGCGTGTGCGCTCTGGGCACGCCGACCGAGCGTGAAAAAACGCAGTGGTACTTTCAGCGTTACGCCACGCAGCTTCCCGCCGGCGGCGAGATGGTGCTCTTCGACCGCTCATGGTACAATCGCGCGGGCGTCGAGCGCGTGATGGGCTTCTGCACCGACGATCAATACCAGGAGTTCCTGCGCTCCTGCCCCAGTTTCGAACGCATGCTGGTGCGCAACGGGATCATCCTGATCAAATACTGGTTCTCGGTCAGCGACGACGAACAGGAGCGCCGGTTCCAGGATCGCATCAACGATCCGACGAAACGCTGGAAGCTGAGTCCGATGGACCTGAAGTCGCGCGAGAAATGGGAGGAATACTCCAAGGCCAAGGATGAGATGTTCGCCTACACCGACATCAAGCAGGCGCCATGGTACGTGGTCAACGCCGACGTGAAGAAACGCGCGCGGCTCAACTGCATCAGCCATTTGCTCAGCTTGATTCCTTATGAAGACCTGACGCCCGAGCCGATCGAACTGCCGCCGCGCAAGACGCGCAGCAGCTACGTCCGGCCGCCGATCACCGATCAGACCTTCGTCCCCGAAATCTATTGACCGCTTGAATCATTAACGCCAAAGCGCGGCTCGTAACATGAGCCGCGCTTTGATGACATACTGACACCTGCCCTGCGCCGATGCGGATCACATGCCGATGAGCCGATCGACGATGGACCTGGGCACAGCGAACACGGTGCCATGACTTTGCCCCTGGACGGCGCGAAACTCCGCGGAAGCGTCGCTCCAATAGACGAAATCCCTCGTTTTTCTCGCGCCGCATCTTCCGCCGGTATAATAGTGGAAGTACGCGACGTATTCATCGCCGATCCGCGCGATGGTATGGCCTTCCACCTTTTGCCCGCTGATCAGCGGAACCTTCATGAATTTATAAGGTCCATGCGGATCGGAGGCGACAGCCAGATGAATCGGTCCCCAAACGCCCCTATTCTGCATGTCGCCTTCTTTGACGGCGAGAATATAACGGCCCTGGTCTTTGAAGATTGTCGCGTCGATGTGATCGAACCCAGGCTCGAAGAATAACTGCGCCGGACTGAACTGCCTGAAATCCTTCGTCGTGACGCAGTACGTGCGGTTATTCATCCGGTCCGGCGACGCAGTCGCGGGAAATCGCCCCTGCACATCCGAAGACCAGGTGATGATGTACTCGTTGCGCATGTCGTCATAGAATGTCTCCGGCGCCCAGCAGTTCTTCGTGCCCGGCGTATTTTCCATCACCGGGATAAATTTCTGGTCGTACCAGTTGATCAGATCCGTGGACTGCGCATAGCCGATCCCATTGTCGTTCCAGCCGGTCGTCCACACCATATGAAACACGCCGTTAGGACCGCGCAGGATGTGCGGATCGCGGAACAATCGGCTTCCGACAACTGGAGTGATGAATCGCCGGTTCACATCCATCCAGTGCATCCCGTCGTTGCTGTACGCGAGATGCAGCCCCGCTTGATCCCCGCGGGTATAGAGATACGCCTCAGGCTCGACGGGATTGCTCTCGCGAGGCGCATCACGATGGACCGGCTCGTTGTTATATGGATTGAATTGGCGCACGGGAGGATGATAAAAATCGGAGAGCAGATAGACGACGGGCGCTCCCACTCCCATGAAAATTACTGTGAGCGCCATCCATTTATGGGCGAAAACAGCCAACATCCACTGCTTAAGAAGAAGAAACATTTTCCCGCTCCCTCCCGGCCTCGGCAAAACAAAGACCGACCACCGCTTCCTTCTCCCTCTAATATTTTATATCGGAAACCGATTTCTCGTTGATAAGGGCGATTCACGAAAAATTCGCCCTCATCCCGATGGCTGGATCCACTACGCGCGGATTAACATCCGCGGGTAAGCGGCTGTATTGGGATTTTCAATCGCCCATCAGACGATCGGCGATCGATTTGCCGACCTTGATGATCGAGCCTTGGGTTTGTCCGGAGACCGCTTGAATCTGGCTGGTGATATCGGTCCAGTTGTCGAAGTCCAGAGTCTTGCTTGCGCGGCAAGTCTTGCCGCCGTTCCCCATGTAATAAAGAATGTATTCATCGCCGATTTTCGCGAATCCTGGTCCGACCAATTCCGTTCCGCCGATAATAGCCATCGGCGCCAACAAGCCATATGGCCCACGGACGTTGAAGGCGCCGGCAAGCTGGATCCCCCCCTGTCCTTTAAAAGCCATGATATAGCGCCCGGAATGCTCGATGATGTTCGCATCGATGACGTTAAAGGTGGCGGCATAGAAGGGCTGCGCTTGGCTGAATGTCACAAAGTCCTTCGTGACGGCATAATAAATGTCATTATTCGTCACGCGCTTTGCTTCCGTTTCTGAAGCGCTTTCGTCGACATCCGACGCCCATGTGATGAGATACTCTTTTTTCAAGCCGTCATAGAATATTTCTGGCGCCCAGCAGTTTTTCGTTCCGGGCGTCTCCTGCATCACGGGAATCAATCGCTGCTGCGACCAGTTGATCAGGTCTTGCGAACTCGCATAGCCGATGCCCTTGTCATACCATCCGCTGGTCCAGACGAGATGGAACACGCCATCGGGGCCCTGCAGGATGAATGGATCGCGCATTAATTTACCCCCGACATCGGGCCGGAGGAACGTGCGGTTCAGATCGGTCCATTTCAGACCATCCTCGCTATACGCTATATGCAGGCCGTCGCCGTTATCACGAAAAGATGTGAAGAGATACACCTGTTCTTTGGAGAAAGAAGACAGGAAAGAGGAAGAAGGAGCGCTACCCGAATCGCCCGAACCAAGAAAAAACCAGAAAATAACTCCAGCAAAAACTAGAACAATCGCTCCCACAATCCATTTTCGCATTTTTCAAACCCCCACTCTGGTTTAAACAAAGAATCAGTCCTGCGCGAATCCTGCCTTGGATAAGGCTTTTGACCGCTGATAATGATCCTTTTTTTCTGATAAAAGGCTTCATTTCTCATGGAATGATCCAACACATCAGCATTTTGTCCTGCTCGAACAGCACAAAGCGCAAATCATTAAAATTTTCATTTAGCCTATTATGAGGCGAGAATCCATGTCAATTAAATCATTTGACATTAAATCATTTGGATTCATTGCTGCGTTTTTTCCGGCCCAGAATTATCGCGGCGATTCCGAGCAAAAAGCAGAACCAGGCGAAAAGATCCCCGTGGCGAGTATAAAAAGCACCATCAGCATCCTTGCGCGGTTCGATATTTGCGCAAAGCACTCCCTGCGCTCCAACTTCAAAACGTTGCTGAACCCGTCCATCGGGCGCAATGACGCACGAAACACCGGTGTTGGCGCAACGCACAATCCAGCGGCGCGATTCCACCGCGCGAAATACGCTGTGAATCATGTGGTGTTCCGGGCCTTTGCTCAGGCCGTACCAGGCGTCGTTGGTGACGATGACCAGAAACTCCGCCCCCGCTCGAACCATGCCGCGCGTAAGCCGCGAGATGGACGACTCGAAGCAGATCAGCGCGCCAAACTGACATTCCTTTTGCTGATGCGCACCGCCATGAAGTTTAAACTGAGTGTATTCATCACCCGCCATGAAATCCTCAATGCCCGTGAACGTGCGCAGAAAGGGAATCTTGTTGAAATACGGCAGATGCTCGCCGAATGGAACGAGCTGCATCTTGTGATACACGTCATCCACCGGGCCTTTGCCGGGTTCGATCAGGTACGCGCTGTTGTAAAACCTGGCCTCGTCCAGCGATTTGCCGGGAACTCGCTGGCAAAAGGAGGCGCCCATGAAAATCGGCGCGCCGGCGTCCTGCGCCCATTCAGCCAGCGTGGCCTGATCCTGCGGGCGCAAGTTGAAATACATGTCCGTCATCGCCGATTCGGGCCAGACGATCAGATCCAGCCGTTCTGGATTTTGCCCGGCCGCTTGCATCGTCAGTTTTTGCATTGTTGAATTGATGCGCATGTTCGCCGCTTCGTAATTCTGTTCCGCTTCCTCTTCAGTCTTTGCGCCGAAGTAGCTGTAACTTTGCAGCTTCGTCACCTGGTCGATGTTGGGCTGGCAAAGGGCGATCCGAAGTCTTGCATCATCATGGTTTTGTCCGGTTTCAATTAGCTTGGAGCGGGGAATCAGGCAGGCAGCGCCGAAATGAATTATGCCGAGAATAATCAGAGAAAAAGCTGTGTATGCCACAATGACAATCGCGGAGCGCTTTCGTTCCAGGCATAAACGCGCCAGTTCCGCTAAAAGGATATTATACGCCAAGATGAGAAATGAAATGCCGAAGACGCCGGTGTACTCGGCGATTTGCAGGATCAATATATTGTTCCACTGCGAATGACCGAGATAAATCCATGGAAAGGCCAGTTGCCCCCAGTCGCGGATGAATTCCAGCGCGCACCAAAGCGCGGGCAGCAGAATCAAAGCGAGATACGGCCGGCGCCGGAGCAGCGCCGCGGCCGTCAGGGAAAAGGGAATGGTGAAGAGCGTCAGATACAGCGCCAGCAGCGCAATGCCGATCGGCGCGGCCCAATGGAAAATGATCAGCGTGTTGAGCCAAGAGATATTGCCGTAATAAAAGGGATAGGCGAAGGCGAATCCAAGCCAGACAGCCAGCTTGGCGTTGCGCGCGCGCGGCAGCGCCCAGAGCATCGGCGCCAGACCGAACCACGCGACCGGCCAGAAATTGAACCGGGGATACGGCAGGATCATCAGCAGACCGGCGGCCAGACAGGCCAGCGCCTCGATGCGATGGGTGCGGATTTCCTCGAATGAAGGAAAAACGGCGCGCGACCAACGGCGCAATCGCCCTGGCGCGGCGGCAGTGTTGGCCGCGGCTGACGTGGATTTTCGTTCCTTGCGGGATGGACGTTTCAAAGCGGCGCTCATTCATGCGTGAGATTAATGGAACCATTTAGAGCGGCCCCGCGCCGCGTTATCAACTCATAATTCACACAAGTTATTGCCGTCCGGTTTGTTTTTTCAGTTCCTCCAGTTCCCGCATCAAGGTCTCGATGCTTTCCGGTTCCGCAGGCTCATCCTGCTTTTCGATGAGCGGTTCGAATGTTTTACGCTCCTCCAGCGTCTGTTTGAGTTGAGCGGCGAGCTGCCGTACGCGCGGCTCAGGATCGTCCTTCGCGATATTCTCCAGCAAACGCAGAATTTTCTCGCGGTCGTTGCTCACGTGGATGCGCAATTCGCGGTACGACGGACTGACGATATGCTCGGGATTGACGCGCGGATCGATCACGTTGCCGAGCATGCGCAAGCCTTCCATCCGCACCACGGCCAGCGGATTGAGCAGATTCTGCAGGGTCAATTCATAATCATAGTGCGCGGTGGAGCGGATGGGAGGCGCGAGCCGCACGTGCTGCTCCATGATCTCGCGATAATGCCTCATCAGCAGGTCCATGTCGTGAGCCTTGAATGACGATCCCAGTTCACGCTCCACATTTCGCGTCTGTCCGCAGGCGGCGGCGAGAATCTCCAGCGCCATGGACGCCTGCGTGTGCGTCTCGGCGCTGATATATAGATGCGCGCCGAAAATCACTCCGTGGTGGGCATGCCGCAACGCCGGCTCAAAATGCCGGAGCTTGAGTTCGCGCACGGTGCGCTGAAATAAAAGGTACGCCAGCATGCGAATTTCAATGGAATCCGGACGCTCATGGAAATATCCGCTGAGCGAAAAGTCGTACAAGCCGCTGAAGTCGCACGGACCGCAGTCCGCTCCGGCCTCGATCCGATCCAGCGCGTCCTGAATCGCGGGCATCGCGTCCAGCTGCGTGGGATCATTCAATATCGAAGCAGACAGACCGCTCGTGGCTGAAGTGTATAAATCGAAAGCCTCAACGTAATACGCCGCGCTGTTCTCCTCGCGCGGCTGGCCTTCGTGAAAAAATGGCAGCAGATCCTGGCCGAAAAAATCATGCAAATCAGCTTCCGCTTTGAGTAAAACGACGCCTGATAAGGTCGTATCATCAGGCTCCGTGCGCCCCGTCGCCGTCAGGGCGGCGCAGCATGCAAAAACAATAACGACGCGAATAGGATGGAATTTTGACATAGCAGGCATATTTTTCACCGAATATCGCCGGAAAATCAACCGGTAAAAGGAATGTTTGATTGACCGGCGCCATGATTCAATCAATGTGACAGCTATAAACCGTCAAATATCGTCAAAATAATGGCGAAGAATATTCAACATAAAAGAATAAAATACTCGGATCATGAGATTTATGAGAATTTAAACGAAAAAGAAATTAAAGTTCGGCAGCCTGCTTGTCGAAAAAAATATCAGAAGGAATGTATCGTTCCATCTAATCTTATGTCTATGGGCGCATGGGTGGTGTGAATCATGAAGCATAAGTATTTAACACGGCAAAGAATCGATCGCATTCTGGATCGGCAATTTGACCAAAACGCCTTCGTGGCTGATGATTTAAGTGTGAAGCAGGGGGCGGGAGTAAAACAGATCCATAGTGTGACGTTCATGCAACGCGGCAGCTGGCAATGTTCGCTGCCTTTCCGGCGGCGCAGTCTTGTTCAGAGGATCTTGGCGGATTATGAGAAAAAGGAAGGAATTCCAGGCTTGATTCCAGCGCGAAGCCATTCGTCCGATTGATAACGGCGCGAATGCGCCGATGAAGCTCTGGAGTCTCGCTATTAGCAATGCAAGGGATCTTGCGTATGCGAGACCAATGATTTGACGGACGGCGTGAGAAGATCTACCATGAACCTGAACTATGCCATGCAAATGCTGGACTTTCCGGAGGAAAGTGAAAGAGTGATCGACATGGACGACCAGCTGAAAATGATGCTGGTGGACGACGATCCCACCGTGCTGGAACTGCTGGTGGACCTGTTTGCCGATCAAACGGGGCTGGAAGTGCGCGCCTACTCTGACAGCAAGGAAGCGCTCGAGCACCTGAAGACATATTCGATGGACATCATCATCACCGACCTGATGATGCCGGACGTGGATGGCTTGGAAATCCTGCGCAGCGCGCGGGAATGCCAGCCGAATGCGCTGGTGGTTTTGATCACGGGATACGGCTCGCTGGAGACGACGCTCAAGGCGATTGATTACGGGGCGTATAACTACCTGACGAAGCCGTTTCAGGTGCAGGAATTCAAACTAATGGTGAAAAACGCGATCGAGCGAGTGCGCTTGGCGCGACGGCAGGAACATATGTGCCTTCAGATGAGGGCGCAGGAGCAGGAATTGGAGCAATTACGGCAACGGTGCCGTGCACTGGAGGAACGGTTGGAGCAGGCGGGGTATGAAAAAGAACAGGAGCAACGCCTGCCTGGATTGTCCGCGGGAATCACGGAAGGCGTGAAGCCATCGGCTCGCACGGGGGATCTGCAACAGTATGAGAAAATGACTGGTCCGCCCAAGGACCGGTTGATGCGAGAATTGCGCGAGCTGAGCCGTCAACGGCGCGAAGGATTGATCTCCGAGGAAGAACACGAGCAGCGCAAGCGGGACGCGCTGTTGAAAAACATGAAATCCGACGTTTAATGCTGCCTGCGCCGGGATCGACTGCATGAAGAAAGCTGAAGGCATGGCTATTCAACCGCTGGAAGTGAAACATTACCCTCCCCAGGATTCCGCGCGGATCCTGATCGTGGATGATCATGAGTTGATTCTCGAAACGCTCAGCGACATCATCGAGCCGCTGGGGCATGCCGTTGATTGCGTCCAAACCGGAATCCTGGCCATTGAGAAAATCTGTCAGACTGATTACGACCTGGTGATCTGCGACGTGCAGATGCCGAAAATGTCCGGGCTGGAGCTGCTGGAAAAAGTCAAAGTTCTGCGCCCCGGCCTGCCCGTTGTCATTATCACCGGCTATCCCTCCGTCAATCTGGCCATCGAGGCGATGAAAAAAGGAGCGCTGGAGTTCGTCACCAAGCCGTTCGACGCCGAACTGACCACCCAGGTGATCCAACGGGCGATCAATGAGCGCAAACTGCTGCGGCAAAACGAGCATCTGCTGGCCGAGGTGAATCAGAAAGCGGTGATCGAAAAACTGAACCGCGATCTGCAAGTGAAGATCAACCAGCTGACGCAATTGGTGATGATCAACGAGCGCTTCGCGGCCATCACCGACAATGACGAGTTGTTCTCCGAGGCAATCTCGCTGACGCGCGACATCACAGACGCCGAACGCGTATCGCTGATGATCTACGACCGCGCCAGCGGCTATCTGTCCATCCGCGCGGCGATCGGCATTCCTGAAGAGGTCATCCGGAACAGCCAGGTGCGCATCGGCGAAGGAATCGTCGGCGCGGTGGCTCGCGAACGGCGCATCATCCACCAGAAGCAGGGAGAGGAAAATCCGCTGATCGCGGATCCGATCAATCGCCGTTACTACACAAAGTCATTCATGTCCGTGCCGCTGTTGATCGGCGACGAGCTGTTTGGGGTGTTGAATCTGGCGGATAAGCGTGATCGCACGGATTTCTCGCTCAGCGAACGCTGGATGATTGAGCAATTGGCGGACAAACTGGCCATCCGCATCGAAAACAATCTGCTCTATGAGGGCATTTACTCGAACCTGGTGGACACCCTTAAAACCCTCGTCTTCACACTGGAGGCGCGCGACAGCTACACCCGCCAGCACTCTCAGCGCGTGACGGCGTTTGCGATGGCCCTGGCGAAAAAAATGGGCTGCGGCGAGGAGGAAATGGAGCAGCTCAAGTTCAGCGCGGTGCTGCATGACATCGGCAAAATCGGCATCAGCGACGTGGTGTTGCTCAAACCGGGCCGGCTCACCGACGCGGAGTTTGAGATCATCAAGACGCATCCCGTGATCGGCGACGCCATTGTGGAGCCGCTCGGGCTCTCCGATATGGAGCGCAAGATCATCCGCCATCATCATGAAAAGGTGAACGGCAAGGGCTACCCCGACGGCCTGAAACACAATGAAATTCCCCAACTCGTCCGCATCGCGTCCGTGGCGGACGCGTTCGACGCCATGACCAGCACGCGGCCGTACCGCGATCCGATGCCGATCAGCCGGGCGCTGGACATCATGCACAAAGAAGCCGGAGAGCAGTTCGATCCGGAAGTGCTGGATGCGCTCGACGCCTGCCTGCGCGAAGGACGGATCCTGGCCACGGAAGAGGTTCATACGCCTTCGTCCGTGCTGGAAACCGGCCGCCGCCAGATCATCGGATAAGCAATTTCCCCACAGCCAAATTGAAGTCAGCCGTTCCCTAGCGGAGCGATTCCGATCATTGTTTATTACGCATCAGTCTGAAGCATCACGCAGTTTTGGCCATCGTACTCGTCAAAATAGACCTGGACGGTTTGATCAGGCGTGGTTTCGATGGACAGCCCGGCGGCGTCGGCCTGGATCGGCAGTTCGCGGTTGCCCCGATCCACAAGGACGATCAGGTCGATCTTTTGCGGCCTGCCGAAGTCCACGATGGCATTGAGCGCGCTGCGTATGGTGCGTCCGGTGAACAGCACGTCGTCGGTGAGAAGGATGATGCGGTTTTGCACATCGAAGTCGATGCGGGTGTTGCGCACCTCGGGCTGACTGCCCGGCGCGCTGAGGTCGTCGCGATACAGCGTGATGTCGAGCACGCCAAGGTCCACGCTGCCGCCCCACTTCTCGTCGATGCGCTCCTTCAGGCGCTGCCCGAAGGAGACGCCCCGGCGCTGGATGCCGACGATGGCGACAGCGTCCTTCTGGCTTTCGTAGCGCGAGGCGATTTCATCCGCCATGCGCTGGATGGTCGCATTCAGTTGCTCTTCATTGAGCAGTTTATTAACTTTCGACATAGCCATCGATCCCCAGTTTGTCGAGTTTCTCATTTTTTCGCCGCACGTCCACGGCCATTTTCCGGCGATGGGCTTGGAGTTTCTTGCGCAATGAAGCGCTGGAGAGAGCGAAAATCTGGATCGCGGCCAGGGCGGCGTTTGCCGCGCCGGCCTTGCCTGCGGCGAGCGTCATCACGGGAACGCCCGGCGGCATCTGCACCGTGGCCAGCAGCGAATCCATGCCGTTGAACGGCGGTGAAGCAATCGGAATGCCCAGCACGGGCAGCGTGGTGCGCGCCGCGACGGCTCCGGCCAGATGCGCGGCCATGCCCGCCGCGCAAATGAAGACCTTCACTCCGCGCTTTTCGGCCTGGCGCACGAACGCTTGCACGTCGTCCGGAGTGCGGTGGGCTGAGAGCGCCTTGAGCTCATACGGCACGCTGAAATCCGTCAGAATCTTCGTGCAGGCTTGCAACGTGGGCAAATCGCTGTCGCTGCCGCAAAGAATGGCGACCTTCGGAGCGGGCATGCGCGTCCTCCTGATTCCAGCCGTCGCTTCTCGTTCAAAGGCGATGGCATTGTTTTTGCGCAAAAAATATAAAGCGCGGGCGGAAGAATCTGCCCGCGAGGAAGGAATACTTTGACTCAAAGCGGTTCAAAAATTCAACGAAAAAATGACCAGATTCGGCCAGGATTGCGCTGTCCGGGCATGTTCGCGAAAAAGCGCGAAATTTTCCGGTGTGCTGGGATGTTTCTCTGGATCGTAATAATTCACACCGCCGAGCGGCCCGCTCGCCAATGGATACACGACGCAAGTCGCGCCATATTTCCGCAGCAGCGCTTCGATCTCAGCCCAATCGTTCGAGGTATAAATGCGCAGCACGTCACGGCGGCGCGCCTCGATCTCCGTGTCGGGCACGTTGCGTTGCTGAAGCTTATGCGTGCCGCCCAGCGCCGTCGGAAGGCCGGTTCCCATGGAATAGCGCGCCATGCCATACGGCGCGATGCCCGGATGCTCGATCAGAATCGTTTCCGGCGGCAGGTTCTCGCGCATCCAGTGAATCGCCTCGAAATCCGTCCCGTTATGCTGAAAGCGTAAGTGCGAGGCGGCGTCGAGCGACACAGCGCGCCAGCTGTGCTTGAAGCGCAGCCACGCCCCCGTCGCGGGTTGAACGATGCTCAGGGCAATCAGCGCGCACATCATCACGAGGAACGTAAGCTGCATCCGTGGCTGCTCGATGAGGCGCCGTTTCCGCCATCGCCATGCGCGCCAGGAACGATGCATGGCTTGCGCCACAACGGCGCCAAGCATCACCCAAACGGGCGGGTAAAAGCGCATCACAGTGTTCTGGCGGAAATCCTCAGGCGGCACGACCACGCGCACATTGAGCAATTCGCAGCCCCACAGCACAGCGACGCTGAACAGCAGCAGCAACGCGGGATAGGCATAAATCCATGGCGCGCTTTTCAGGCGATCCCGTACATACAGCAACGCCAGCGCGGATACTCCCAGAAAAAACAGGTGCAACTGAAACCGTTGCGGACGCAACGCATAAAAGAGTGCAAACATGATCAGCGTGATTGCGGAACTCGACACAGTACGCCGCGCAAAATTCCCATGGCGCCAGTTGTGTTTATAGGAAAAAAGCAACATGACAACGGCGGCGATGAACAGTGCGCCGGGATGAATGAACAGGTCGTATAATCGGGTAGTCGTGCGGCTGAGCAGCCATTCCAGACCGGATGGCGGCCGGTCGTAATTCAAATGGAACGGCGCAAAGAGCAGCCAGGCAAGCGCGAACATGGCTGCGGCGCCGATCAGCGGACGGACGATCCGGCGGTTGCGGCATGCGGCAACGACACTTACGAACAGCAGGAACGCGCCGTGCGTCGCCTGATCCCAGGCGTTGATCGCGAGGTTAAAGCCCATCACAACACCAGGCAGCAGAAACGCGATCCAGTCCCATGCGCCGCGCAGGGGATTCTCCATTTTGCGCAGCCACTGATAACATGCAGCGAGAAACAGCGCGGTCAGGGGCAAGGCGATCAGGTGCGCGTGAGCCTCGGCCACCATCGCCGACGTGAGCGGCGACTCGTTGATCGTATGCGGAATCACGCGCGTCATTTGAAACATGAAGGCAGGCTGAAAAAAACGGCCATGCACAACCAGATCGCGCACAACGCTCAGGTTGCCGATGCCCACAATCAGTAAAGGTCCGATCAAACCCGCCCATCGCGCATCGCGCGGCAGCAGCATCCGCGTCAGCGAATACGCGCCGCTCGCCAGCAACGCGGGCAGCGTGGCCCAGAAAAGGCAGTAGGATTGCAGTGGAGACAGCCCGACGGCCTTGCCGGGAAACACGCCGAGGTAATGGCCAAAGTAGTAATAATTAAGCAGACGTCCGGCGCACCAGAGATCCGGCGGCGGGAAATGCGCGGCGCGGTCGATGGAGGTGAACAGCGACAGGTTTAACGCCCGTTCGCCGATGGGGATCGCCAATCCGCCCCACATAACCGCGAAGAAAATTGCAAAGGCGGCGTAAAACACGCCGGCGTCGAAGAGATATTCGCGGCGCAGTTCGCGCGCGCTGATGCCGGTCGCGGACGGCAAACGCCGCCAGGCCGGCAGCGCCAGCAGCGCCAGAGCGCAGCCCAATCGCACCGTCGTCGCATCAAAGGCGAATAGATGCAGACTCGCTCCGAGCCATACGACGTACCCGCACAGCATCAATCCGATCAGGCGCGCAAAGCCCAAGCCGAGGCCATGCCGTCCGCGAAAAATCCGCGCAACGGCTGGCGTCAGGCAGAATCCCAACGCCTCTAAAACGAGCAGCCATGCAATGCAGGAAGACATGCCCTGCATCAAAAGCCGGGCGGCGGCGAATGACAATCAAAAAGTCACGAAAAGACCGGCGCCCCGGCTAGCAGTCCGTTGAAAAAAAGTAGCGCCAGCGTCTCGCTGGCTTTTAGGGATTGCAGAGCATTGAATGGATGGATGCCGACGAGACGCCAGCGCTACAATTTTGGCCGGCAATCCTTTTTCAACGAGCCGTTAGAGCTCGCTCTCGTGATTCATAATTGGGAAGAGACGGAGTTGCGCTTCAGCGCGAGAAATGGTCGGCGATCTCCTGGGCGGATTTCGCCTCCATGATGATGCGCCGTTTTTCTGGATCTTTACATCGTTTGATCACTTCAGCGAGCAGTTTCAGATAATCGCCGCTCTGCTTGTCGTTCGCGCCGATCATGATCACCAGATGCACAGGCTCATCGTCCAGGGCCTGAAAGTCGATGCCATTTTTCAACCGCGCGATGGCGATGACAAAATCCTTGATCTGCGGAATCTTGACGTGCGGCACGGCGATGCCGATGCCGATGCCGGTGCTGATCACCTTTTCGCGCGCGAAAACGGCTTCCAGCACGGCGTTTTTATCAGAGACATTCTTCGACTTCGCAAGCAGTTCCACCAGTTTCGTCAGCACTTCTTCTTTCGACTCACACTCTAAATCCACAATGCGCTCAGGCACGATTAATTGCGACAGTTTTGTTTTCACAGCTTCCCTCTCCTATCGAACTCGGCAAGCCTCTCAAAAATAAAACGCGGCAGCATGGCCGCATTCCCGGCAGGCTTATATCAACACATCGTCCGTATTCGCATCTTCAATAACTGTAAAATGCTCAATCTCGATGGAATTAAGCAATGAATTTTTCACTTGCCGGGCCGCTTGACAAGCAAAAACTCAATTCAAATGCGCCTTCGAGGCGCGCGATGGCCTTCGGTGAAAACCCAAGGCTTGTTTTGAATGGACAAGCGCGGTCCGGCAAGGTCAAATCAGAACATTCAATACATCAGGAGAGATTTATTTCCGGCGTCATATCGATGCCGGGATGATTGTGCGGCGCTGATGTCTCAAAACGAGCGACAATTCATCATCGACTATGTCTCGATCTACTCGCCCACGCATCACGAGCGGCCGGCGGCGGAATTCCTGCAGTCGCGTTTTGAGCAATGGGGCTGGAAGGCGTGGATCGACGCGGCGGGGAACGCATGCGGAGAGGCCGGAGCGGATTCACCCCGGGCCATGCTTTGCTTTCTGGGGCACATCGACACCGTGCCGGGCGAGATTCCCGTGCGCGTGGAGAATGGCGTGTTATTCGGACGCGGCAGCGTGGATGCGAAGGGGCCGCTGGCCGCGTTCGCCTGCGCGCTGGCGCGATGCGCAGACCAGCTGGAGCATCTGGACGTGCGCCTGATCGGCGCCGTGGAGGAGGAATGCTCCACGTCCAAAGGCGCGCGCTTCGCCGTGGAGCAATATGATCGTCCGGACTTTCTGATCATCGGCGAACCGAGCCAGTGGAACCGGCTGACGCTGGGCTACAAGGGGATGTTCCGCTTTAATTATGAATTGCGGCAGCCCCGCGTGCATAGCGCGGCGGAAGAGTTCTTCCCCGCCACAAAAGCGGTCGGATTCTGGAACTCGATCTTCGAAGCGCATCCCGGTGACGCCGAACATTTTGCATCGGCTTTCAATCAGTTGACCGGCAACATCGCCTCGATGAGCACGGCCTCGGAGGATGTAAATGAACTGGCGGTGAGCATGGGCTGCGAATTGCGCCTGCCGCCGGGGATCGATCCGGAAGAACTGGAAAACATACTGCGCCAACACGCCGATAACGACGCAGCCACCATCACGATCCGCGAGGCGCTGCCCGCGGTGCGTTGCGAGCGCTCCACTCCGCTGGTGGCCGTGTTCAACAAGGCGATCCGCGCCTGCGGCGGACAGCCCGGATTCGTGGTCAAAACCGGCACGTCGGACATGAACATCGCCGCGCCGGTCTGGCGCTGCCCAACGCTGGCCTACGGACCTGGTGATTCAACGCTCGATCACACGCCGGACGAGCATCTTGCGCTGGACGAATTCAGTCAAAGCGTGGACGTGCTGGAGCGCGTCCTGCTCAACCTCGACGCACGGCTGGGCAATGCCTAGTCCTGACTCGCGCTTGAACTTATACGAATGACGGATACCATATGATAGTCTGTATTGTCTCCAACAATTAGTCTCAGCAGCGTTCCAGGCAGGCCGCGTTTGACAATGCCAAAATTCCAATTACTGATCATCCCATGCGCTTTGGAATCGCTTTCGAGATCGGATCAGCCGTCAATGGACTGAGAATGTCGCATTAACGATTACGATCCCGATAGCGATGATGAGTTGAATCATTTATGCCGGACACAAATGCATCCTTGCGCCTACTTCCTGGCGCTCGATGTGTCGCGCAGTTGCGCCTGACGCAGATGCGCGGCGTAGCTGTTGATGAAATATTCCTGGGTTTGGGTTTCGATGCCGCCGTACGGCGCGCGCCGGACAGTCTCAATCGCGCTCTGCGGATCCATGCCGCGAGACACCAGATAGCAGGCCAGCATCGTGCCCGTCCGTCCGATCCCCGCCATGCAATGGCAGACCACGGGGTGTTCCTGCTCAACATTCTTCTGCACAAAATCGACGAATTCCTCCGCCTGCCCGATGCTGGGCGCCGTGAAATCGGGAATCGGCAGATGCAGGTAAGCCATGCCCTGATGCCGTAATTCGTCCGGATCAAGCCCTTCCTCATCAAGCGAAACAACGGCGCTGATCCCGAGTTCCTTCAATTCATATAAAGCGTCTGGCAAGGAGCAGCCCCACTGCTCGGGGTGAGCCATCCCGGCCAGTTCATTTTCTACGATAAAACGAAAGTTGCGTAACATTTTCAATCCTCCCACGAGAGATACATCGCTTAATCTTTATCGTCCTGAATGAGCTCCCTCTGTATCTCTACCGCTTCAAGATCTTATCAGATTATACCAAATAAGGGCGGATGTATAGTATTTTTTTCGCCGCCCGGGATTTTCAAAATAAACATATCGTGGAATTTCACACGGGAATTGCCCGAAAATGATTGCCAGCATCCATCCGAAACCGTATGCTTCGAGGTTGTTCCACGATCAAAATACCGTAAGCCGTGGAAAATCAGCATAACTCAAGGGGCTGCAAGATGCAAAGAGACGCAATTCTCACTCGACTCTTTTCCGGACAAATTCAGCGTTGGCTTGTTTGTCTGGTTGGATTTACACTCGTTACAATTTTCTATTCCTGCACACTGAGCGATCAGCAAACAGCTGAAGATCGAGCGGTCGATGCGTATCAAACCGAGTTTGACAATCCGGCCGAGTTGGCTGAAAACTGGAAACTTGAAACCGGTGAATGGAAGATTGAGAACGGCGCATTGATCGGCAAGGCGGTCGGCACGGAGCGCGGCGTGCTTTGGTTGGAAAAACCGCTATCTGGAAACATTCAAGTCGAATACGACGCCGTGCCGCTGGACAACGGCTGGGACATCAATTGCATTCTGGCCGGCAACGGGCACATGTGGTCCGGCTATGAAATCATGGTCGGCGGTTACTCCGGCTCCAAGGCTGGTTTGGCGATCTGTCATATCAATCAATACGGCTCCGCAGCCAAAGACGACCTGGAGCAGCTCCTGCTCAGTGAAAATCTGCGCAAGGAGCAGGAATATCACGTCCGCATCGTGCGCACGCTGGACAGCATCAAGGTCTGGCTCGATGATAAATTAATACTTACTGACACCGGCGTCTTTGAGCATGCGACCAACAAGCAATTCTTCGCCTTTACCACATGGGACAACCGTGTGGCGTATAAAAATTTGAAAATTCAAAAAATCGAGTCGAAGAAGTAAATCGCGCCGCCGCGGGAGAAAGCGCTATGACCGTTGATCGACGCAGATTGAATTGGCTGGCGGCCGTCATGGCCGTCGTATGCAGCGGACTCCCTGGCGCTGGATGGAGCCAGACTGGAGCCGTTCCCCCACTCCAGCCGGATAATTTAGCCGTGACCGGGCGCTTGATCGACGCCGAGACGGGCGCTCCGCTTGCTTCGAGCGATTTGAATCAAGCGACACAGAACTCCATCACGAGCGCACGGATTTTCATCCAATGCAAGCCGCCTTCGCAGAACTTCAACGCCATCCTCGGCGCGCTGGACGAAAACGGCGCCTTCAACCTGGATACAAAAATCCAAAACCCGGACCACGTGAGTCTGTTGATCCTCGACATCCCGGGGCGCGTCCAGCTTCGCCTCGACGCTTCCACATTGAAGCCTGCGCTGCATGACGGAACGATTGACTTCGGCGACATCCGGTTGAAACGCCTGTTGACGCTCGAACTCCGGCTGGTCGATGCAAGCACGAGTCAGCCCATCGAGATTCAGGACATCGTGGGCATTCAATGCTCAATGCGCAGCGATCGCGGCGGTTATATCAGTACGCAAGCGTTCACGACAGGACAAGGCCGGCTGTTGCTTGAAACACGATCCGAAGATCAGCCCGGAGAATTGACCGTCTCTTGCGGCGGGTATGAATCGGCCGAGATCAACGAGTTCCCCGAGCCGATAAACGGACAAATCAACCTGGGCGACCTGCCGTTGAAACCGCAAAACCGGATTCGATTTCGCCTGCTGACGGGCGAGCCGCCGCGTCCTTTTGTGATCGCCAGCCAAGGGACGATGAGCGTGATCTCCGGTTTCCGCAACGAGGAGGGAACGTTTGATTTCCGCGAAACGCCGCTCTCCCGCATCACGCAGGATGGCGTCTATGAGGCCGCTCCGCTGGAGAAGGAAACAATCCTGATCCGCATTGTGGCGGCTGGATTCAAGGAAACGCGCATCCTGCAAATTCCACAGGCGCAGGACGGCGTCACGGATCTTGGCGATATCATGATGAATCCGGCGCGGCGGATCATCGGCCGCATCATGGCCGCGGACGGCGCGCAATACCCCGCTCCGCGATCATTGAACGAAGACGCCGTGAAACTTTACGATGAAGAAGACAATCCATTGCCGCTCACCTATCGCGTCCAGCTGCAACGCAGTTCTCTGTATATCAATGAAGTCCCGGAGCAGGCCAAAACGCTGGAGCTCATCGCCCAGGGCTTTCTGCCTCAATGGATCGAACTGCCCGAGCCAGGCGCGGGCGAAGTGATCAATCTTCCCTCCATTGAGTTGAAGCGCGGCTGCATCGTGCGAGGCAAAGCGGAAAGCCCGCGCGGCGAACCGGCGCGCAACGCCATCGTGTTCATCGCCGGCGCCGAAAACCTGCAGCATGCCGTGAGCTCCGATGCGCAGGGAAACTTCGAACTCAGCGGCTTCAAGCCCGGCCCTGCGCGCGTCGTGGCCTCTGTGGAGCGCGCCGAAGGCAATTCGTGGATCCCCGCGGATCGCGACAACCTGAACATCACAAACCAGGAATTTGAAATCGAGCCAGGCGTCACCACCCTCAACTTGATGTTTCAACCCTGATGGAACTCCCGCTGGAAATGCCCGAACGGGGATTCCGTCCGTCCACGGATTCGCGAGTGCTGACGCGATGGACGCGCGTGCGCGACGGAGAACGGACCGCCGACCTCGGCTGCGGCATCGGGAACATCGCGGTGCAGCTCGCCGCACAGCGAAACATAGAGATGCACGGCTTCGAATTGCAGGAGGAACTGGTCCGAATCGCCCGGCGCAACGTCCAAAACAATCGCGCCCTGTTGCGCGGCTCGGTCGAGATCCATCAGTGGGACGTGCGCCGCGGCGCCCCGCAAAAGCGGCGCGGCCAGTTTGATCGCGTGCTCTGCAATCCGCCGTGGCATCGCAAGGGCAGCGGACGCCTCTCCCCCGATCCAATCCGCGCGGCGGCGACGCATGAACTGGAAGGCGCGATCGCCGACTTCCTGCGTTGCGCCGCGCAATTGCTCCGTCCCGGCGGTTCGGCGCATTTCATCCTGATCGCCGGCCGCCATGAGGAGCTGCTCCAATGCGCCAGTGAGGCGGGTTTGCGCGTGGCGTCAATCAAAGAGATCCACACTCGCTCGCTGGACGCCCCTCCCAAGTGGCGGCTCTATCGTCTGCGCGACAAGGCGTACGTTCACGGTTGCCGCCGGCTGGCGCCATTGCTCATCGCATCAGCGCAATAATGCATTATTTACTGGAATAGCATCGTCGCTTCGCGTTAGATTCATCGTGTGGCATGTTGCGATGCAATCCGGACAAGGATGACAGACGCCAATGTATAATCTCTTCAAAACCTGGATTCTGCACATTTTGAAGGTTCCTCCCGAACCGGAGGATCCCGCTGGCGCCGAAAACAGTCTGCGCGTTTTTCGCGCCGCACCGAATTACTATAAGTACAAAGTCTATATCTGGCTGATCCGCAGCGCGTTCGCCGCCCTGTTTTACGGAATCCTGCTCGTTATACTGCTGGTCGCGATCTTCAGCACACCGATGGGCATTAACCTGCTGGTCGCCATCGCGGAGCTCGGCCTGCTGTGCTTCGCCGTGGCGCATATCTTCGTTGACTATGTCATCCTGCGGCTCGATTACGAAATGCGCTGGTACAAGGTCACGGACCGCAGCCTGCGCATCCGCGAAGGCGTCTTGATGGTGCGCGAAATGACGATGACCTTCGCCAACATTCAGAACATCGCAATCAGCCAGGGTCCGATTCAGCGCTATTTCAACATCGCCGATCTGAAAGTGGAAACCGCCGGCGGCGGAGGCGGCATGGCGCAACAGGAACAGCAAGGCCTGTTCAATATGCACATCGGATATTTCCGGGGCGTGGACAACGCGGAGGAAATCCGCGACCTGATGCTGCTGCGACTGCGCAACCTGAAGGGCGCGGGCCTGGGCGATTTCGACGACGAGGAAGAGGATGAGCCGACCATCATCTTCGCCGACGCGCCGCCACGCCCGTCTGAACTGCTGGACGTGGTCAAAGCGATCCGCGAAGAAGCGCGCCGCCTCCACGTCAACGCCGAAACGCTCGCCTACCAGGCGGAATCCTGACGACCGGATCCAAGCGTAATGACAGATTACGGGGAACATGAGGGCATCCGTTATGCGACGCCAATAAACAAAGGGGAATCAACTTATGCGCTATCGGCTCTATATTCTGACATTCGCTCTATTTGCACGCAACGTCTTATCCTTGGATGCAACTGATCTCGACTATGAATTCTTTGGTTTGCCCGTGAACAATGACAAAGAGTCTTCTTTGGATTATCCAGAACAAATCCTGCAAAAAAAAGGCTATACGCTTGACGAAGAAACCCTGCGTAGTATTTTAAATGAAAAAAAGGATGCTTCGGCTATTTTTGCGAGTTTTAAGCTAATCAAGAAAGAAAAAATGCAGACTCTTATTCCGGATGTGATGGATCTTTACGAACATTATGAAGAAGAACTAGCCTCAAAAAAATCTTCCGCCGAAGAAGACAATATTTCTTCGGAAGAAAAGCAAGATCGTGAAACAATGGCATATGGTTATGAAGTGATGACTGAAGGGCTAAGAATGTCTTGTTTGGACTGCTTATTCACAATCGACAATTCCATGTCTACCCAAAAAAGAGAAGAATACTTGACTCGAGTTCGTTATGCCTTATTTGAACGAGAAATGAGAAATCAAAAAAACCCACCTATCAAAGCTTTTCATGCATTAATCAGCGCCTGTCGTCATCAAAACGTGAATATTAAAGACGATTTAGTGCTGTTGGTTAAATCAGATCGTTTATTGCTTGGAAGTCATCTCCCCATACGAGGGCTATTTCAGCAATACTCTGATCAACTCAGCGACGCCGATCTGATGGAAATGCTTAATACGTTGGATGCAAGGCCAGCCAGCCGAAAACTCTTCTTAAAAAAAGCGCATGACCATGGATTGCTGTTGGATCAGGCCGAATAGTGTGATGAATAGATGCTCCTTCATTACTTCTTTTAAAAACACGCCCCGAATTGGAATGCCAATTCGGGGCGAAAAATGGAAATCGTTTTTCCTGGCACTAATTTTGTGAAACTCTTATGGAGCCAAAACTGACCATTGCTGGTTCGTGCCGCCCCAGTAGGACCAGGTTCCAACATTGGAGCCGTTCGCGGTGCCATAAGCGTCCAGGCATTGGCCGCTTGAGATATATGGCGTGATGCGATAATAGCCGCTGACGCTTGCGAAATAGTATTTCTGGGAGTTGCCGCCCCAATAGGTATACAGCGCGATGTTGGTGCCGTTGACCGTCCCAAAGTTCCAGACATCGGCGGCAAGGTTGCCGCTCTGGTAGCTGCGGATGCTGTACACGCTGCTGCCCAGGTCGGCGATGTTCCACTTCTGATTCGAGCCG
>JAFGJS010000012.1 GCA_016928995.1 Candidatus Sumerlaeota bacterium | reverse complement strand
CCAATACAATGAGAAACGCCAGCAATCCCCAGTTGTCCCGAATGAAATTCATAATGGTGTTTTTCTATTTTAAAATGCGCTGACAACGTCCGTGTGACAGCTTGTAAATCAGCGGAATTTCGCACTCAAACGGGGCGGAGTCAATGGAAAATTCAGGGGATTGCGCCAGACTGAAACGGCGGATTAAGGTCGCTATGATGAGATTTCGCGGTTGCAGAAAGCGACGATTACGCCCATGATGACCTTACTTCATCGTGAGGAGCATCGGATATGCTGCGCGTCAGGGATGTGTTGAGCCTGATTGATAAATTGGCGCCGTTTCACCTGGCCGAGTCGTGGGATAATGTCGGGCTGCAAACCGGCGATCCCGCTGCGCCCGTGCGATGCATGCTGGTTTGCCTTGAGATCACGCCAGCGGTGGTTGCCGAGGCGCATAAACTGAAAGCCAACCTGATAATCGCGCATCACCCGCTGATCTTCAAACCTCTGGGAAGTCTGGCGGAGAACAGTCCGCAAACGAAAATGCTGGCGGAACTGATCCGCCGCCGCATCGCCGTGATCGCCGCGCACACCAATCTGGATCGATCTCCAGCGGGAGTCAACGCGGCGCTGGCCAAGGCCGTCGGGCTACGAAACACGGAGTTCCTGCTGCCTGACGCGCCTGAAAAATTGTACAAGTTGGCGGTGTTCACGCCACAAGGCCATGAGGACGCGGTGATCGAAGCGCTGCATCAAGGCGGCGCGGGCACGATTGGCAATTACGATCATTGCACCTTCCGCGCCAGCGGCATCAGCACATTTCGCGGCAATGACGCGGCGAATCCGTTCCTCGGTCAAAAAGGCCGGCTGGAGCGCGCCGAGGAATACCGTTTGGAGACCATCGTGCCACAAAGCCGGCTGGCTTCGAGCATTCAAAGGATGATCCAGGCGCATCCGTACGAGGAAGTCGCCTACGATATCTATCCGCTGGAGAATCTGGGCGCTGTCCGGACCGGGATGGGCATGATCGGCGAGCTGCCGCGCGCGATTCGCCTGGATACGCTGATCCGCAACTTGAAAAAGATTTTCAAACTCAAAACCATCCAATGGATCGGCGGCGATCCCGGCCGATCCGTACGGCGCATCGCCTGCCTTGGCGGCGCTGTTTCCTCCATGATCGGTGCGCTGGATCGATGCGAATTCGACGCGCTAATCGCCGGTGAAATCAACCATCATGCCGCGCAGGAATTGCTGGATCGCGGCCGTAGTGCCGTCATCCTGGGGCATTTCGCCTCCGAATGCCCTGTCGCGGCATACCTGGCGAATATGCTCCAGAACCGGGACGAGATCGGCCGGAGCAATGTCAAAGTATACGTCGCGAAAAGCGAAAAAGCACCGCTGAATATACTCTAACCTTTTGCATGCTTTACGTTTATCGTTAAAACGCATATCTTTGTTTTTTATTGCATCTTGTTGATCATTTCTACATGATTTTCTCCGCTGGAAGCCTTTTCCAGCGCAATACATTTGCCGATAGTGTGAGTGAGACAGGTCCGACAACCAGGTTTGATAAACGCGGACTTTGTGGCAGGAGCGAGCAAGTGTCCTACGATCAACCCAATCACGATCCTTTGCTGCGAGACGAAGCGAAGGAGCATGCGTCATCTCATGAAATCGAGAACAAGCGTTTCTTTTTAAACGACGACCGCGCGGTCAATGATCTGATCTTTCGTTTTGATCGGAAGATACGGTGTTTGTTCATCAATGACGCGGCAGCCGAGACCATCGGGCTTAAGCCCGATGTGGTTATTGGTAAAATATTGACTGAATTTCCTATAGCCCAGGATCAAATCGACTTTTGGACGCGGCAACTTGAGCGGACGCTAGAAGATAAAAAATCCCGGCGTTTGCAATACGAAACAAATACGAACGGTCTATCGCGCTATTATGAAATCAACGTCGTACCGGAAGAAATCGAAAACGGCGCGGTCCAAACTTTACTCATCATCGGCCGTGAAACGACATTGAATCCAAACGAAGTTGCGAGGATAAATGAATTTCAAGCGTACTTCCGGTCGATGTTTGCGCAACTGCCAGCAGGAGCCGCGTTGCTGGATATAAACGGCTGTATCGTCTTAACCAACGCGGCGCTGCAAGAGATGTTGGGTTATTCGGCGCGAGAAATGGGCTCGCTGAGGTTTGACGATTTATCGCATCGGGATGAACGGATTCATCATCATGAGCAGATGCAGCGGCTGGTTCAGGGCGCTTACAATCAGTATGAAATGGAAACACGCTGCCTGCGGTCGGATGGCGGAATCGTTTGGTGTCGCTGGCTGGCTATTTCGGTTCGCGATTCCTCCGGCTCGCTGTTGCAGATCCTGCTGATCTTGACGGACATCACCGAGCAAAAGCAAAACAAACTCGCCTTGATCGAACAGGAGAACCGTTTGCGTCTGGCCCTGGATTCGGCCCAAATGGGCATCTGGGAGTGGAATGTCGGTGAAGACCGGCTTTATTGGTCGGATGAATTAAAGCGAATGTTCGGCTTCGAGAACATGGACGTTGAGTTGAATCTCGACGATTATTACCAATTCATCTATCCGCCCGATTTGGAACGAGTGCGAGGGCAAGTTGATGATTCATTGGGTACGCCAGGTGAATACTTCAACGAATGCCGCATCGTGCGTGCGGACGGGAATATCCGCTGGACGGAATCGCGCGGCCGGGTGATCCTCGATACAGATGGACAGCCGCAAAAGATGATCGGCGCCACCATCGACATCACGGAGCGCAAAGAAGCGGAATTGCAGCTCGCCGATCATGAAGAACAGTTGCGCATCATTTTCGACAATACCGCGGATGCAATTGTGCTCGCCGATGTCGAGACGCAAGGCTTCCTTCTATTTAACAGAGCGGCCCATGAACAGCTGGGTTACACGCGTGAAGAGTTCAGCCGTCTGCATCTTAAGGATATTGAAGCCAATCATAACGAAGATGCGATCAAGACAAATTTGGATAGCGTCATACAAGGCAGATCGCACTGTTTTGAATCTCTTATTTGCTGCAAATCCGGAGAAGTCCGGAGTTTCTCCGTTCGGATCAACAAAATTGAATTGAATGGGGCGCAATATCTCCTCTCCGTCTCTCATGACATCACAGAAGATCAGAAAAGAGAAGCCGAATCGCGACTGCTCAACGCGACGATCAACCAAGCCTCCGTCTCCATCGCCATCGTCGACAAACAGGGCAAGATCGAATATGTGAATCCAGCCTTCGAAAAACTGACCGGATTCTCGTTGAAGGAGGCGAAAGACGCCACGCTAAGTATTCTTCAATGCAACAATTTCGATCAGGCGTTTATTACTGAAAAGTGGGACCGGCTTCACTCCGGGCAAGTCTGGAAAAACACCTTTGAGTATCGCGGTAAAAACGGCGCCGCCTTCATCGCCGAGACGATCGTCGCTCCGATCCGCAACGCCCAGCATGAAATCGAAAAATTCGTGGTCATGAGCACGGACATTTCCCAGGAGATCGAACTTCGGGAGCAGTTGCGTCTTGCGCAAAAAATGGAAGCCGTAGGTCAACTGGCCGGCGGCATCGCGCACGACTTTAACAATTTGCTGCAAGTGATCAGCGGTTACAATGATGTCGCGCTCAGCGACCTGCCGCAAGACAGCCCGTTCCGTAATGCGCTGGAAAACGTGAAGGTTGCGAGCGGCAAAGCTGCCCAACTCGTCGGCCAGCTGCTTGCATTCAGCCGGCGGCAAATCATCCGGGCTGATGATCTGGATTTAAACGAGAGCATTGAAACATCGCTGAAAATGCTGAACCGGTTGATCGGTGAAAACATCCAGCTTGAGTTTGCGCCTGGACAGAACGTGGAAAAAATATACGCTGATCCGATTCAGGTGGAGCAAGTGCTGATCAATTTGTGCGTCAACGCCCGTGACGCGATGCCCCAAGGCGGCGTCATCTCCATTGAAACATGCAGCGCCGTCTTCGACGAAGAAATGTGCAGCCATTTCCCCGAAGCGCATCCAGGGCATTATGCGCAGCTGACCGTACGCGATAACGGCATGGGTATGGAGACATCGACGCTTGAGCGTATTTTCGAGCCGTTCTTCACCACTAAAGAGCTCGGCCGGGGAACCGGTCTGGGGCTGGCGACGGTCTATGGCATCGTTAAACAGCACGAAGGCATCATTCAAGTCCACAGCGAACCAGGAGCCGGATCGGTTTTCAAGGTCTATTTTCCAGTCGCCAAACACCGCAAGAGCTCGATCCAGCCCTTGAAAACCGAGAAGCCGGTCAATGGAGGAGAAACGATCCTCATCGCGGAAGACGAGTCCATGATCCGCGATCTGATCCAGGGGATTCTTGAATCCGCCGGATATCACGTGCTTGCCGTCAGCAACGGACGGCAGGCAGTCGATCTATTTCGAAAGCATGATCGACCGATCGACCTGCTCCTGCTCGACGCCTGCATGCCGGCAATGGACGGCAAAGAAACCTTTGAGACAATCAAAGCTATTCAACCCGCCATCCGCGCCATTTTCATCAGCGGCTATTCCAACACGATCATCAGCGAGGAATATTTGAGTCAGGAAGACTTGATCCTGTTAGAAAAACCCTTCAACAGCGAACAGCTGCTCCAGAATGTGCGGAAAATGCTGGACGCCCGCGTTCAAGGCGAATCTTAACGCCGCTGAGATCATGCAGATCCGAGTAAAAAAAGCTCGCAATTCAAAAATCACATGGCCAGAATCCGCCCAATCGATGACGTTCATCCAGACGCCTTCCATTTGCGCGCCAGTAGCTCAGCTGGATAGAGCAGCAGCCTTCTAAGCTGCGGGTCACAGGTTCGAGTCCTGTCTGGCGCGCCACTGACTTCAAAGACTTTAGAGTTCACACCATCAAATATCGGTGTAGAAAGTTTTTTCCGGAAAACGCCGTTTTTCGACGTATTCTTTCTACGCGGGACTATGAACGATGCGGCTGCATGATTTGATCACCTTGTCGCTTTGGAATAAGTTCATCAATCTAGCGCTTGGAATTATGGGAAAATCCATATGCAGAATTACACTCTTCCATTTTTATGCTCTGTAATCATCTGGGAAAATAATTCCCCGCTTTGAAATGCTCGTTCGAGAAACGCCTGTTCATCGGAAATTCCAGAATTTCGGATACTCACTTCCATGCTAACACATTTTGTGTAGGAAGATTCAGCAATAATTCTCGCTAACCGCGTCCACTCAACGGTTCCCGAGAAAACAAAATTATGTTGGTCCCCATTGCCATCGTTATCGTGAAGATGAATGGAAAGAAGCCGGTGCTTCACCTTTTCAAGATGAGTAAGTCCCCTGCCTTCGCCAATATTACCATGCCCGGCATCGTAGCATAATCCGAGTAATTCCGGACCATAACAGCCCGTTGAAAAAGGGTCATTTTTATCATGCTGCGATTGGACTG
>JAFGJS010000161.1 GCA_016928995.1 Candidatus Sumerlaeota bacterium | reverse complement strand
TCCCGCCTTGACTCGATCAACCCAGGCGAGCATGATGACTCTGTCGTCCAAGCGCCCTGGCCGCGCGATACTTGGCTAAAGGCTTACGAAATTTTTTTGATTGCTGTTAATTGCAGATAAAGAGCCTGAATTCATGCTGCCTTATCTCAAATACTTTCTGTTTCGTTATAAATACGGCCAGACTAATTTCGTGTACCGATGAGATATTAGCGCTATAATCCAAGCAATGGGGATATATGCACCCCGTGGTTGCAAACGGAGAGGTATACAGCTATCGACCACGAGTGTTTAGTGCTTTGGGCTCTATTTCGATTTCAACGGCTTCATTGTTGGCGTCGAAGCCGGAGTCTTTCAGGTGCGTTGAGAATGTCATGCTTATGACGCGCCCATCATCGCGGAACAATTCCGGATGAAAATACGAGCAGTAAATCAGCTCTACGAGTTTGCCTTGCAGGTGTTCCGGCGCGTTAACGCTGGCCGCCGCTTCGCGCCAGGGACCGGCGGGATGCGCCGCTGTATAAAAGCGGATTTCGCGAGCATGAAAAAAATCGCTCGACGCCGCGAGGATGTAGCGCTGAAGGCATTCGTTCCAGACGACGGATGTTTGACCGTAGATGTCTTTCAACAATAGCGTCTGTTGATTTATATCGCTGGAAAAGCCCTGTCCGGCGCCGCAGTAGAATTCATAGGCATTCGGGTTTTCAATTTCCTCGGGCTTCACTCTGGATAGCCATACGCCTTGCTGCTCGTCTCGTTTTTCAACATCATATAAGTAAAGCCAATCGTCCTTGCTGACAATGGCGGCTGGCGCGACGGGAAAGCGCCAGCCATCGGCGGTCTGGATGCGTTGATGCGCGCTGAAGGGCTGATCGGAGCAGGCCAATCCCGAACCCACGCATTGAAAGGCCCACATGCCTTCTCCGGTGATTTCGATCAAACTGAAATAAATGTATGATTTGCCGTTCGCATAACACCCGGAGAGCGGCCAGATGCGATAACGATCCCAAGTCTCCTCAGGCAGGAAGGGAATCGCCTGCGCGACCTTGCCGTCTGTTCCCAGTAGGTACTTCAATACCGGCGGCGCGGATGTGGCTGAGTCGTCGAGCCAGGCGACGCAGCACGACACGGCGCCGCCGGAAAACCGCGGCTTGCCGGCTTCGTCTCTCGATCCTTTAAATGTGTCGCCGAACCACCAGAGCGATCCGTCCGGAACGGCGTAGGAAAAGCCGCCGTCCTGCGAGATGATCGAAGCCCGGGCATGTCCTTCGTTCCACACCGAGCCAAGGAAGCGGCTTTGGACGATGCTGAAATCCTCGCCTTTGCCTGCGTCAAGAGCGGAACATCCAAATAGCAGAGAAAGCAGGCATGTCAGGGCGGTTGCTTTCAGGATCGCAGTAGCGCAGAAGGATGAACGGCGGTTTGTGGCGGACATGAATAATATTCCTTTCGCCAAAGGCGCAATGGATTTGATGAATGCATCTTGATTTCAGCGTGCGTTTAGATGTCGTCAATCGGCGATTCGCCGCGTAGCCAATTCATTTCGCTGTCGATCATGAACTGATTGGGCCAACTCGTTCCCGGCGTGATCCATTGCCGGAAATGGATGACCAATTCAAAAAAACGCTGAATATTCTCGCTGGCTGGATCGTCGAGCAATTGCTGAATGGCGCTCAGCATGCCTTCGGGCTTGTCTGGCGCGCTTTCCAGCACGCGCAACATCCATTTATGATAGGGATACAGCATCTCGTTATGCGCCAGCACGAGCCGCCCGCCGAACAGGATCAGTCTGCTGATCGAAACGCCAAGCAGGTATTTGTTTTGATGCTTCAGCGCCTCCTGGGCGTACCAGTTCCATGTTTCAAACTGCGCATAAAACCGTTTGATCCGCGCCTCTTTGTCCTCTACGGGGTAGCGCACGATCGCCTGCAAAATTTCGGACAGGCCTTCGATGTGTGAAAAGATGATCTGCGAATCGAGAAAGGCAAAGCGCGACGGTTCGCTGCCGCGATCAGCGATCTGCTTGAGGATACCGGCGCCGATGTATTTACCGTCCACATAACCTTCGGGAAAACCGCATAGCTCCCGGTTAAAGAAATGCATCTGCCGGCGTTCATGACGCATCGCATAATCCTGATCGGAGACGATGATCATCACATCGACATCGGAGACGGGCCGTGCAAAGCCATGCGCCAAAGAGCCGCCAAGGAGCAGCGCCTGGACTTCCGGGTCTTGTTGAAAGTAAGCGGATACTCTTTGGATCGATTCCTGATGGTGTGACAGCATGTAACATCATCCCAACCGATATTTTTATTCATAATGCGTCCACATGCGCAGGATTTTGACTGTTTTGATGTCGTCCAGCGTTTGATAGACCAGCCGGTGTTGGATGTTGATCCGGCGGGAGCTGGCGCCGGCAAGATCGCCAATTAACTTTTCATAGGGCGGCGGCGTCTGGTATGGATCGCGGGCAAGGAGATCCAGGATTTTTTGCGCCTGAGGCTTGAGTCCGGCGCGTGCGATTTTCTTCGCATCCCGTCTGGCTTGCGCGGTGTATACAAGTTTCCACATCACCAGTCCAACTTCTTGGCGCATTTTTCGACTGGCGTTTTCATCCCTTTGCGGATCGATTCGCTCATGCCGGGAATGCCAGCCAGATACAGCGTCTCCTGCACGGCGCGCCAATCCTCCTCGCTGATCAGCACGGCGGAGGAGCGCTTGCCGGCGATCTGGACCGGCTCATGCGATTCGGCGACTTCATCCAGCAGTGTGTATAGCCTCTTCCGGGCTTCGGTTGCGGTGATGCTTGTCATAATGAAGCTCCCATAATAACGTGCGTAATAGCGTACGTTATTATGGGTTGATTGTCAAGCCTTGATTCCGCGATTGCCTTGGTCTTAGCAGATCAGATTGAGGCGGCGCAAGATGGCGGCTAGTTTTTCTTTGTTGCCTGGCATCATCGGGCAAAGCGGCAGGCGGAAGTTTTCTTCGATCAGGCCCATCAGGGCGAGCGCGGTCTTCACTGGAAGCGGATTGGTCTCGATGAAATTCGTGTGCATGAGTTCCAGGTATTTGTCCTGAATGGCGCGGGCGCCGGTGAGATCGCCGTCCAAGGCCTTACGCGTCATTTCCGCGAACGGCGCGGGGATTTCGTTCGCCGCCACGGAGATTACGCCGTGCGCGCCCAGCGCGATCAACGGCACGGTCAGCGCGTCGTCGCCGGAGAGGATCGAAAAGCCGTCCGGCAGACCTGCCGCCACAAGCTGCATCGTGTACGCCACGTTACCCGAGGCGTCCTTCAGTCCGGCGATACGCGGATCGCTCCACAGCCGCATCAGCGTTTCGGGCGCGATGCTCAGCGACGTGCGGCCCGGCACGTTGTACACTACCAGCGGAAAATCCGCGTGCTCCGCGATGTGCGAGTAATGGCGAAACAGCCCCTCTTGCGTCGGTTTGTTGTAGTAGGGCGTCACGCTCAGCGCCGCATCGGCTCCGGCGGATTTGGCGAACTTGGCCATCATCGCCGCGTGCGCCGTGTCATTGCTGCCTGTTCCGGCGATGATCTTGACGCGCCCGCCTGCGGTTTCGCAGACGAATCCGATCACGTGTTGATGTTCTGCTGCGGTCAACGTCGATTTCTCGCCAGTCGTGCCGCAGGGAACCAGTCCATCCACGCCGCCGGCGATGCAATGTTCCACCAGCCGCTTGAGCGCGGCTTCGTCCACCGAGCCGTCCTCTTGGAACGGCGTGACGATGGCGACAAATGTGCCTTTGAATTTGGGAGACATAATGTCATCCTCTCGCTGAATTTAGAATTTCATCGATGGCGTCGTTGAACTCGAAGCAGCCTTTGCGGCCCTGCAGCCATTCGGCGGCGAGCAGCGCGCCATGAGCCAGGCTGACGCGGTCGCGGTTGGCATGGGTCAGCGTGATCCCATCGAGCGGCCCGTCGAAACCGACCGTGTGCAAGCCCGGCTGGCCTCCGGCGCGCACGGCCGCCACGCTGATCTCTTCGGGCTTGAGTTTGCGGTCGAGCCGTTCCAGCGCGAGCGCGGTTTTGCGGTCGATGGCGCCGCGCACGATCTCCGCAAGTTGCAGCGCCGTGCCGCTGGGCGCGTCGGCCTTGCCGGAGTGATGGTGCTCCAGCACATACGGCTCATAATCCGCGAATTTATCGAACAGCCCGGCGGCGTGCTCGACGATGCGGTAAAAGAGATTCACGCCGATGGAGAAATTGGCCGCGCAGAGCAGCGCGCCGTTGTTTTTTTTCACCGCCTCGTGCACTTCATCCTGGCGGCTGTGCCAGCCGGTCGAGCCGCAGACCGTCGGCTTGCCCAATTCGATCAGGCGCAACAGATTTTCCGCCGCGGATTGCGGCGCGGTGAATTCCAGGCAGACGTCCGCCTCCGCCACAGCCTCGGCTTCGATGCTTTTAAACATCGCTCCGGCGTTCGGCGCCGGATCGATCAGCGCCACAATCTCATGTCCCGTCTGCATCGCGGTTTCATGCAACGCACGTCCCATCCGTCCATAGCCGATCAACGCCAGTTTCATCGAAGCCTGTTCCTTTTCCGTTTCTAACTTTATCAACGAACGGCGCGCAAATGTCAATTCTCTTTGCTGAAATTGATGCTAGCGAGTCTTGAAGGGCGTGGTCTGCTGGGACGCCGGATTGGCTTTGGACGTGGTGAATTTGATTTTCCGGCCGGGATGCTTGCGGATCAGTTCGGTGAGCGCTTTTTGTGTGTAACGGTTCTGCACGTCCGCCTTCACGCCTTCCTCGCGGATGCGCTGCAATTCCTTCTCGGTCAGCATCGCCCCCTCCAGCAGGTGCGAAACATCGAAATCATCGCCGACGGTGTGCAGGGCGAAATCATCGCGCTTGAGCCCCTTGTATTTCAGCGCGATGTTCGTCCAGGAATAAACGCAGTAGTAGAAGTTCGTCATGATCCCGGGCATGCTGCGTTGCAGTTTTCGCGCCCTGAGCCACATCTGCAGCACGGCTTTGAACCGGTCGGGGCGAATCAAAAACCAGACCCGCTCCCAGGCCATTCGAAGGTAGCCCAGGTCCTTGAATTGCCGCAGCAGGTAATGCCCCGGCGAAGCGTAGCCCGAATCCTTGTTCGGCACGAAACAGCCTCCGCCTGCCGCTACGTCGAAATGTTTCATCATGCGCTTGCGTTGGAAATCGGCGCTGCAAAATTCATGGACGAATCCCATGAAACCCTCGGCTAGAAAATCAACAGGCTGCAAATAACGGATGTTTGTGGTGATTTTCCGGCGCGCGATGGCGCCGCTTTCGCGCTCGATCAGCCGTCCGCTGCGCTTCATCCGGTCGAAAAGCGGCGTGCCGGCCAGCGCCGTGAGAAAAGAGGGATCGCCGCCGATCAGTCCGGTGCGCGCGATGAAATCCAGCGTGTCGCGGAAAATATTTTCATCGTCCGAATCAAAGCCGAAGATGAACCCCGGCGCGATAGTGAAGCCGTACGACTGAATCGTCATCACGGCCTCTTCCAGCGTCTTGATGTTTTGCACCTTCGCTGTTTCCATCAGCGAATTCTGGTTCACGGATTCGATGCCGATAAACAGGATGTTAAAACCGGCCAGGCGGAACTTGCGCAGCACCGGCGGCATTTTATGCACATTGATCGTGAGCCAGGTGAACAGTGAGATGTTCGCGCCCACGCGCTCTTTCCATTCGATGATCGCATCCAGACAGCGCTCAGCCCACTGGGCGTCGCCGATGAAGTTGTCGCAGGCGAACTGGAATTTCGTCACGCCGCGTTTGTAATACCCGTCCAGTTCCTGCACGATCAGTCCAACGTCCTTCACATGCGTGCGATTATTGTCCGGCATCACGCGGATGTCGCAGAATTCGCAAAGGAACGGACAGCCGCGCGAGACCTCGATCACCGTGCCGTAATATTCATCGGCCTCGTGGTCCATCAGGTCGAAACGCACCGGACGCGCCTGTTCCATCGGAAAGCGGCGCGGCGCCTTGATGATTTGATCCAACTCCTCCAGCCGCCCCTGCTCGCAACGCTCCAGGAACATCGGCAGCGTTTCCTCGCCGTCCATGATGAAGACATAGTCGAAATGCCGCAGCATGTCGAGTTTGCCTTCCTTTTCGAACGACCAGGTGATCGGTCCGCCCAGCAGAAAAATCGCCTCAGGATAGCGCGCCTTCAGCCGCTCCATGGCGCGCGTCATCGACTGCAGATCCTGATTGATGCCGCCGAAGGCGAACACATCCGCCGGGCCGCATCGCTCGATGTCCCGCAGCCGGCAGTCGATGATTTCCGTCTCCCAGCCCTCTGGGGCATAGGATGCGAGATAGTAGGCCCACAGTGGGATGAACTTCGTGCCGTAGTTCTGGTCGTAAAAATCCTCGGGAGCATGAATAAATGTAAGCTTCATCGCTGTTTCTTGCTCCCAAGATGCAATAAAATTTCCCTGGGCATCATGCTGTTCTGCATACGTGTTGGTCCTGATCTGGATCAAGCGTGACCTTTAACCTGCCCCGATTCACGTGATGATGGAAATCGACGCCGGAGGAGTAGCGGCTAGGCTCTTTGTTTGCCGAAATGAATCCGCTCCATCCGGCAAGGGTTGAAATGGCTGAATGGTCACTCTTTTATTTCAGGCGATTTTCTCTCCGAATTTCGCAAGCGTCAAGTTTCGAATGCGGATCGTCTAAACGCCGCATGCTACAAATTCACTTGCCGCAACAACCACGACAGTTTATCCTATTCCCGACAAAGCACGAGGCGGCGCAAAGATGAATTTTTCTGAATACCAAATACAACGAAAACTATACAGCCGGCTCGCCAGCGCCATGCGGACGGCGATTATTTGCGGTCTGGGGATCGCCGCGATCACATCCGCATGGGATGCCGCGGCTGCGGACAATCGCGCTCTCGCGCGCGAGGGGCAAACCCAACTCAACGCCGGTCAAGCGCGTGAGGCGCTGGAGACACTGGCGCAAGCGACAGTCGGGCAGTCGGGTATTTTGGATGTGCAGAATGCGCTCTACGCATCGCTGAAGCGCATGCTGAACGATGCGAATGACCAGTTCATCACGAACCATCCTGAAGCCGCCACAAGCAGCCTGGAATGGCTCAATGATTATCTGCAACGTGAAAACGTCCAGCGTTTGCAGAACCCGCCGGACAGGTTCGAAGCATTCCACGAAGAATTCCGCCAGACGCTGGTGCGCATATGGCTGGTGCGCGCACGGGAACTCGCCGCCAGCGATCCCGGCAAGGCGGGCGCATTGGCCAAACAGGCGCACGCCCGAATCCAGCCAAGCGAATGGCAACACCGGTTGAGTTGGATTGAAGCGGAAACCAGAATTATCGAGAAACTCGCCGATTCCACGCAATCCGCCTCGGAGCGAGCGCCGTTGATTGAACGTCTGAACGGATTGCAGCAGGAGCTGGAAAAAATTCATCGCACTGGAGGATCGCGCGAAAGCGAACTGCAAGAGACGGATCTCAATCGGATTCAAGACGGCTTGGTCAAGTTGCGGGAGTCGCTCGCCTCGATGCAATCCACCAATCCCTTCGCTCCACGGCATCCCGCTTTCAGGCATGAGGAACCTGCGTTGGAGCCGGCGATTCCGGAGCGAAATGACGCACTCGTATCCACGCCCGTCTCGCCCTCTGTGGCTCCTTCCGCGCCGGCGACCGGGAATCAGACGCCGCCAGCCCCCGCGCCGGCGCAGACGATCCGGCGAAGAGGGGGCGCGCGATTCTCCGGTCCGCAGCGCCCGCCGGATGAGTTCGACACCGAGCAACGGATCGCACGCTGGGCGCTGAGCGGTCAATTATATTGGATCCTCGGCGTGACGACGGCGTTTCTGGCGGGTTGGTGGTGGCTGCCGCGGCGCGTGATGAGCATCTTCGTTCGCCGCCTGAATCCGCGCGCGCCGGAACACACTCGCTCCGTGCAACGCTGGGGTCTGATCATGCTGATTCCGTTTCTCTGGAACGAAATGCGCGGCGGCGGAGGCGGTAAAAACCGGGCTGGCGCAAAGGAATTCTGTCCGCATTGTTCCGGAGAGATCAGCGACATCAATCTATACAGCGACCTGAAATTCAGCCGCTGCCCGCATTGCGGCGAGGAAATTCAGCCTCTTTTTCATCCCAAGGATTACCTGAAACATCTGACGCGCGAAGTTGAGAAGCAGGCGATCAATCGCCGGTCGTCGCACACGGTCCAGCAGGAAATCGAAAAAGACGCGATGCCGAAATTGGTCAACGGCCTGCATCAAATCGCCCTGCAGGGCCGCGGCACGGACATGCACATCGACATGGAGGGCGACGAGCTCACCGTGCGCTATCGCGTGGACGGCGTGATGCGCGAGTTGATGACGATGCCGCGCATCGTGGGGCCGCCGTTGATCTCCGCGATCAAGGTGCAGGCCAATATCGATATCACCGAAAAACGCATCCCGCAAGACGGCCGGTTCAGCATCGAATTCGATCAGCGCAAGGTGGACGTCCGCATCAACACCAGCCCCGGCGCTTATGGCGACACCGTATCCATGCGCTACCTGGACAGCAAGGGGATCATGGTGACGCCGGCGCAACTGGGTTTCGAAGGCTACAACCTGAAGACCTGGATGCGCGCGATCAAACGCCCGAACGGAATGATCCTGGTCACCGGCCCGACCGGCTCGGGCAAATCCACCACGCTGTACGTGTCGTTGCGCGCCTTGAACACCGGCGAGCGCAACATCATCACAATCGAGGATCCGATTGAATACCAGTTGAAGGGCCTGAAACAGCTTCAGGTGAACGTCAAGCAAGGCTTCACCTTCGCCAACGGCCTGCGTTCGATCATGCGGCAGGATCCGGATGTGATCATGGTCGGCGAGGTGCGCGACAATGAAACGGCGGAGATCGCCGTGGACGCCGCGCTCACCGGACATCTGGTGTTCACTACGCTGCACACCATCGACTGCTCGCGCGCCATCTCACGCCTGAACGACCTGGGGATCGAAGCGCGCCGTTACGCCGTCGCCATCACGCTGATCATGGCCCAGCGCCTGATCCGCGTGAACTGTCCGCACTGCCGCGAGGTGCAGAAGCCGGACGAATACGAGTGCGAAATCATGGACTACTCGCTGCAGGACGTGGCGCTGTATCAGGCTGGACAGGGCTGCGAGGCTTGCGAACAGTCCGGTTACCTGGGGCGTGTGGGGCTTTTCGAGATGTTCTCGCCCAACGCGGAAATCGTCGCGATGCTGGAAGGCGGAACGGCCACGATCGCGGAGATCAAGGAAGCCGCACAACGCAACGGCATGCGCACCTTGCAGGAAGAGGGCATCGCCAAGGTCGAATCCGGCGAAACCACGCTCAAGGAAGTCCTGCGCGTGACTAGTTGATAATCAGCTGAAAGCAACAGCAGTCATCATTGAGGATTCAGGATAGACGGGGTGGATACAATGTTGACCGTTAAAAAAATAATCCCGTATATCGTTTTATATTTATTGGTCCACACTACTTTCAGTTTCTCGAACATTCTGCCTTCCGGAAAGTGCGCCGGGACTGTGATTTTCGACCGTTGGGATGGTTGTGTGTTTCATAGCGCCGACGTGATGTATGTATCAGAAAAGGTCAAAGAAGACCTGCGGCCCTACGCCGGCCAAACCGTTCTCATCGACGTGAAACAGGTCTATCAACCGTTCAATCCCGGCAGGGGAAGGATTGATGAATTTCAATACTTAGGACCTGCCCCGAAAAACGACGATGGCAGAATTCCGGACGGGATTGAACTCGTTTCATCCGCCGATCTCGACGGCGATGGAACGATCGTCGCGATCATTGATATCAAAAACACGGGTGACAATTCCGTTGAGTTATTCATCTATGATCTGGCTTTCACGCTTCTAACCAATCGTTCGGAAAAAGGGCTGCAGCCCGCCGATGGACTTTCCTTTGCATTGATGGCGCAGCAGAACTTTGAATCCCGCTGGCAGGGGAAATTCGTATCTTGCGCATGGTCTATCGGAAAAGAAAACGCATTGCCGCACTCTTTCTTCGTGAAGCCCGGCGAGACACGATGCATCCGCATTCATTTCGAACTGCCTCCGGGTGAATACGATTTTTTCTGCGGCTACGGTGAACGCCATGTGCAAGAACGCTTATCCAGCAACCTGACCGCGTTTGATATCGGCGAAGACGGCAAGGGTGAAATCGTGGCGGTTGAAAACCGGGATTCGTCCGGCCGCGTTGAAACGGAATGATGAAATCGCGTAATTGGCCGAAAAATCCCCTTGAGTCTCGCGGCAGGATCTGACGATGCTAAAGAGCATGAAACTTCAAGACGACGTTCAATGCGCCAAAGACCGCCGCATATCGATCCATCCCCTTTGTTCTGCGTTTTGATGCGGCGAGGGCGGCGCTCGAGAAAAGGAATTCATTTATGAGCCAACGATATAACCGCCGCGCGGGAATCCTGCTCCATCCCACCTCGCTGCCCGGACGTTTCGGGATCGGCTGTCTCGGATCGCAGGCGTTTCATTTTGTGGATTTCCTGCAGGCCGCCGGGCAATCGCTCTGGCAAATCTGCCCGCTGGGACCGACCGGCTTCGGTGATTCGCCGTACCAGTGCTTTTCGGCTTTCGCGGGCAATCCGCTGCTGATCGATCCATCGAATCTGCATCAAATGAAGCTGCTGAAAAATAAGCAGCTGGATTCCACGCCAGACTTCCCAACGGGCCGGGTGGATTATGGACCGGTGATCGAATGGAAGCATGGAATTTTGCGCGAGGCTTACGATGCGTATTGCGCGAAACCGGCGCCGGGGTTGGCCGATGAGTTTGCTTTGTTCAAACGGGAAAACGCCGGCTGGCTGGATGACTTTACATTGTTCATGGCGCTGAAGGACGCGCATAGCGGCGCGCCATGGCCGCGATGGGAAAGGGAACTGGTCCAGCGAGATCCCGAGGCGTTGAAGAATGCGCGCGGCAAATTCAAGCACAACATCGAGCGCAGCGCCTTTTGCCAGTTTTTATTCTTCCGGCAGTGGATGACGCTTAAGCGCTACGCCAACGAGCGGGAGATTCAAATCATCGGCGATCTGCCGATCTTCGTGGCGCACGACAGCGCGGACGTCTGGGCCAATCAGGACATTTTCAAACTCGACGACGCGGGAAATCCAGCCGTCATGGCGGGCGTTCCGCCGGATTATTTCAGCAAGACCGGCCAGCTTTGGGGCAATCCTCTTTACGATTGGGACAAGCTGGCCGCGCGGAAATTCGACTGGTGGATCGAACGTTGCTCCACGCTGCTGAAACTGGTGGACATCGTGCGTGTGGATCACTTTCGCGGCTTCGAGGCGTGCTGGGAAGTTCCGGCCGGCGAGGAGACTGCCGTCGTCGGCCGCTGGGTTAAGACGCCGGGCGAGGCGCTGTTCACCGCGCTACGCGAGGCGCTGGGCGAGCTGCCGGTCATCGCTGAAGACCTGGGCCTGATCACTCAGGAGGTCGATGCCTTGCGGGAGCAATTCCGTTTTCCGGGGATGAAGGTGCTGCAATTCGCTTTTGGCGGCAAGCCGCATCACGGCTACCTGCCGCACAACTACGAACCGAACTGCGTAGTCTATACCGGCACGCATGACAACGACACGGCGCTGGGGTGGTATCTTTCGACCAATGAAAAAACGCGCGAAGCGGCCCGGCGCTATCTCTGGGTTGATGGCTCGAACATCGCATGGGACCTGATCCATGCGGCGCTGATTAGCGTGGCGGAAACGGCGATCATTCCGATGCAGGACGTGCTCGGTCTGGGCAACGACGCGCGGATGAACATCCCGGGGCAAGCCGGCGGCAATTGGACCTGGCGCATGTTTCCCGGCCAGGCCAACGAGCGGCTCGCCGCCACGCTCTTCGAACAAACCATGCTCAGCAACCGCATCCCGCGCCTCGCCAGGGAATACGACGAAGACGACGCATTCGATGAAGCGGAACTGAGAGAAAAACTGAAAGAATAGACCGGATAGACTGGCTATAAGACCGTTGACCATTTTTGAAATTTCGTTTCTTTTCACTCCGCTTACCGGGGCGATAGCAGGATATATGGCAGTTCGGTCTTCTGGTATAATTGCCAGCGCACTGGCAATCGGCGCTGGCTTAGCAATCGGTATTATTCTCTGGGCAATCGTTATTGGTCTTATGTGTATGATAATGAGTGGAGCGGAAAAAGTAAAAAAATTTGGAGTATTGAAGAAGTTATTGGAGTCCGCTGGCACGATCACAATGTTAACATTGATCGTATTGCCCTTTGTGTCGTTTAAGATTGCACATTTCGTTGTCGGGGGATTATTGCGCTTATAATTGAGCGTCGGTGATATCGTTGACATCTTGTCGATCCTGTTCATCCTGTCAAAACGATTATATATAAAGGGAAGAATATGCTTTTTCGCAGTATTATTTTCTTCACCATCGTGATTCTTACCTCTTCCATTTTCGCGCAAGAGGCTACGACAGTGACGATCGGCATGACTTACGCCCGCACAGGGCCGTATGCGCAGCAGGGGCTGGATCAGTGGCGCGGGGCGCAGATCGTGCTGGATAAGATCAACCGCGAGGGCGGCATCCTCGGCCATCCGGTCGAGATCGTCTATCGCGACGTGCGCAACCGGCCGGACGTGGCCGCGAAGGCCGCGATGGAGCTGATCGAGAAATACCACGCGAAGATGATCATGGGCGCCAGCAGCAGCGGCATCGCCAGCGAAATCGTCAAGGTCTGCGCGGCGCATAAAACCCTCTATCTGCCCGACCATTCCTCATCGAGCCACATCACCTGCGAAGCCGCCTCGCCGTGGATGTTCCGCAGCTGCTTCAACGCCTGGATGGGCGCCAAGGCCCTCGGCGCATGGATCAAAAAGAATTATCCTGAAGGCCGCGTCGTTTACATCACGGCGGACTATTCCTGGGGCTGGAGCGTGGAGTCCTCGATCCGCCGCTTCAGCGACACGCAGGACGAGGGACGGCATAAAACGGTCCTGATCCCGCATCCGGCGTCCGGCGACGCGGAAATCCGCAGCGCACTGGAACTCGCCGAACGCGTGCGCGCCGACGTGCTCGTGCTCACGCTTTTCGGCAACGAACTGGAGACGGCGCTGGAACTGGCCAACGAGATGGGGCTCAAGCAGCGCATGCAATTCATCGCGCCGGAACTGGAGCTCAACCAATGCGCGGGGAGCGGCCCGGAACGCATGCAAAACGTCGTCGGCGTGGTGGATTGGGTCTGGGAGGCGCCGTATCAATACGATTATAAAAAGGGCATCGAGTTCGTCGAGGAATACGCCCGCCGATATCAGCACTATCCCTGCTGGGCCGCGTCGCTGGCCTACATCAACCTGACGCAATACAAGGAGGCCGTGGAGCGCGCCGGAACGTTCGACGGGCCGGCCGTGATCGCCGCGCTGGAAGGCCGCTCCTTTGTCGCGCTGAAAGACGAGCAAACATGGCGCGCTTTCGACCACCAAGGCGTGCAAAGCGTGTTTCTGGTCAAGTGCAAACCCGCCGAGGAAGTGCGCAAGGACCGCTATCAGCTTGACTTCTTCCAGATCATCGACCGCTTCGACGGCGACCAGGTCGTCCGCACCAAGCAAGAATGGCAAGCCCAGCGCCTCGCCGCCGGCCTGCCGCCGGAAATCGGCAAACCGTAAACACCAATTGCACGGAAGTTTTTCAATGTCTCCTGCGCGAAGCCGCTCTCGCCTTGATCAATGGCTCTCGCGGGATGCAACTCGAACGCTACCGATCACCGGAAAACTTGGCCGCGGGCCAAGTTTTCCGGTGTATTGGCTTGTTAGAATTTTTCTTATTATTTCTTTGGCTTAGGTGCTGGTGCTGGTGGCGGGGCTTTAGGTTTTACTGCTGTGGTTGTTGTAGGCTTT
>JAFGJS010000160.1 GCA_016928995.1 Candidatus Sumerlaeota bacterium | reverse complement strand
CGCTTGGCTTCGCCACGCCAGCAGTTGTATTCTCAAAGAACACGTGACCACCCCGTGGGGGGGGGCACTTGGAAGTTGAATCCGGGATCTTAATTTTATACGCGCATCGGCAATATAAACGGCGCGAAATCATCAAGCGCCATATCCTATCCGCCGCCTGCCGCATCTGGATCGACGCCGCGCCCGATGAGCATCGCGACGAAACCGCCTTCATCACGGCCCTCCTCAAGTGCCATGCTTGCACTTTGCCCGACGTTGAACCGCAAATGCTCCTGCGCAGCTTCCGCAATCAAATTTACATCGAGCAATTCTTTAGACAGCTCGACGACGAGACGCTCCGGCGCATCGAGGACGCCATCTACCAATGGACGTTAGCTCGACCATAGACTTTGGACATTCGACTTTAGACAAAGTGTTCAGAATCCAGAGTTCAGAGTTCAGAAAAAATCCGGCGCGAGGCGCCGATTGGCGCATCTCACTTCAACTCCAGACACCAATCTCTTATTATCATGGCTCCTTATTAGCGCTGAAAGCGCTTAAGATCGTAGCCCAGGCCAGAGCGTAGGCCGCAAAGCGGCCGTGAGCGCCGGCCTGGGTAGACGCACAACTACACCCAAGGCAGGCGGGATTTTTGCCCCGCAAAAATCATGACAGCCGTGTCTGCAGTTTCGCAGCTTAAGAAAGTTGCGCCCAACCCCTATTCCTCCCGCGCCTTGAGCGGCTCCTCGCGCTCCGGCTCATGTTCGTGTCGCGGCGCGCTGCCATGCAACGCGCTCGGACGCAATGAATACAGCTGCGACGCGCCCAGTTCCAGCGCGCCTTTGCCTTCCGGCAGCCGCAGCAATCCCATTTCCGCCAGCTGCCGGGTCACCAGCGGATTCGCCGGCGCATCGCCATACGGCAGCGGCGCCAGCCCCATCGACCGCCGCACCTCGTTCGTCGTCAGCACACCCCACTGCAAGTGGTACTGATACAGATTCTGATCATCATACCGCAGCGAACGCTCCTGCTCGCCTGCCGCCGGCACGCCGAGCTGCGCGTGAATCCAATCCACCGGCACCCGCAGTCCCATCTTCACCGCCGCCTCGATCCGCTCGCCCAGCTCCTTCAAGTCCGCCTGCGGCTCCGTTTCGATCACGAACCGCGGCGCCGGCGCGTCCGCGCCAAAGTTCACATCCACCAGCCACCGCGCCAGCTGCCCGTTCACCACGCCCATGAGCATCCGCGCATCGTCCTCCACGTAATCCTGCCGCACGCTCTCATGCACCCGCGCCAGCGCCAGCGAACCGCCCTTGCCCGCGCTCACCGCCAGCGTCGCCCCCAGGAACAGCTTCGTGAGCTCATCGTTGCAGAACTCCGCCAGCTCGCGGTAATGGTTCACCACGCCCATGCGCGAAGCCGCCGCCTGCACGAACTCGATCGCCTGGCCTTCCTCCAGCACCACGCCGCTGTCGCTCTGCAGCGCCTCCAGCACCTCGCGCAGCCGCTCGCGCACCTCCTCGCTCGCGCCGGCCGGATGCTTCGCCACGGCCAACGGCGCGCCGTACTTCTCATTGAATAGATTCCAGAACCGCAGCGCGTTTTTCTTGAACCACCAGAACCAGAACGCCTTGATCAGCAGTCCCGCGCCGTACGGATTGTCATGCTCATCGCCGAATTTCGCCGTCACGAATTTTCGCTCCGGCAGCGGCCGGCCCTTCGCATCCCACCGCGAGCTCTTCAGGCACAGCGCCCCGTCCGCATCGTACACGAACCGTCCCGGCCAGCGCGACACGATCCGCTCGAAGCCGAGATAGCCGTCTTCGCGCCGCGACCACACGACCTCGCTCACGCTCCAACCAAAGCCGATGGCGCCCAGCAGCCCGCGCAGCGCCCCCTCGAAATTTTCGCAATGCCGCAGCGCATCCTTCACCAGCGCCGCCGCGCGCACGCCGCGCTCACCATCGTTTGGATCCGGCAGCACATCCCAGCGCAGCCCCGTCACCGCCTTGCGCCGCGTCTCAAACACCGACGCCAGGTGCGGATCCTTGTCCAGCATATCCTGAAACGCCTCATACATCCGGTTCCACGCCGCGCCGCTGTAGCCATACGCATACCGCCCCATCCGCGGCCACCGCGCCGCAATCGCCGCATACCGGTTCTCCTTCTCATTCCCCACAATATCTCCGCCCCCAACAACAACTCCCAAAGCCACGCTCTCGCCCATATTTATATCCTCCAACAGCTCTTTGCGTTTCTCAGCGCCTTTGCGTCTTTGCGTTAAAAAAAAGCTATTGCCCCGCTCCTCCGCATCACGCACAATTTTCTCCATCGCATAATCCGGAGAAAAACCATGCGCCTACCGCGTCTCATTACGCTCCTGATCCTCATACTCCCCATCACAGGATGCATACTCATGCCCAAACCCGCGCCGCAGCTCACGCAGCCCGAGACGATCACCGTCGTCACCTACAACGTGCTCAAATCCAATCCCGATAAAAACGCCACGCTCGACCTGATCGAATCCCTCGACGCCGGCATCGTCTGCCTGCAGGAAACCGACGCCGCCTGGGCAACTCTGATCCGCGAGCGCCTCGGGGCGAAATATCCGCACGCCGTCTACGCCACGGACCAATGGAACGGCCGCAAATTCGGCACGGCCACCCTCTCCCGCTATCCGCTCAGCAACGCCCGCACGCTGCTCGAAGGCGAAACCTTCTTCCCCAACATCCTCGCCACGGCCGACACGCCCATCGGTTCCGTGCAGATTTTCAACGTCCACCTGCACCCCTGCCTCACCGAAAAGCACGGTATGGGTCTGCGCGGCTACTACGCCTCGCGTATCATGCGGCGCAACGAGATTCAGATGCTCTGCGCCGCCATCGATCCGGCGCTCCCCACCGTGATCCTCGGCGACTACAACGACTTCCCCTTTTCTCCAGCCGTCAAGCGCCTGCGTAGCCAGGGGCTGAAAAGCGCCATGATTGAGCGCCGCGACAACGCCCACACGATCCGCTATAAATACATGGGTCTGAATCTCGGCGCGCAAATCGACCACATTATTTTCACCCCGCCCCTCCAATGCGTCGACGCCCGAGTCATCCGCGAGGGAACCTCCGACCACCGTCCGCTGCTCGCCGTCCTCGGCAAATAGTTTCCGGCTCAAGCCTCGCGGCCATCCTGCCGAACAGCTTGACATCAGCGGGAAAAACCGCCTGAAATCATTATAATTCCCATCACGCTGTTCCAGCGCCAAGGAGGAACCATCCCATGCGCCACAACGCAATATTTGCACAACGCCGGCGATCCCGCGGTTGGATTCTCCCCGCGCTCATCGTCGCCGCCGCTCTTGTCTTTCTGGCCGTCGCCCTCATGATGCTGCCCAAGCCCAAAGGCTTCGAACCCTACGATGAAAACGCCCCGAAATCCGAAATGGACAAGGCCATGGACGAAGCCTTCAAAGCCCAACGCCGCGCCGATGAGAAGGACCGGCAAGTCCGGCGCGAAATTCGTAACACCGAACGCAACGAATCCTCGGGCGGCGGCTCGTCCAGCGACAACTTCGACTACGACGATATGTACGGCAACTGACCGGATTCGCCACAAAGGTTCAAAGGCGCAAAGCACGAATCCCGCTTCGTGTCTTTGCGCCTTCGTGGTGAAAGAATTTTAAAAACTCCCCATCTCACGTTCGCCTTCCCGCATGCGCGCACGCCGGAAATTCACATTGCTTCCGCTTAGCAACCGGCATGCCTCTCGAAAAAACCAGCACGCCATCACCGTGTCGTCGCTCCCCACGTGCGGATAACTCTCCATCTCCTCCACCCACCGGCACCAGCCGCACGGGCCGCCGTCCGGTCCGCGATCGCAAAAACCGCCATGATCCGCAAACTCCCGACGCGGCACGCGCCACACGCCGTTCTCAAACTCCACCTCCAGCCCCGGCAGCCCCAACGTTGCATTTGCTTTGTTGCGTCCCGTCACGAAGCCCTTCACGCGTCCCCACCACGCATGCCGTTCGCCATCCGCCGCCGCCCAATCCTGAAACGCCCGTTGATATCCGTTGTTCTCCACCAGGATAATTTCCGGCCCATACAGCGCGTCAATCGCATCCAGCTGCCGCGCCAGTTCCGGGCTGCTCCACTTCCCGCAACGCACCTCGACCGGCACGCGCGATCCGCTCGCGCTCACCGCGCCGCAAAAAATTACATTCCCCTTCCGCCCCGTCCCGCTCAAATCCACCCCGCAACAAAACCGCCAGCCCTTATTCAAAGCATCAACAATCCACTCCGGCCTTCCCGGCAACTCCCCCATGCATCACCGCCAAAATGAATTTAACGCAAAGGCGCAAAGACGCGGAGGCCGCAAAGCATATCAAAAACTTTGCGCCTCTGCGTCTCTACGAGAAAAAAACGCAATTCAAACAACTCGCCTTGCTTCTATCCCGCGCAATCTTCAATATGTCACACGATATATTTTATGCAACAAAGGCATCTGTAAATTGTCCAACCAACCATGATAACGACATCCAACCACATTGCCCTGATCAAACTCGGCATCGAATTTGCGCTCACTGCGATGCTCGCGTTCATGCTCGCCAACGCTGTCCACGGCGCCATTCAATACGCTCTGGACCCGCAACACCGCGTCACGCCGCTATCACCCGGCAAGCTCTACACTGCCCGCTTTCGAAAACTCATCTCCAAATGGTTGCTCCTTTGGTTTGTCTTTGTTCTGTTCACCCTTATCTTTGATTACTGGGCATACTGGAACGTATTCCATCTGCATCGCCGTGCTTTTATCAAAATCTTTCATACGCTTGCTCTTTTCATTGATATACTTTTCGCAGCAATAATTAGCGCTCACTGTGTCGCTATATTCAAAAACAATAAAACTTTGATCTTCACAGTTGCATTTTTATCCGGCGCTTCGATTGTGATAATCGATCTTCTATTCCAGTATTATTTTGGAATCAGCACAGTTATGTGGTTCACCGATATTACAATCGCAGAAATGCATCCAAAAACAAAAATATATTCGCCCCCAGGACATATATATTTTCTGTCAATAATACTGTTATTTTTTATGCATGCCTCATTCCATGATGTTAAAAGGTCTTTACGATCATCCGATAAAAATTAATACGATGAATCCCGGCGCTTGCGTCGGCGGCATGTGCATCATCTATCGCGCAAAAGCGCGATAGATGATGCGTTCAGTCACTGCCTTCGCCCAATCTCCATCCCTCAATCACAAAAGCGTCATAATCAATCTTTGCGTTCTCCGCGCCTCTGCGTCTCTACGTTAAAATAACTCCTCCCGCCGCAAATCCACCAGGCACTTGCGGAACGACGGAAACATCGTCTCCTCGCGCGTATACGCCCGCTGCTGAAAGCCACGCTCGAACGCCCGCACGTTCTCCCGCTTCTTCCGCTTCAGCGCCTCGCGTCCCCAACGCTCCGCCCAGAGCGGCAGAACGAACCGTCCATCAACAGCGCCTTGCAGCAACGGATGCCCCTCCCGCGCATTCAGCAGCTCGCACTCAATCCCGTCCAGCGCCCTGCTCACCGCCTGCTTCAACACGCAAAACTCCGCGTTCCCCATCAACCGATGCCCCAGATCCTCCCGATGCCATAGCGTCTGAATCGTCACGCTCCGCCCCGCCGCACCATCCAACCGCGAAAGCCATGTCTCGAAGAAATTCTCAAACACCCGCTCCCGCAACTTCGGTTGATCAATCGCGTTGCGCCGGTCTACCACATCGTCGAACACTATCAAATCCGCCCGGCCGCCGATGCCCGTGCTCAGGATCGACGCCCCCTGCACGCTCGCATCCACGCGCCCCAGCGCCCGCTCATCATCCACCGAAAACTCCATCGCCGCCCAACGCCCCGCGCCGCGCTTGCCCGGCTTGCGCAGCGCCGAGCATCGCGCATGCAAATTCTCGTCATACTCCACATAATACCGCAGCATTTGCACGCGATTCCGCGCCGCGCCCGATGAATTGCACACCACCTTCACCCGCAACGCCGAATCCCGGCTCAATTCATACAGCGTCCGGCCCAGCACGATTTGCACCGTCTTTCCATGTCCCCACGGCGCAAAAATCACCGGATGCAATCCCGCCCCCCAGCACCAATCAATATGCGCATGCCAGGACCGGTGCAACTCCGCGCAACGCACCCGCTCCCCGCGTCCATCTTTTAACACCCCCTCCACAAAATCAACGCACTCCATATCCAAACTCGTTTTTGAAATGGCATTCATAATTACGAATTCATAATTATGAATTAATTTCCGAAAACAAACTTTCGATCGACGAATCATCCTTCAATGCATTCATGCATACCGGCCGCCAATAGCCGTCCATTGGCAAACGCCGCCGTCGTTTCCGGTAGCACATTTCCCGTTTCCGCAGCACCTCCCGCGAAAACACTGTCCGCACATCCCAGTTGCTGTAACACATGCCTGACGCCCTCCCTCAATCGAAACTAATCCCACTCTAATCCCGAAAAAAAATCATACAAAGCCAATTCGAAAACGCTTAAGAAACCGATTTAACTGGATAAAATTCAGCATCATACAAATCGGGTGGCCACGCCGGAGAAAATTACCATTTCTGTAAATATTTCAAACTAAACAGCTTATATTATTCATACTGGTAAAATTAAAAAATTCGATTTTACCCGCCTCGCTCAAGCGGTGAAAATCGCGCTAACTCTCGATGATGAAAAAAAGAAGATTGATGGTTCAAGAAATCGCTATTCGCCATCCGGCAATTCGCGTTGTTGCCGCTCCCACAGCTTGGCGTACTTCATGAACACACTATACGCCGCCAGTGAGCAAATGACCACGCCCGCCTGGCCGTCGAGGAAACCGCGCTTGAGGATGTACTGCTTAAAAAAACGGAACGCCGGACGCAACGTCAGATGATGCCAGCGCACCTTCGGCGTGCGCTTGGCCCGGTCGCCGGCCGCCCATGTCGTGTATTGATCGAACTTGCGCATATACTGCTCAAAACTCGTGAAAGTGTAATGCAGCAACTTGTGCCGCAACACGCCTGTCTCGCCCTCCAACTCCACGTCCGCATGCACCTCGCGATCCTGATAACGCCCCTTCGAGCGCCGGAACAAACGCAGCACCTTGTCGCTCTGCCAGCCGCAGTAATTCACCCGCCGTCCCATGAAATGATTCTGGCGGTAGATGCGGTGCCCGTTGCGCGTGCCAGGATCGGCGAGCACACCGAGGATCTCCTCGCGCAACTCCGGCGTCACCCGCTCATCCGCGTCCACGATCAACACCCAATCATGCGTCAGCTGCGGCAGCGCCCAGTTCTTCTGCGTCGCTGAATTCACATACTCATGCTGCAACACCCGCGTGCACAGCGGCTTCGCGAGTTCCACCGTCCGATCCTTGCTGAACGAATCGACCACGACGATCTCATCCGCCCACTGCACGCTCGCCAGGCAAGCGGCGATGTTCGCCTCTTCGTTCCCGCAAGGAATCAACACTGAGACTTTTTCACGAGCAGCTTCAGACATGGCCATATTCAGCGCCAGCGCACGGGGAAAAGCAAGCGCATTCTCCGGTGTTATACAGGAGGCGTATATCAGTTAATCTTCGAAATTCAATCTCTTTAATCATGGCTCCTTATCAGCGCTGAAAGTGCTGCGTACCACAGTCCAGGGCAACGCCCTGGGACTCGATCATCCAACCTTATTAAGCCCTGTAGGGGCGCGATATTGAGGGATATCCAATGCCAATG
>JAFGJS010000159.1 GCA_016928995.1 Candidatus Sumerlaeota bacterium | reverse complement strand
TGCGGCGGCCATGCCGCCGCCTTAAAAGATGGCAAAATTCCGCCGTATTACCGGCAAAACTCCGTTTGTTCAAGGCGCAGGCATGGCCTGCGCACTCCAAAGAACAGGCCCCTGCGTAACATCAGTCATTAATACACTTAAGCTTCTTTCCAGATTTGACGATGATTCACAACGAAGATCTGATCGGAATCGGCATCTTCATCATCTGTCATCACATCAAGATCCGGTCTAGCCGGTCTGCTCGCCGAAGCAGGCCGGCTCATTTTCTTTGACGAAACACATATCAACAGCAATATTTCAAACTCGCTTGAGATAGAACGATTCTCGAAAGATCTTGCCGCATCCCTAAGATGTGGCACAGCCGATGTGGCACAGCCGCCCTCGGCTGTGAATCTATATTCATTCCGCAAAACGTTCGTGAAACGTTCTAAGCGCGCAGCGCGGCGAAATGTCCGCAAGACGCGCATGTCCAGAAGGGAGCGCTGGGATTCATGACATCCATGAATTTGCCGGATGAACTGCCGGGGCTGGGAATCTCCGCCGCAGCCGCACAGGGGCTGAAATCGCTGGAGCGTTGCGCCGGCGGACGCTTCGCCGCCGGTGAAAACGGCGTGCAGGCGATTCTCGCCACCGGCGATGGTAAAGTGGAATTCATCATTTTCGCGGATCATTGCATCGCCCTGGTCCGGTCCGTCATGGGCTATCCCGCCTATTACCCCGTGCATCCCGTGCGGATCGAGCCGCCGGTCCAGGCCGTGCTGATGGACCTCGACGGCACCAGTGTGCGTAGCGAGCAATTTTGGATCTGGATCATCCAGCAGACCACGGCCAGCCTGCTTAAAAATCCCCGTTTCGAGCTCGATGAATCCGATCTGCCCTATGTCTCCGGGCACAGCGTCTCGGAGCACCTGCAGCATTGCATCGCAAAATACGCCCCGCAATGCACCGTCGAGCAGGCGCGAACGTTTTACTTCGAACATACCCGCCGGGAAATGAAGGAAATCCTCGAAGGCCGCGGCCAGGCCGGTGCTTTCACACCTGCGCCCGGACTTCGCCCATTTTTGGAGGAGCTCAAGTCGCGCAACGTCAAAATCGGACTCGTCACATCCGGACTTTATGAAAAAGCCTGGCCGGAGATCGTCGCCGCCTTCCGCACGTTGAACATGGGCGATCCCAAGGACTTTTACGATGCGATCATCACCGCGGGCCATCCCATGCGCAAGGGCGAGCCGCCCGGCACCCTCGGCGAACTTTCCCCCAAGCCCCATCCCTGGCTTTACGCCGAAACCGGACGCGTCGGCCTCGGCATACCCTTCGAAGCCCGTCATCATGTCGTGGGAATCGAAGACAGCGGCGCCGGAATCTGCTCGATCCGCCTGGCTGGCTTTGCGCCCATCGGCTTCGCCGGAGGCAATATCGCCGAAAGCGGAACCCAACCGCTCTGCACGCATTTCTGCCAAAATTTCGAAGAAATTCTAGAAATTCTATTTTAGCGGACTATCGACTGATCCGCAAAATATGACCACTTTTGTAGGGTGGGCCTTGGCCCACCATTTCGGCCGCAATCGAATCAAGACAAGATGGTGGGCCAAGGCCCCACCCTGCAACAAAAAGTTGATCTATAATGCGGAACTGTCTACAGCGGTTCCCGCAAGTTTTTGCGCATTGGTCAGCGGTCACAGCCGAGGGCGGCTGTGCCACATTCCCGGGATGCGGCAAGAACTCTTGAGAGACGTTCTATTCGGCAATAACTTTCGAGATGCGTTATTGATCGTTTCTCAACGGCAAACGGCGGGAAAGGCCATCGCCTCTCCCGCCGCTATTTTTTCACAAGGCTTCTTTACATTAATGCCCGGTAATCACCGCCGTGTCAAGATGCCACCAGCAGCTTGCCCTGCGCCGCGCCACGCAACGCAAAAAAGAACACATCGGATCTGCCGCTGCTCAAAGCGTGTACCGGAGGATCTTATTCAGCCTCGTCCGCAGACTCCGCCGGCGCTTCAGCCGCGGCTTCCGTCTCCGCCGCCGAAGAAATACTGTTAGCGATCGCATCGCCGGCGCTCTCGACGCTGTCAGCCAGCTTCACGATCGCCGCGGCGATTTCCTTATTCGCCGAAGCCACCTCCAGCGTCGCGGAAGCCAACGCCCTCTCGCCCGGCGACTGAGCCTGGGCCGGCGTAGCCCCGTCGAGATTCGGCCGCAGCACAGCCAGCGCCGCCAACGCGATCAAAATCACGAGCAGAATGTTCGTCATACGATTGTCTTGCATGGCATCCCTCTCCTTTGGGTGTGATGAATCAAGATTTGAATCGAAAACCAATTTCGAAACCCGAAAACTTCCACGCGTAACATCGCGGATATGGAAAAGGGGCGAGATTATATGCGTCTCCCGCCCCGTTCCCGCTGATTTCGCTCAATGCTTATCTATCGTGCGGCTCATCCCACTTCACGTCGTCAAAGAAATAATCCGGCAGATCCCAATTTTCATCGATCTCGTCATAACGCATCTTCAACTCGTCCGAAAGCTCCGGATTCTTGATCACATGCGGCGTCACGAAAGCCACCAGGTCGTTCTTGTCGTTGTTGTACGATTTGCTCTTGAAGAACCACCCAATCACTGGCGCGCGGTTGAACCACGGCACCGCTGTCCGCGTCTCCGAGAATTGCTGCTGACGCAGACCGAGAATCATCGCCGTCTCCTCGTCCTTCACGATCACGTTGGTTTCCGATTCCCGCAAATCAACCGTCGGACGATTCGTCCCTTCCTGGCTGATGAAAATATTCTGCACCGGACGAATGTTCATCTGCACATAGTGTTCGCCTTCGATCATCTCCGTCACACGCGGTGTCACGATCAACTCCACGCCGACATCCTCGTATTCGTAGGTCTGATTATTTTGCCCGCCCGAGCTTTGCGCTACTTCCAGATACGGAATCCGGCGGACCATATTCACCCGCGCCGGCACATTATTCAATGTTGTGACCTTCGGATTCGCTAGCGTTTTGGCCATATTGCGATCTTCTAATAAATCGATCGCGGCCGTGATATCAAAATCCTGTCCGAGAATATGCATGTCCTTAGTGATAGACCAAAGGGCTGCCGGGGTTTGCGAGCCAGGCAGGTAAACTTCCAACGAGTCAACTTCGAAAAGATAATCCTCGCCCAACGTACGAGCGCTGCCTTCTTGAATGGTGCCGCTCGGTCTCGCGAGATAATTCCAGAAATCACCGTCTTCATCAGTGTCTTCATAACCCTGGACAATCTTAGATAGAGGCAGCGAATCATCATCCCTGGTGATTAAATCCCAACGGATGCCCTGGCTGCGGCTTGCGCTCACGGACATCTCCACCAGCCGCGCCTCGATCTGCACCTGCTTTTCCGGACGATCCATTTTCGACACGATCTCACGCAACTCGTCAATCTTCACCTGCGTGTCCTGAATGATCAGCAGGTTCGTCTCCTGATACGCCTGCACCTGCCCTTCAGTGGTCAGGAAAGGCTGCAACGCCGCCGCCACGCGCGAGGCCTGCACCCAGTTGATCGGAATCTCAATCACGCGCAACTCAACCTGCGAGTCTCCGATGACCTTGGAAAGGGGCAGCACACGCACGATGCCGCCGCGCTCGCGGATCATGGAAAGATTATGCGTGCGTAAAATCGCCTCCAGCGCCGTGCCGACCGGAACATCGTTCAGCTTCAGCGTGATCTTGCCCTTCACGTCCTTCGCGGAAAGCACAATGTTCAAACCCGTGTCCTCGGCGATGATCCGAACCACGTTTTGCAGATCCTCATCCTTGAAATTCAGATTAACCCGCTTTTGCAGCTTCTGAATCGTCTCCTGATCCAACTGGGCGATCCCCGTGCCCGCTAAACCGACCTGTCCGCTGGTGGGAGGGATGTAAGCTTCATCCATCGACGTCGAGCTCTCCAACTCCATCTCCTCCATCGTCTCGCCGATCTCGTCCATCGACTGAGCCGGCGCCGGCGGAGCGGTCAGCAAGAGCAGCGTCATCAGTGCGGTCAGCATTGTCGCTGTACGGTGTGCAATTCGCATAATTCGGTTCCTTTCCTTGTCCAACGGAATATCAGCACATCAATAGTTTAGGCCTATTCTTAAACATGAGAATGCTGTTATTGCAACAATTTATTTCATCAAATCGCAGCCGTAAGGCATTTTTCTTCACTATTATCATGCATCCGCGACGGCGAAAGACGCCCCCGGATCACTCCGGATTGGGCAAGCCGGGCACAGGAGCACCGTTCATTCCGTAATAATAAAGATCCCCCAGATAGCGGAACACCGCGTAATCCATCCCCTCGTCGCTCTTGATATCCACCACCGTCACCGAGTAATCATCGCCGCCGGCGGTCCGCACGCCCGTGCCGATGACCCTATCGCCGGGTTTATAGAACTGAGAGTCAATGCAGATCCGGCTCACATCATCCCCGATGTAAATACTGGAGAACTTCTGTTTAACCCAGGGCGGGAAAGGCCGGCGAGTTTGCCCGCCGCCTTCGGTGGTAACTCCCTGATTAATATTCTTGGGAAACGTCTTGGCGTAAAGCTCCTTCCACTTCGCGAGGGTCTCACGGTTTTTCTGCGCCACCTCCGTCTCGCTGTATTGAGCGATCACCTCTTCCAGCTTCTGAATGGCCAGCTCCCATTTCGCCGGATCTTTACCCCGCTCTTTCCAGAGAGCGTCCGCCACGGCAAGCAGCTCCTTCGCCTTGTACTCCGCATAAACCCACGGGATCAGCATCGGGTCTTCCTTGCCATGATCATTATAAACGAACTTGGGGCGCGGACCGATCATTTCCATCAGCAACGGCTGATTCGGCAGCATATAGATCAAAGACGTCGGAATATCGTCCTCCGCCGTCTCATCATCCAAACCAACGATCGCGGCGCCCTCGACGGCCTCGGTCTCTGTCGTCTGCTCCGTATCGGCCGCCGTCTTCGCGGCAGCCCCTTTTTTCTTCGCATCCTTCTGAGCCACGGCCCATGGCGCCGATAATAGAATCGCGAGCAACAGGACGAACGTGGTTTTTCGTAAATCTCGAGACATGGCCTTCTCCTTGCAAACTTGCGGCTTGGCCCCGCGGCTAGCGCTGGTTGACATAAGCCACCAGCGTCACATCGATGTCATGAAGATGCGGACGGCGCTCGTTGAACTGAATGGTGAATTCCTTCACACGCATCAAACGCTCCTGATTCACCTCGATCAAATTCAACAACTGCCCGAAATTATGATACGGCGCCACGCATTGGATCTTGTAAGGAATCTCCGCATATTCAGAGCGCTTGACGGTTCTCAGCTGTTCGGACTTCATAAAGAATACGCCCGTGATATCCAGCATGTCCTTGATATTGGTGATCAACATCGGAATCTCGCCCTCGCGCGGCAAACGCTCGAGAATCTTTTCGATCTTCGCCAGCATCGTCTGGATTTCATCCCGCCGCGACTCCAGCGCCGTAAGCCGATCCAGCTCCTTCTGATGCGTCTCGATCAACATCTCTTTAGTCTTGATCGTCTTGTTCATCGCCGCCATTTCCGTCGAAAGCACCATGTAGCGCCAATAAACCAAACCGCAAAGCACCATCAGAAAAAGAAACATGATGATCAGCAGCGCATTTTGACTCTTTTGATTCATGATTCATGCTCTCCTTGCAATCTCCTCGATACCGCCTTCGCCGAAGCGATGCGCGCCAGCAAGAAACTACTCAGCCCCGCCGGCTCCTCCGCTGCCGGGATCCACGTATTTCAAAATCGGCAGCGTCTTGAGCACGATTTGAAAACGCAGCACCTTATGCTTCTGAATCTCAGCCGTCGCGTCCAGATTCACCCCTGGCGCGATATACGCCAAGTTGCTCGCAAACGGACGCAGCTGATACTCGACGCTCACATCCTCCGTAACCTCATGCGTCTTCAGCAAATCCAGATAACGCCGGAAAGTCTGAATCGCCGTCGGCGCCCAGCCCTCGCGATTCGGATCCTCAGGCTCGCAAATCCCATGCAAAACTAAAGTCTGCTCGATTTTTGGCCGCGTTTCTTTCCGCGGCTCGGCGCGCGGCACGCTGTTGGCGTCTCTCTGCCGCGCCCGCTGCCACTCCGCGCGCCGCAGCTGAGATTCCGGAGTCTCAACATCCTCCACCTCTTCTGTCAGCTCGATCTTCTCCAGATATATATTTTCCAAACGCAAATCGCTGATGATGTTCAACTTTTCCGCCCAGAACAAGCGATCCTCAGGATCCAAACTCTGCAATATCTTCAACCGCGTATTGACCTCGGTCTCCAGCCGCTCAAGATCCTTCAACTCATTCTGACGCCGTTTCACGTCGTTGCTCAGCTGCAACTCTTTATCGACGATCGCCTTGACTTCCACTTTTTTCTGATAGTAATCGATCAGCATCATGTAGCCCGCGACAGCCGTCCCCGCAAGCATCAACAGGAACACAAACGGCACCAGCGGCGAGATGCCAGTCCCCGGCGCGGTTTTCGCTTTCACCGGCTTGCTGCTTTTCGCCCGCCCGCCCTTGCGCATATCATCGGGCAGTAAGTTGATCTCAATCATGGTTCCTCGTCCCAGCCTTTCGGTTCGATGCGGAAAAGATGATTTCTACACTTTGCGCAAAGCCAGACCCACGCTCACCCCGAGCATATTGCGCACGGAATCCAGCGCGCTCAGATCAATAGACTTTCCGCTCGGGCGGATCCGGTTGAGCGGATCCATCACATCCGCCTGCATCTTCATTTCCGTCTGGATGTAATTCGTCAGATTGCTCATACGCGATGCGCCGCCGCCCAGCATCAACTGCTTCACAGGCCGGCCATTGGCCTGATTCTCAAAAAACTGCAATGAACGCCGGATCTCATTCAACAGATTATCCAGCGTCGTCTTGATCATTTTGCTCGCGAGCTCCTCCGGCGTCTCAGCCTTCTGGCTCTCGCCCGTCAAACGCTCCACCGTCCCGCGGATCGTCTCCAGCAGACTGCTGTTGTCATCATCACCGCCCATATTATCAAACGCCGGAGCGGCGTCATGGGCCGGCTCCGGAGCGCCCTCCAGCAGCTTCAGCTGCTCAGCCTCATGCCAATCCTTGTTCAGCTTCGTTTGTATCGCCGTCGTGATCGCATCGCCCGCCAGCGCGATGTCCCGCGAAAACAAAGACACCCCATGGCTGAAAATATTGATGTTCGTCACATTGCTCCCGATGTTCACCAGCGCAATGGCTTCCTCATTCATCGGCGCATAGTTCGCCTCGAAGCAGTTCATGAACGCAAAAGAATCCACATCGATGATCTCCGGCTGCAACTTCGCCTGACGGATGATTCCGATGTGCTCGCTCAGCAAATCCTTCTTCGCCGCCACCAGCAGCACGTTCACCATCGAGCCGTCTTCCGACTTGCCCAGCACCGTCGAATCGATGTTCACCTCATCCAGCTCAAACGGAACATACTCCTGCGCCTCCCACTTCAACGCCTCGCGCAGCTCATTCTCCGGCATGTCCGGCAGCTGAATATAGCGCACGATGATCGGCTCGCCGCTCACCGCGGAAACCGCGCTCTTCGCCGTGATCTTCCCGTTCGCCAGCGCAGTCTGAATCGCGCGAACCTTCGCCTCGCGCGCAGTCGCGCCTGTCGGAGGCGGACCGCCGGGATTCACCTCCGCAACGCCATATTTCTCTAATTCAAGCTCCTTGCCGCGACGGCGCAACTGAACCGCCTTCACGCAACTGGAGCCGATATCTAATCCTACATATACTCGCGCCATAGGCCTCACCTCGCGAATGCCGGGCTGTTGCAACAATCCGCTGCTTTAAGCCGAAACAGACAAAGAAGTCCATGCTCCGCTTACAGATGTCGCTTTCTCCAGCCACCATCTTGTAAAATACTCAACACGCAATGCAAGCCCATAATTGCAAAAAGTTCAATCGCTTGACAAAAATTTTTTTTTGCGGCTTGATCAAGATTGTCCTCTCTGGAGTTGCATCGGACCGCGCAAGGCGCCCCTGAAGCGCGAAAAAAAACCAGATCTGTAGGAACGCGCACACAAGATCATGATTCGAAGACTGCCCCAGGAATTAATCAACCAGATCGCCGCCGGAGAAGTCGTCGTCCGCCCCGCATCGGTCGTCAAGGAGCTCGCGGAAAACTCCATCGACGCCGGAGCAACGCGCATCCACATCGCCATCGGCAACGAAAACCGCGACATCTCCGTCACCGACGACGGCTGCGGCATCCCCCCCGGCGAAGCCACCCTCGCCCTCGAACGCCACGCCACCAGCAAGATCGAGCGCTCCGCCGATCTGCGCGCCATCATGACCCGCGGCTTCCGCGGCGAAGCCCTCGCCAGCATCGCCTCCGTCAGCAAAATGGAGCTCGTCAGCCGCCCCGCCGGACAGCTCGCCGGAACGCGCATCGTCGTCTGGGGCGGACAACTCCAGCAACAAGAACCCACCGGCTGCCCTGAGGGCACGCGCATCGAAATCCGCGAACTCTTCTACAACGTCCCCGCCCGCCGCAAGTTCCTCAAGACGCCCGCCAGCGAATGGGGCCACATCGCCAACATCGCCACGCAGCAAGCCCTGGGAAGCCCCAGCATTGGATTCAAACTGGAGCGCGAAGGACGCATCATCTTCGACCTTCCGCCGCAACAATCCCTCGACCAGCGCTTCATTCAGCTCTGCGGCTCGAACCTGGAAGGCGAGCTGCTCCCCGTCGAACATGACAAGCAGGGCGTGAAAATCACCGGCTTCACCGGCAAGCCCGCCGTCGCCCGCAAGGACCGCCGGCATCAATATTTCTTCGTCAACGGCCGTCCCGTCGCCAACCGCGCCATGCAATTCTCGCTCCAGCAAGCCTATCACGGCCTGCTGATGACCGGACGCTATCCCATCGCGCTCCTCTTCCTCGAAATCAACCCGCAAGCTGTCGACGTCAACGTCCACCCCACCAAGGAAGAGATCCGCTTCCAGGACGAACGCATCGCCGCCGGGCTGCTCAACCGCGCCGTCGTCGCCGCGCTCGAAACCGCCGACCTCAAGCCATCCTTCAACCTCGGCCGCCTCGGCGAACCCTCGCAGCAGCAACAGCCGCCCCCCAACGAGCCATCCCGGCCGGATTACGCCGCGCTGTTCAACCAGGCCGCGCGCGAACTCCACTTCGACGGCGAACTCCGCGCCAGGCAATCTCCCGGGCAAGGCGACTTCATCGGCGCCAGCGCATCAGCCGGGCCATCTCCGTTCACACCGTCCACATCGTCCACACCGTCCACAACACCGCCCGCGCCGCAGAACGAAATCCCCTTCCAATCCATCCACGCCGCACAGCCCCAGCCTTCCCGCGTGCCCGAGGACTTCGCCGGACTCCCCGAAATGCCGCGCCCCATCGCCCAGCTCGGCCAGACCTACATCATCGCCCAGACCGGCGACGAGCTGATCCTCATCGACCAACACGCCGCGCACGAGCGCCTGCTCTTCGAAAAAATCCGCAACGCCCCGCGTCACGGATCGCCCAGCCAGCAGCTCCTCATCCCCGTCACGCTCGAAATCCCGCCCGCCAGCGTTCCCGCGCTCGAGGAGCTCGCCCCCTTGCTGCACGAGCTTGGCTTCGAAATCGAGCCCTTCGGCGGCCAGACCTATAACATCGAAGCCGTGCCCGCCGACCTTGCTCACGCCGACGTCGAACGCCTCCTGCGCGACCTGCTCGACGACTTCGACCGCGAAGGCCGCCCCGCCGAAATCGAACACCGCCGCGAGCAGCTCTACGCCACCATGGCCTGCCATGCCGCCATCCGCGCCGGACAAACCCTGCAGCCCGAAGAAATGCGCCGCCTCATCTACGACCTCTATACTACTCCCACAACCCACACCTGTCCCCACGGCCGCCCCACCATCATCCGCCTCACCAAAACCGACCTCGACAAACAATTCGGCCGCCTCGGCTAAAAAATTGCGCATTGCAAATTGCCCTATTGTGAATTGACCTCGAAAGAAAATATGGAGAATGTTCTTTAAAGAGAGGCTGTTTATAAGGTAAAGGTGATTGTCCTCAATCGCCCGCCATTTACGCGTTGTTCGACGGACGCTTGAGGACAATCGCCCCTACCATAACAACACATATTTTTAATTATTGGCGTGGGATTAATGTGGTTGATTATGATGGTGTTCCTGACAAGTATCCTCAAGTTTCAGGAATAATTTTCGGTAATGTTGTTTTTTTCTGGGGAATATGGTGTAGCAAATAGCAACGTGCCGGTTGTCAATAACACCATCTGTTTCAATAACCTCGCAGGGAACGCATCGTATGGCGGTGGAATTTTTGTATGTAACGGTCCAATTATAAATAATCTTATCGCTTTTAATTATACATCATCAAGTGGAGGCGCGATATTTGAGTGTAATGGATCGATCATTAATAATATATTGTGGAGCAATCGAAAACCAGCTCGCTTATCACAGATTTCGGCTTCTAGTACGCCAACATATTGCATTATCGAAGGCACAACGCGCGGCGATGATACGAATTCAACAGCCACACCGCTCTTCGCAGATCCGTGGGCTTTTGATTTCCGTTTGCTGCCGGGATTTCCGGGAATTGATGTTGGAACGAGCGCGGGAGTGACGCTGGATTTTCTCGACACTGCGCGTCCGCAGGACGGCGACGGTCTGGGCGCTGGCTCGACAGGCGACGGTCTGGATTTCGACATCGGTCCGTATGAAGCGGCGACGGATTATCGGGTTGACGCAATTCGCAGTTATATCCTGGGCCAAACAAATACGACGGATTCCCTGCTCGGTTCGCCCTGGCCTACTGAATGGCCAGAGGAATGGATCGCGGAACTGCGAGCCATCGAACTGCCTACGACTGCCGTGGAGATGTTAACTTCCTATGCACTGCAAACCGGCGGTATAACGACGACCTCCACGCTGGACTTAAACTCCGATGGTCGTCTCGATGCTGCCGACATCGTGCTGGCTGTCACAACACGCTCTTCATCTGCTTCCCCGTCATCAAAAAAGAAGTCGTCTTCAACCGTTTCGCGCATGGCCCCATCTGCCTCTCAAGCGTATACCACGCGCTGGCGGCCGCCCGTGGCCAAGCCCATGCCCCCACGCCGTCCGTTTCCCATCGAGTCCTACCGTGAACGCTACGGCAAATACGCCGAAGCCATGTGGAAGCTCGACAACACCAAACATCCCGGCAAAGGTCCAATCATCGTCGATCTGCGGGAATTCGAGAACCAATAGAAGCGAACAAAAGGGAGCCTTGAATTATTCACCACAGAGTTCACAGAGAATAAATCCGAATTTCGAATTTCGAAATCCGAAACAAATTCCAAATTCAAAATTTCGAAATCAAAAAACACATTGATCCTAATGGGAAGAGAACACAGCCGAGGGCGGCAGTAGCGTTTAAAGGTTTTATATCTCTTAAATTCGACCTTATCAGCGCCAAAGGTGCTTGACATACCAGTCCAGGGCGAAGCCCTGGGACTCGATCATCCAACCTTATTAAGCCCTGTAGGGGCGCGATATTGAGGGATATCCAATGCCAATGATGTTCCGCCCCTA
>JAFGJS010000158.1 GCA_016928995.1 Candidatus Sumerlaeota bacterium | reverse complement strand
TGTGTGGAACTGGGGCACGGGCAACGGCACGAACATCGCGCTGTATTCCTACTGGGGCGGCACGACGCAACGCTTTATGTTCACCGATGTCGGCAGCGGCTACTATCGCATTACGCCGGTTCTCTCAACCGGTCAGTGCCTCGACGCTTATGGCACATCGAGCGGTTCCAATGTCGGCACCTGGGCTTACTGGGGCGGCACGAATCAGCAATGGTCCGTCAAATGACGCCATGCCTGTAACCAGTGTTTTTGACAGATCGTTCATCATGCGGTAAACCACTCCCCTGCGGGAGGGCTCCCCAGCCCTCCCGCAGGAACTGATGCATTTCAGTGATCGTCTCACATTGTGATAAAACAGTTAAGAGAAGTCGATATCGATGGTTCTCGGTGTTCTCGGTGTACTCTGTGGTGAATTTTAAGGAAAACATAAGCAAGATGCCCATGTCACGTTTGTCAGGCGCAGCTGGAGGGCATAGTCGTCATCGCGGAAAAAAACCGGTTGGCGGCGGTTGCCGCGTTGGGTCACGTGATGCTGCAGTCCGGGAATGCAGATGCGAGAAAGACGGGCTATGATACCTGCAATCTTTTGTAAAACGGCCTTACAAGCCAAGAATTAAGTAGGGTCCCCGTAATTCCCTTAATTGGCGCTGCGCTCGGTGGCGTGCTCGCGGGCCAGCGCGTTGAACGCGGAGCGTGGAATCTGTTTGAGCAATTGACTAAATAAACTGGCGGCCTTTATCATTGTACGGACTCTCTTCAGTTGGTGTGACAGATTTTCAGATTGGCGACCGAATCATGCCACATGGCTCCAAGGGAGTCGCTTTTCAAATTCGTGTTTTGGAAAAGAGTGCTGCAGATTATAAGGTGGCGTGCCTGGCGGGATTCGAACCCACGACCTCTTGCTCCGGAGGCAAGCGCTCTATCCAACTGAGCTACAGGCACGTATTGTGGAGGCAAAATTTTGCTTGTCTGTGCAAAGGAGGGGGAGTATCAGTGTTGCTTCGAACTTTGTCAAGGATTTCAATTTTATGCTTTCGCTTAAAGAACGTACGGCTTTTTTGAAGGAAATGTTGCGCGATTCTTACCATACGGGGTCGGTGACTCCCAGTTCCCGCTTTCTGGCGAATGAGATGGCGCGCCAGGTGAAACAGGCGCGAAACGGCAATGGCCAGCCTTACCGCGTCCTTGAGGCCGGTCCGGGAACCGGTCCGATCACCAAACAACTCATTATGAGCCTGCGCGCGGGCGATGAGCTCGTAGCCTATGAGTTGAATCAACGGCTGGCGGAGCATCTGATGAAAAGCCTGGGGCCATTGGCCGAGGAGCGTCAGGTGCGCTTCGAAGTGGTGAATGAGCCGGTGCAAAACGTGCTGCAGCGCAACATCGCCTTTGACGCAGTCGTTTCCGGTCTGCCGATCAATAATTTCGCCCCGGCGCTGGTGGACGAACTGTTCGACGCCATGCTGCAAACTCTGAAGCCGGATTGCCCGCTCTGCTTTTACACCTATATGGGCATGCGCAAATTCAAAAAAGGCGTCACCTTCGGCGAAAAACGCAACCGGATCGCCGCTGTGGACCGCATCGTGAAGCAGCGTATGCGCGATCTTAATGGACGCACGAAAAATATCTTTGTCAATATGCCGCCGGCGGTGGTGCATACGATGTTCCGCAACGGCAAATCATGACGCCCAACGGCGCCGGTCCATCTCGCTCGATTGTCATGAGGTTCAACTTATCTAACCATCATTTACGCAGCGGCGCTCTGCATCTGTGCGTCAACGCGTCGCGCGTCGCCCTGACGCTGCTATACGCGATCCTGCTTGCTCTTCCGGCGCATGCGGAGGAGGCGGTCACCTCGCAAAACAATCCCATGATGGCCTGGCGGCTGAAGAATTTCCCCTGGGCGGACCGCGACGGCGACGGTGTGCTGACGCAAGACGAATTGCGGCTGCATCTGGAGGACGTGCGCGCCGGCCGACTGCCGAAGCAGCTGCAACCTACCTATGAAGAGGTGCGTTACGGCCCTCACGGATTGCAGAAACTGGACCTTTGGAAAGCGCCGTCGGATTTGCCCACGCCGTTGCTGATTTACTTCCACGGCGGCGGATTCATGGGCGGAAGCAAACAAGGGATACGCTCGAATCCGCGTTTGATTCAAGATTGCCTGAATCATGGCATCTCGCTGGTTTCGGCGAATTATCGCCTGGCGCCCGGCAATCCCTTTCCCACGCCAATGAAGGACGGCGCCCGCGCGATTCAATACGTCCGCTCACGCGCCATCGGCTGGAATGTCGATCCCAAGCGCATCGCGGCGATGGGAACCTCCGCCGGCGCCAACATGGCCATCTGGATCGCCGTGCAGGATGACATGGCTGAACCGGACAATAAGCACGATCCCGTGCTGAAGCTAAGCACTCGCCTTGCCTGCGTCGTCGCGATCAATGGACAGACCTTTAACGATCCGGTGCGGATCCGTCAGGAGATCGGCGGCGACGAAATGCCGCGGATCGCGTTCCAGTTTTTCGGCTTCACCTCAGCCGAGGACTTCCAGACCACGGCAGGACGCGAACTCTGTCAACAGGCTTCGGCGATTGATTTCGTCACGCCAGACGATCCGCCGATGCTGCTCAGTTACAACGGCGAGCTGGACGCGACGCCCCTGCCCGCGAAAACACCGCTGCAGAAAATCATCCATCACCCGCGCTTCGGCGAGCTGTTCAAGCAAAAAATGGACGCGGCAGGCGTCGAATGCATTCTGGGTTATCGTGAAGCTCCAATCCGGCATGAACAAATCATCGAATTCCTCTGTGATCAGTTGCGATTAGAGCCGGATTTGACCGCGGCGAAAAAAAACTGAGGCTGCTAGCGTTCTTACGAACGTTTCGCCCTGATTCCGAATTAGCCCTTGCAATTCCATTCACGGTTTTGCAGCTTCATCCACCGCCAGATTCGTAAAGGATTGCGCTGGATGTCGCTTATTCCACTCCTATGTCTGGGCTTTGTCGCCGCCCTGGTTGTCACGGCCATCGTCATATTCATCGGGACAAAGCAACGTTGATTTGAGCGATCCATTGCGCTGAGCGATTCCATCTTTTGAATTATATAAATCGAAACCATGAAAAACGTAAACAAAGTCAAAAAATTCCTGCGGCAGGAGCGCGAAGCGCTGGACTGCGCGATTGAACTCGTGGACACCCGCTTCACTAAAGCCATCGAACTGATTCTCAACAGCAAGGGCAAAGTCGTCGTCACCGGCGTGGGCAAATCCGGCCTCGTGGGGCAGAAAATCTCCGCCACGCTCTCCAGCACCGGCACCCCGTCCGTGTACATGCACTCTTCCGACGCGATCCACGGCGACCTGGGCGTGATCAACAAACAGGACGTCGTGCTCGCGATCAGCGCCAGCGGCTACACCGCCGAAACGCTGGAGATCATCCCGCATGTCCGGCGCATCGGGGCGAAGATCGTAGCGCTTACCGGCGATCCCGAGAGTCAACTGGCGCGCATGAGCGATGTGACGCTGAACACTGGCAAACCGCGCGAAGCCGGGCATCTGGGCCTTGCGCCGACAAGCAGCGCGCTTGTCGCTATGGCCTGTGGCGATGCGCTGGCCACGGTGATCGCCGAATGCCGCGGATTCTGCTCCAGCGACTTCGCCATGTTCCATCCCGGCGGGCAGCTCGGACGGCAGCTGCTGCTGCAAGTGAAAGACCTGATGCACTCCGGCGCGGAAAATCCGATGCTGCGGCCCGAGGCTTCCTTCTCGCAGATCATCACCAAACTCACCGAGACTCCTCTCGGCGGCGTGAATATCGTGGAAAACATGCGCAGCCGCCGCCTCTTGGGCATCATCACCGACGGCGACATCCGCCGTCTGCTCATGCGCAAAGTCGATTATGCCACGCTTAAGGCGAGCGACATCATGACCGCCAACCCTCGCACCGTGCTGGAAAACGATCCGGCCGTGCGCGCCTTCGAACTCATGGAGAACCGCAAAAGCCAGATTTCCGTGCTCCCCGTGATCAACACCACAAAAAACGGCAAATGCGTCGGCATGATCCGCCTGCACGACCTGGTCAAGATCGGCTTCAAGAAAAACGCCACGGAAGAATAAGGCGCATTGGGCTCATAAAATCCGAAATGTAACATCGGCGCCTATCCGCGTCTCAAAATCAATGGCATCATTTTGTCGCAGACGCCCGGCGGTTCGGACGGATACTGACAAGCAAAATCGATGCTGTAATACTATCATCATGCAAATCGAAAGGAACCGGAGATGAGGAGAAATCGATGGATTCAATGCGCAGTCGCAGGATTGCTCTGCGTCAGTTTGGCTGGCTGCGCCAGCATCACCGTGGGCATGGAAAATAGTCCGCCACAAATCAAGTCGGATGGCGTGCTTGTATAGTTACATGGCCGGCAACGGCATCCGGCCTTACGATGGCATGATCCTTGAGGCGGGCGTCATTTCCGACGATGATCGCTGGGGCGACATTGTCTCGCTGGACATCTGGCCGATCGGCGGAGTCGGCGTCAGTTTCATCGGCGCCAAGGTCAAACTCCTTCCCTTTGAAATCGGCTTCGGCGTACTGGGATACGATCCAGAGCCGGAAACATATTCCAAAAAGGAAACACCCAGCGATACGGACGAATCGGTCAATACGGTTGAACCAGCTAAGCCAGCTAAATAGTTTCTCACGCAAAAAACACACGCCGGGCAAGCGATAACCCGGCGTGTGTTTTTCGGTCCGGATTCAATTTTACGGCGAATTTCCGGACTTGATCTCAATCCGCTTCGCTTTCGATCCCGGTCCAGGCTCCTTGCGTGGTATCGTGATCGTCATCACGCCGTTCTTAAAGGCGGCGTTGATGCCGTCCTCCTGAGCATCATCGGGTATGGCCAGCACGCGCTGAAAGGCGCCATAGGAGCGCTCGACGCTGTAGAAATCCCTGCCGTTCTCTTCTTTCTCATGCTTCTTTTCGCCGCTGATGCGCAACGTGTCGCCGGAAAGTTCGACCTGCACGTCCTTCTCGCTGACGCCCGGCAGTTCCACGTTGATCGCGTATTCCTGATCCGTGGCCGAGATGTCCACGCTGGGTTTGAGCCAGCCGTTATCGTTCCATCCCGGCGATGCGAGCGACGAATGCCGCCAAGGCGAAACGCCAGTTCCGCGAAAAAAGTCGTCGAATACTCGATCCATTTCGCGATGCATCTGTTCGATAGGATGCGCGGGACGCGCCTCCCCCGCCGCCCTCCGAACAGGCAGGGCGGCATCATGGGTCTCATCTTCCTTTTTGAACCAGTTCCAGGGTGCAAGTTTATTCATGTTCATGTTCATGAGAGCGTCCTCCTTTATCATTGAATCTCGATTTTTTGGGCGTCGGTCTTCTTCACACCCTTCAGTTTGGGCAGCGTCACAGTGAGCACGCCATTCTCAAGTTTCGATTTGAGATTACCGTTCAAATCGACGTCGCGGGGCACGGTCGTCACACGCTGGAATTGCCCCTGTTGGATCTCGCGAAGGTAGAAATTATTATCTTTATTCTCCTTCTCGATGCGCGATTCACGCTGCCCTTCCACGGTCAGACGATTGCCTTCCAGGGTGACGTTAACCGCGCTTTTATCCACACCGGGCACATCGAAGCGATAGATATAGGCGTCGTTGGTCTCTTCGAATTCGCCCTGAGGCGACCATGCCATCACTTCATCCGTCAGCGAAGACGGCGCTCCCAGGCGCATGCGCGAAAAAGAGTCGTTGAACACGCGCTCCATGTTGCGGCGCATCTGATTCATTTCGCCGAATGGATCCCAGCCCTTATCGGCAAAGGGCGACTGGAATAAGGCCCAGTTGCCGAATGGATCGTTATCAGCCGGCGCCGCTTGAGCCTTTTCGCTCTGCTTCGCCTCTTCCAGGGCTTTCAATGTCTCATTGATGCGCTGCTGCGCCTCCTTCTCATCATTGCGCAGGATAGTTTCGATGCGCTGGATGATTCCAGGTTGCCCGGGCGACAGGATCGTGTGATCATCCTCCTTGGCCTGAATCGCGTGAAGGCCCGCCACGGTCACGACGCCAATGACAACCAGCGCAAGCATCAATGACACAACCGTCCATCGAACCGGTGCATGACGTTTGGGTTTGTCTGTCTGATTCATTTTCGCAAACCTCCTTTTGCGAGCTGAACCTTCTTTTTTTGACCTTCCTCGGTAGGCCTGCCGGCATGGCTACCAAAGCGTTAACTGCCATCATTTTTTTGCAATTAAGGCGCCAAAATTGAAAAGGGTTTGGAATTAAAGGATTTACAAAAACTTCCGCCACTTATTACGAGAAAATAGCGCTCCAAGATTACACACTCTTCCGCATCGCCGCGTCAATCTGACGCGAATCAAGCAAGCGAACGCTACACTTCGTCGCAATCAATGCAGATCGCCGATATAAAAAGAACTTTCGCTTGCATCTCAAAGCATAGGAGTACAAATTCAATGATCGAAAAAAATTTGCTTGTGGCACTGCCAAGGAGAACACCGAAGATGAAGCTTGCTGAATTGATTGCGACTGCGACAACGCCGATCCTGATCGACGGAGCGATGGGCACGCAACTGGCTCTCGCCGGACTGGATATGGGCGGCCAGAACTGCATTCAACATCCGGACGAGGTGCTCGCGGTGCACAAGCGCTATTGCGAAGCGGGCTGCGACTTGCTCATCACCAACACGCTGACGATGAATCGCATCTATCTTGAAACGCACAACGTGAACATCGATGTGAAAGAGGTGAATCTCGCTGGCGCGCGGATCGCTAAAAATGCGGCGGGCGAAGGGCGTTATGTGCTGGGCGACATCAGTTCGACCGGCCAACTGCTCGAACCCTATGGGGAATACACCGAGGATCAATGCTGCGAGACATTCAAGGAACAGGCTGAGTTCCTGCTCGCCGGAGGCGTTGACGGCTTCATCGTCGAGACTATGCTCGATCTGCGCGAGGCGCTCTGCGCAGTCCGCGCCTGCCGCGATGTCGCAGACGTCCCCGTGCTCGCTTCCCTCTCCTTCAATACCACAGCCAACGGCGGCCGGACGATCATGGGCAATACCGCCAGGGAAATCGCCGTGGCCATGGCCGATGCCGGTGCGGCAGCCGTCGGCGCGAACTGCGGCGATCTCGATCCTCGCGAAACCGCCGTCATCGTGAGTTTCATGAAACAAGCCGTCAGCATCCCGATCATGGCCCAGCCCAACGCGGGCAAGCCGCGTCTGGCGGACGGCCATACCGTATTTGATCTGACGCCGGAAGACTTCGCCGCTGGAATTCAGGAATGCATCACGGCAGGCGCCAGTCTGGTCGGCGGATGCTGCGGCACATCGCCGGATCACATCCGTTGCATCGCGAAAGCAATCGGAAAAATTTAATAGAATATAAAAAAAAATTCACCACAGAGTACACAGAGAACACGGAGAACAAATTCCATGTTCTGTGAATATCTAATAGCGGCCTTCGCGACTTTGCGCCTTCGCGTGAGATTTTTTTTGAAGATTCCTGAATGGATAATCCGGTCTAGCGTTTACGCTTGTAGCAATCCTGGCGGTTGCAGAAATCGCACGGGTAGGGATGATAGGCAACGCCGTCACCCAGGCCGATGACGCCGCTGACCGACTTGATCGGATGCATCAAGGCCGTTTCCGACAGCGTGATGCCGCAGAATTTCGCAGGCAGTTGCGCGAAAAGGATGTGCTGCTGCTCGACCGGCCAGCCGCAATACCCCGGACTGAAACGATTCGTGGTCTTCCAGCCCCATTCGGCAGCCGCGTTGCGCAACTGCTCATGCAGCCGGTCCGCCGCGCTCTCCACGATCAGCGACGCAGTAGCATCCAGCACATAGCCTTTGACTGGATCATCGCCGCGCAATAAATCACGCGCCTGCGTTTCCAGCGCATCGCCGATCGTGATCGCAAATAACGCCAGCCTTCGCGCCCTGCGCAGTTGCCCCTTGATGACCTTGCCCACTTTAAAACGGCAAGCGCCGCATTCGATCTCGCCGGAATTTTCCAGCCGCACATCATCCGGCAAAATCCGATAGCCTCCGCGGATATCAACATGCGGCGCCGCTTCGAGCAGCGCCTCCTCAACCGTCAGCCGCACCGGCTCCGGGCATGCCGAGTCGATGTAGCCCATTGATTGAATCAACGACGCTGCATCAACGGCAATCTCGTCAAATGCAATCACCGTTTCGATGGTTTGATCTGAAATGCCGGGATCGTTCATTGTATCATTCGAAACTCAGGCGCCGGCGGACAGGCTTTCGAGAAACTCGGCGCCACGCTGCGGATCGGGGCAGTAACAATCGGCGCCCACCTTGTCCGCGAATTCCTGGCTCAGTGGTGCGCCGCCCACGATCACCTTGGTCGCAGGACTCGCCTCTTTAATCGCCCGGACGGTCTGTTCCATGTTGGCCATCGTCGTCGTCAGCAGCGCCGACATGCCCACCACGCAGCCTTCGTTTGCCTTGATCGCGTCCAGGAATTTCTCCGTGGAGACGTCCACGCCCATGTCCACGACTTTCCACCCCGCGCCCTGAATGATCATTGACGCCAGGTTCTTGCCGATGTCATGCAAATCGCCCGCGACCGTGCCCATCACCAGCGTCCCTTTGAATCGATTTGCGTCGGCCTTGAACAAAGGCTCCAGCAATTTCATTGCCGCGTTCATCGCCTTGGCCGCCAGCAGCACGTCCGGCACGAACGCCTCATTGTTGCGGAATTTCTCGCCGATCTTCTGCATCCCCACAATCAATCCCTGGTTCAAGATTTCCTCAGCGGAAAGCCCCGCATCCAACGCGCTTTGCGTCAGTTCCTCGGCGCCGTTCTGACCGGCCAAGTCCGGCGGAAACGGCGAAGCCATATTGATTTTTCCACGTTCAACGCATACTGCGATCTGTCCGAGCACCTGGTCCATCTTCTTCCTCCGTGCAATTGCAAAATCGATTAAGTATTTTTCGCTCGCGCCAAGCGGACGGCGCCGGGCATTGCTCTTCAGCGATCAACCGCGCATTCCATTTCAGGACTGCACATAATGGCACAATTAATTCATTCCAGATCGCCGCCCGTCAAGCACTTCGTTGGCAAATCTATTTCGATGGCAAAACATTCTCCGATAAAAAATATAAATATCGTTGATTTGATCATCACGTTTAAAAATAATCAAAATCGGCCGGACAGTGTTTGTCGCGGCAATCATGCAAAGGAAGACTACATGACAGCTCGAGAAATCGTAAGACTCACGCTTGACTTCGAAGGACCGGAACGCGTCGCCCGATCTTTCAAGAACTCCGACATCGTCAGCGGCGGATGCTCCGCCCAAACCCATTCCACCGATTGGCGCGAGATTGGCGGCGGGCGCTGGGAACGCACCGATGAATGGGGCAACCTCTGGGCCAGAATTGACAAAACATCCAAAGGCGAAGTCGTCAAAGGCGTGCTGCAGAACATATCAGACTTGGACTCCTACGAATTCCCCGACTACTCCAAGCCGGAAGACTACGCCTGCGTGGCCAAACGCCGCGCCGATCATCCTGACAAGTGGCTCATCGGCGACCTGCCCGGATTCGCCTTCAATATCGCCCGCAAGATGCGCAAGCTTGATCAGTACCTGATGGACCTGTTCCTTGAGCCGGACCGGATGCATGAACTGCACGACCGCATCGACGTGATGCTGGAGCACATGATCCGGAACTACGCCGCGCAGGGCTGCGATTGCGTCATGCTGCTGGAGGACTGGGGCACGCAGACGCAGCTGTTGATCAGCCCGGACATGTGGCGGCAAGAGTTCTTTCCGCGCTTCGTGAAACTCTGCGGCATCGCGCACGAACTCAATCTCAAGGTCTTCATGCACTCCTGCGGCATGATTGCGGCAATCATCCCCGGCTTGATGGAAGCGGGCGTCGATCTGCTGCAATTCGACCAGCCCGACCTTCACGGCATCGACACGCTGGCCTCATACCAGGAAAATGGCAAGATCACCTTCTGGTGCCCAGTCGATATCCAGAAGACGCTGCAGAAGCGCGACGAGGAGATCATCCGCGCCAAGGCTCGGGAAATGCTGGACAAACTCTGGAAGGGCCGCGGCGGATTTCTCGCCGGATACTACTGGGACAATACCTCCATCGGCCTGGATCCCATGTGGCAGGAATATGCCTGCGAAGAATTCATCAAGCATGGAACCGCCGGCCGCTACGCATAAGCAGGCACAATGCGAGTGTAACAACCTGGAGCACATTCGATGACGCAAAATCCTTTTCGCGAGAAATTTCGCAGAGCGCAAAATGAAGGCCGCCGCCTGGTTGTGCCGCTGGTTGGATTCCCCGGACTCAACATGACCGGCTGTACGATTAAACTCGCGCAGCAGAACTATGGCGAGCACTTCAAGGTGATGAAGGCGATCGCCGAGGCTTTCGAGCCGGATGTGATCTTCCCCTTGATGGACCTGGCCGTCGAGGCCAACGCGCTCGGACGCTACACCGTCTTTCCCCAGGCGGAGTCCGCCACCGTTGTCCAGGGCGAATTTTCCGTGGATGAACTCACCCAACGCGCGCAGGTCAACATCGCCTTCGACACACGGCTGCTGGGTTATGTTGAAACGATGAAACTGATGTGCATCGGCCTTCCCGATTCGATCCTGAAAGGCGCCTATGTCACGGGTCCATACACCCTCGCGGCGCTGATGATGGGAGCTGGCGAGGCGGCCATGGCCACCGTCCTGAAGCCTGACGAGCTGCACGCAGTTTGCCAGTACGCCACGGAAAGAATCCAGGAATATGCGCGGCTGCTCATCGCCGCCGGCGCCCAGGTGCTTTGCGTGCTCGAACCCAGCGCCGTGATGCTTGGACCGGAGCAATTTGGCGCGTTCTCCGCGAATTATATCCGCCACATCATCGAGAGCTGCAAGTACACCGGCGTGGCCACGGTCTACCACACCTGCGGCAACACCATGCACTTGCTGGATCAGATGGCCGGCGCCGGAGTGAGCGCCGTTAGCCTCGACTCGCCCGTGGCCGGCGTCGATCTTCCGGCGGTCGCGCAAAAACTGCCCGAGGACGTGGCCGTGATGGGCAACATCAATCCGACCGGCTGCATGCTCACCGGCAAATCGCAGGACGTGGAAGCGGAAGTGACCAACCTGCTGAAAAAAATGGCGCCGTACTCCAACTTCATCCTCAGCACGGGCTGTGACCTGCCGCAGGAGACGCCGCTGGAGAACATCCACGCCTTCATGCGCGCCGGCCGCCGTTACCGGGCGAGTTGACGCCGTCTTATAATCGAACGCTGATCATTCAATCCGCAAAGGCGCAGCATGGCCCATTCTTCCAAACCGATTCTTCCTCCCACTAGCCCGGTGCGCGCCGGGGCGTGGGCGTTGTATGATCTGGCGAACACGATCTTTTCGCTGAACATCATCACGCTCTACTTTCCCGTCTGGCTGAATGACACACAGGACGTCGCGGATTACAGCTACAACTACGCGCTGATCGGAGCGATGGCCATCGTGCTGATCATTGCGCCGCCCTTGGGGCATTGGGCCGACGCGCATGCCCGGCGAAGATGGCTGCTGAATCTGAGCACGATCCTTTGCATCGTGGCCACGGCCAGCCTGGCCTTTGCGCCGTCCGCGATTCCCGCGCTGGGCCTGTTCATCTGCGCCGCCGCGGCCTACTACCTGGCCAGCACGTTCTACGACAGCCTGTTGACCTACGTGGCGCCGCCGGATCGGCAGAATCAGATCTCCGGCATTGGCGTGGGCGTGGGCTACCTCGGATCCATCGCCGGACTGCACATCGTCGGCCGGCTGGCGCAGGGCTCGGATGGCGTCGTGAATGCGCCGCACGCGTTTATCTGGACGGCGGTATTCTTTCTGATCTTCGCACTCCCCTGCATGCTGCTGGCGCCGGAAGGTCCGCCGATGCATGAAAAACAGAATGGCGGTCTGCGCGAAAACCTGCGCCAAACCTGGCAGGCGCTGCGCGAGCATCGGCAGGCCTGGATTTTCCTCATCGTCTCGTTCCTCTTCCTCAATGGCGTCAATGCGGTTTACGCCAACCTGGGGCTCTACCTGAACGAGGCCGCGCAATTCTCAGATGCACAATGCAAGGGATTCCTGACGTTGGGCATTGTGGCGGCCATGCTCGCGGCCTGGCCCATCGGTTGGCTCGCCGAAAAGTATCACCCAAAAAACGCATTGCTGGGCGTCATTGTGCTCTGGATCGCCACGCTACTGTTGCTCGTCCTCGACACGCAGCACCGCCTCATCCAGGTCGCGGCCGTGTTCATCGGCTTCGGTCTCGCCGGCGCCTGGACCGTGACCCGGCCGCTGCTGCTGACGCTCGTGCCAGAGGAGCAAACGGCCACGTTCTTCGGTTTCAACGCGCTGACCGGCCGCTTCTCCGCCATCTTCGGACTCGGCATCTGGGGACTGGTGATGAAAATATTCCAGGATCGCGGTCCGGAGCGCTACAGCATCGGTCTCGCCACGCTCGCCGTGCTCGCCTGCGTCGCGCTGGTCCTCGCCTGCTTCATCCCGCGCAAGACGCAAAAAAATCCTGCATAGAACGGCAATGGCATAAGTGATAAACTCAAACCTTCCCGCTCCTTCGCCCAGCAATTCAAAGAATTAGCAGAACACAAAAACCATTTGACCATAACGCCTTCGCTTCGATATTCCTCTTGGGCTGTCGAAACATGAAGCAAGCACAAAGACCGGCATAATGTCACTGAAGTTCAGGAGCAACAGCAGCATGAGCAATCTCGCATTCGTCTTTCCCGGCCAGGGATCGCAACGCGTCGGCATGGGCCAGGATTGGCGCGATAAAACCGCTATCGGACGGCAACGTTTCGAGGAGGCCGACGCAGTTCTCGGACGCCCGATCAGCCAGATCTGCTTTGAAGGCTCCGAAAACGAATTGAAAGACACCCACAACACCCAGCCGGCCCTGTTCATCCACAGCGCCATCGTTTTCGACGCGCTCCAGGCCAAGGGCATTACCCCTCGCGTCGTGGCAGGCCACAGCCTTGGCGAATACTCCGCGCTCTACGCCGCAGGTGTGTTCGACTTCGCCACGGGCCTGCGCCTCGTGCAGACGCGCGCCGAGCTCATGGCCGCCTGCGCGGTCCAGCATCCCGGCGCCATGGCCGCCGTGCTCGGACTCGATGAAAAGCCACTGCAAATCATCTGCGAGGCCGCCGATGGCGTTTGCGGCATCGCCAACTACAACTCACCCGGCCAGCTGGTCATCTCCGGCGAAGAAGCGGCGGTCAAACAAGTCTGCGATCAAGCCCGCGAGGCCGGCGCCAAGCGCGCGCTGATCCTCCCCGTCAGCGGCGCGTTCCACAGCCCCCTGATGCAATCCGCCGCCGATAAAATGCGCGCCGCGCTCGACCGCGCGAACCTTCAGCCGCCCAATTGCAGTTTCATCAACAACGCCGACGCCCAGGCCATGATCGGAGTCGAAGCGATCAAGGACTCGCTCGCCCGTCAGATCACCTCGCCCGTCCGTTGGATCGCTGCCATGAAAATGATCCTCGACGCCAAGCCCGACGCCGTGATCGAAGCGGGCGCGGGCAAGGTGCTTTGCGGCTTGTTCAAGCGCATGGAAAACGCCCCAAGCCTCATCAACTGCGACCGGGTGGAAAACATCGACTTCGAACTCGGTTGATGCGGCGTCGCGCGAAGGACGATCCCAAACCGCATTTATCAATCGCTCAACGCGCGATCAATCAACGCTTATGAATCAGCATTCAGATAACATTGACGCCACATGCCGCGACCGGCTGCGCGATGCGATGCAGGCAGGCAAGGACGTTCTGCTCTTGGCCTCGCGACAACAGGCGCTCGAGCTCTGTCTCGAATGCGCGCACGAGCTCGCCGGACTTGTCCTGCTCATCCGCGCCAAAGGATTGGACGACGCGGCATTGGAGCAGCTGGATGACTCCGTGGCGATGCTGGGCGGCGGCGCGTCCTTCCAGCAGCAAATCGAAACGCGCAAACGCCTGCGCGACGGATCGCTCCGCATCCTATGCGTCACTCCGCATCGCGCCGTATCGGAAGGTTTCGCCGACCTGCTGCGCCACTCCGCGCCCGCGCAAATCATCATCGAAGACGCCCATCGCGCCGTGCGCGCCTGCGGCGAGTTTCACGCGGATCACGAGGCGCTCAAGCGCCTGCGGCAATTCTTCCCCGATGCCGCGATTTGCGCATGCAGTCCGCATCAGACTCCGGAAGCGCAAGCCTGGATCGAACGGACATTGCAGTTGGAGCGGCCCGAACGCATCGCGGCGCCCGCTGTCTTGCCCGGAGTGCTGCTGCGTGTCGAAAAGACCGCTGAACTTCCGCGCCAGGCCGAAGCGATCATCGCCCGGAATGCAGGCAAGCCCGGTCTGATTTACGTTATGCGTCCCAACGACGCGGAGCCGCTCGCTGCGTTCCTCGCGCGTAAACGCCACAAGGTCGCGGCTGTCATGCCGGCCATGCCCGAGCGCCAGCGCAATCTGCACATCGAGGCTTATGAAGCCGGACGCATCGACACGCTGGTCACGCTGACCGGCTTCCCCTTGCCCGCGCTCCATCGAGCTCCGCGCGTCACGATCCACGCCGGCATGCCGCCGTCGCTCGAACGTTTTCAGCAGGAAACCGCGCTGCTCGCTCAAGGCGGCCCAAACTCCGAGCGCGCCCTGATCTTCGCCCTCACGGATTTCGGCTACTGGCAATTCAATCATGCCAGCCTGGAAAACACCGAGAAGAAACCGGCGCTCGCCCGGCTCGATGCGATCTTCCAATTCTGCAAAGGCATCGGCTGCCGCCACAACACGCTATCAAGTTACTTCGGCCTTCCGTCGGGTTCGCCCAACTGCGGCGCGTGCGACATCTGCCTTGGCGGCCTTCCCCTCATCCGCGACGCTGGAGAGACCGCCCAGAAAATCCTCGAGTGCGTCGCCGCATTAAACGGCGAGCATGACGCCGCCTTCACCGCCAAACTCCTCGCCGGTGAAAACGACGATGCCGTGGCCCGGAGCGAACATGTGCCCGGTCCGCATTTCTCCGCCCTGGCGCCCTGGAGCGCCTCGGACGCGCGCGATTTCATCGAGCAGCTCATCGCCCGGCAATGCCTGCAAGGCGGCACGGAAAACGACCCGCTCACCTTGACCCAGCAAGGCTGGAAGGCGCTGAAGACCGCTGAATCGCTCCCCCTCTTCGAACCTCAAACAGGCGTTGGAATCGTGGCGCTTACGCTGGAATCAGCTGTCGCTCAACCTGAGCCGGTAAAACTGAAAACCACCTCCTGGGGCGGCGTGATCAAAAAGCCCAAAGTCGAGCGGCTCACGGAAAAAGACTGGGAAGGAGTGGATCGCGGATTGTTCGATCACCTGCATAAGGTTCGTCGCGGCATCGCGGACATCGAACGCATCGCCGCCGCCATGATCTTCGGCGACGCCGCGCTCCGCGACATGGCCCGCCGCCGTCCGTCCAGTCTTGACGGCTTTCTCCAGTGCTCCGGCGTCGGTCCGTCCAAGGCCGAGAAATACGCCGACGAATTCATTGCTTTCATCGTCGATTACTGCCGCAAGAACTCTCTGCGCCTGGATGTCGATCCCAACGCGCCTCAACGCTCGGCCGCCGTATCTCGCAGCGAACAAGACGAACCCTCAACACAACAGACAGAATCAGCTCAGCGGCGTCCGCATAAAATCCGGCCGCGCATCGGACCATACGCCGATAAACAGGAGCGTGAAAATATTGCGAAGGAACGCGCCTTTGAAATGTTCTACGCTCGCCACCCGTTGGAAGACGTCGCCAAGGCCATCCGCAAAACCCCGGCTGGCGCGCTCCGGCTCCTGCTCGAATACATCCAGGAAAACAACCTGAAGACAGCCCAGCCCTGGACGCCGCCTCCGCTTTTCGCCCGCATCCACGCCGCCGCCCATAACTTCGGCCTCGATAAGCAGCCCAAGCAGCTTTTCTACCTGCTTGACGGCGCCGTTTCGCTCCACCACATCCAGATCACCCTCGCCGTCATCCGCAACATCGAACGCGACACGGAAAGCGAATGAAAACTTCGCGAAGCAAGCCGGACAAGTCTGACAGGTCCGGCCCGTCCGACAATTCAAATCCGATTAAAAAAAGGGAATGCGCATCCGAGCTTATTTCCTGCGCCGGCGAAGAATATCCATGACGCTATTGAGTTCCTTCAACTGCAGAAGCCAGCAAGCAGCCACATAGATCATGATTCCGGCCGCGACCCAGGCCAGCGCCGCCATCGCAACGGTCAGGCGTCCTTCCACGTGCAGCGCGCGCGCCGTCCAGCCATAACCCCAATAGCACGCCGCGCCCATAATCAACGCGGCCAGCGCCGTCCGCCAGAGCGAATGCAGCATCCGCGCCGTGAAAAACGGCCCGATCAACTCACGCTGCCCGCGATGCAGCAAGCACACGTTGAACATCACGCTCAATGTTCCAGCCAGCGCCAATCCGCCATAGGTCAGCCGCGTCTGCATTAAAATCAAACACAGCGTCAGATTCACCGCGACAGAGATCGCTCCGAACTTCACTGGCGATACCATATCCTTTTGCGCATAGTAGACTGGCGTCAGGATTTGTTGAATCCCCACCGCCAGCAAACCCAGCGCATAAAAAATCAACGCAAAATGCGTCCCGGCCGAATCAGCGGCGGTCCACTCCCCGCTCTGAAAAATGAACTTTACAATCGGCCCGCCCAGCACGATCAACCCCACCGTGGCCGGCAGATAAACGACCGCCAGAATCCGGTAGGCAAAATCCAGCTGCCCGCGCAATTCCACCTTGCGCTGCTCCAGCACATACGACGTGAGCTGCGGCAAGATCGCCGTCGCCATCGCCGTCGCCAGGATCGCCAGCGGCAGCTGCATCAATCGCTGACTATACGTGATGTAGCTCACCGCCGCATCGCTGATCCAGGCCGCCAGCGTCATGTTCACCATCAGATTGAACTGGTACACCGCCAGCCCCACGAATGCCGGAACCATTTTGCGGGCCAGTTCGATCACTCCCGGATCGCGCCAGTTGAACAAAGGCCGCCAACGCCAGCCTCGGCTGAGCAGCGGAGGCAGCAAAATCAACACGCGAAGCACGCCGCCCAGTATCACCGCCCAAGCGATCACCACAACGAATCGATTCTCGAATGAAGGCAACGCATCCATTCTATCGATTAAGGGATTCGATGGATTTCCAGCGATTACGGCGAACGCGCAGCCGCATAGAATCATGATCAGATTCACAATGATCGAACCCATTGACGGCGCGAGGAAATGCCGCCGCGCATGCAGCACGCCCATCAACAGCGACGTCAAGGCCAGCAGCATCACGAATGGCATCATGATGCGTGTGAGCCGCACGCCGAGGCGCCATTGCTCTTCCAGCCCGGATTCGTAGAAATACTTGCTGCCGCCATAGAGAAAGAAAAGCGGCTGGGGAACCAGAACCAACACCGCGCTCAGGATCAGCGTCACTACGGCGAACACATTGAACACATTGCTGACATAGTTCCAGCCGTCAGCCTCGCCACGCTCCCGCTCAATGCCGCTATACACCGGCACAATGAACGCCGAAAGCGATCCCTCCCCGACCACGCGCCGCAAGAAATGCGGAATCTGAAACGCGATCCAAAAAACCGCCGCCGCGCCGGAGGAGCCAAGGAAGTGCGTCATCATCGCATCGCGCACAAAGCCCAGCACCCGGCTCAGCAGCGTAAACGCTCCCACCAGCCCCGTCGAACCCAGCAGCGTTTTTTTATCCGAATTATTCATCCTTCGATGAAAACCAGTGTCATCCGATTAAAAGCCATAACAATATAAAACAAAGCTACATCGGCCAAAAAAGCAACTGCAATATCGAATAATCATACCCCATAACAGCGATGCATTACCGGCTGCTGATCGGAAAATAAATCCTCATTGCATCCTGCATTTCCCTCTTGATTTCGTTTTCGCCGCGTGCATGCTTACCGCCGTTTTGATCGCATTCTCGAAAAGAGGCCGCCCGCAAAGCATTATGCAGCACAGCATCATCGCCATCCTGCTGCTTTGTTGCAGCAATATCTTCATGACCTTCGCCTGGTACGGACATCTCCGCAATATGTCCGCCAAACCGTGGATCGTCGCCGCACTCGTCAGCTGGGGCATCGCCCTGTTCGAATACCTGCTCCAAGTCCCAGCCAATCGCATCGGCCATCAAAGCCTATCCGTCGGCCAGCTCAAAATTCTACAGGAAGTCATCACCCTCTCGATTTTCGTTCCGTTCTCACTGCTCTATCTTCGGGAAAAGCTCACCTGGGATTACCTTTGGGCTGGTTTTTGCATCCTGGGCGCGGTTTTCTTCCTCTTCCGCAGCAAGCTATTCGGCGTTTGAAGCCGTTTTGCCCGAAATTGCTTGCAACCAACCCAAAACGCCGCGTAACATCCGCAAACGTTTTCATAGTGCGCTCATTGGCGCAATCCGGCAGGGCGATGAGCAGCAATATTTTCGCATTGACCGCATAATAGGAACGACATGACAAAACCCGTCCGCATCGGACTCTCCGGCCTGGGAAACATGGGCCGCATGTACGCTCAACTCCTGCTCAACGGCGAAATCAACGGCGCCGTGCTGGGCGGCGTATGCTCCGTCATCGACGCCGAACTCAAGCGCTACCCCGGCATCCCGCAATTCACCGATTACAAAATGATGCATCGCTCCGGCGAAGTGGACGCCGTCATCGTCGCTACTCCGCACTTCTTCCATGCCCCGATGGGCATCGACGCCTTCCAGCAGGGTCTGCATGCGCTGATCGACAAGCCGCTCGCCGTGCATAAAAAGGATTGCGAGCGGATCATCGCCGCCCACAAAAAAACGAAGGGACAGGCTTTCTCCGCGATGTTCAACCAGCGCATCGACGAGCGTTTCGAGAAACTCAAGGCGCTGATCGACGAAGGCCAGCTGGGCAAGATCCATCGCATCTGCTGGGTGATCACGGACTGGTTCCGCCCGGAGATTTACTATCAGTCGGCGGAATGGCGCGGCACCTGGAAAGGCGAAGGAGGCGGTGTGCTGGTCAACCAATGCCCGCATCAGCTGGACCAGTGGCAATGGCTTTTCGGCATGCCGGATCGCGTGCGCGCGTTCTGCCATTACGGCAAGCACCACGACATCGAAGTGGAAGACGAAGTGACCGCTTACATGGAATACGACGACGGCTGCACCGGCGTGTTCATCACCTCCACCGGCGAGCATCCCGGCGTGAACCGGCTGGAAATCAACGCGGAGCACGGCCGTGTGCAAGTGTGCAACAACGGCCTGAAATTCTGGCGTACGGAAACCGCCGTCTCGGAATTTTCCCAAACCACGCGCGAAATCTTCGGCCTGCCCGAAGTCTGGGAGATTGAAATTCCCACCAGGGGATACGAGCCGCAGCACAAAAAAATGCTGCAGAATTACGTTGATGCGATCCTCAAGGGCGCGCCGCTGCTCTCTCCCGGACCGGAAGGCATGCGTTCCGTGGAACTGGCCAACGCCATCTTTCTTTCTTCCGAGCAGGGCAAGACCGTGTCGCTGCCGATCAATGGCGCGGCAGTCGAGCGCATCCTGAAGAAAAAAGCCGCTGAGTCCACGCACCAAAAAAAGATCGTCAAAATCAAACCGCCAGACATTACGGATTCATTCAACCGTTGATTCAGGACCTATCGAAAACATTGAACAAAACCGATTCAACATAAGGAGATCATTTCATGAAAATCGAACAAGTGGCGGCCATCACTTACACCATTCGCGATTTCATCAAAGACCGCGAAGGCGTGGTGGAATCGTTGAAGAAACTGCGCAAGATCGGCTATCAGGCCGTCCAGATCAGCGGCATGGCTGCAAAGATCGATCCCACCGAACTCGCGGACATCATCGAGGGCGAGGGCCTCGTCTGTTGCGCCACGCACGAGCCCGGCGTCGAGCTGATCGAGCGCCCCGAGCAAGTCGCCGCAAAACTCAACGCGCTCCGGTGCAAATACACCGCCTATCCCTGGCCGCACAACATGGACCTCTTCAAGAGCGAAGAAGGCGTCAAGTTCATGTGCGAAAAACTCGAAAACACCGGCCGCGTGCTCAAGGACGCCGGCATCGTCTTCACCTATCACAACCATAACGTCGAATTCGTCCGCATCGGCGGCAAACTCGTGCTCGAACATTTCTACGATGAGACCGATCCCGTGCTCGTTCAAGGCGAACTGGACACCTACTGGGTGCAGCACGGCGGCGGCAATCCCGTCAGCTGGATTCAACGCCTCAACAACCGGCTGCCCCTGTTGCACATGAAGGATTACCAGACCACTATCGAACATAAAGCCACATATGCCGAGATCGGCCAGGGCAACCTGGAATGGGATAAGATCATCCCCGCCGCCGAAGCCGCCGGCTGCAAATGGTTCATCGTCGAGCAAGACACCTGCCCCGGCGATCCATTCGATTCGCTTAAAATCAGCTTCGACTACATCAAGGAAAACCTGGTGGAATAAAGGGAATTAAAGGGATATCATAGAATGGCGCCAACTTAAGCCGGTATACGCTTTGTATTCTGCGGAAATGGCTGCAGAGCAGCCCTAGCGAGTAGCCCGGGGTCCGGCTCGAAGAGCCGTAGCCCCGGATCTGCGAAGCAGCTAAAATATTGCGCTCCAGCGGAGCGCCAGCAGCGCAGGATTGAAGAAAGGCTTAAGTGAGCGCCATTCTATCAGCCCGTTGAAAAAGTCGTTGCGGCGTAAAATCTTAGCGCCGGCGTCTCGCCGGCATGAATAAAATCAATGCTTTGCATTTCACAAAATGCCAGCGGGACGCTGGCTCGACCCTTTTTCAACGGGCTGTTAACGCGCGATAAAAAAAAGCGATGAAAATCTTGTGCGATTGAGGCTGTATTCCGTCACGTAAGGATGATTGTCGCTGATACGCTGGACTCCAACAATCCCTATATGCACATCCTCGTACCGGACCAAAGCGGCCCTATCGCTAACCGCGCACAATATAAGGTCAGCGCAGGTAAATAATGATGCGATCTTCCAATGGATTGTCATATCATCATTTTATTTCTTTCGATAACCTTCCGATAATGTTGCTCTGCTAAATTTGGACGGCATGGTTGAGGCGATCTTAATAAGATTGGACAAAATCGATCCAATTGACGAAGAATGGCAAGATCGTCTAATGTAAAAAAATTCTTAATAGGAGCATGAGAGATGCATTATTCATCCGTGTTTAAAACAAGTCTGGCGTTTGTGGTTGTCGCCATGTTTTCTCTGTCCGCCAGAGCCGCCGAGACGAAGGCGAAAGGCCCCTCGCTTGATCAGCTGCCGGCCGCAGTTCAGGAGACTGTAAAAAAGAATCTCGGCGAGGGCGAAATTGTGGCAATCAAGCAAGAAATGGAAGACGGTCAGCTGCAGTATGAAGTTGAAATGACCGTCGAAGGCAAGATGGTGGAACTCTCGATGGACGCTCAGGGGAACGTAGTGGAGTCGGAAACCGAAGTGGACCTTGAGGATGCGCCGGCGGAGGTGCAGGAGGCTGTTAAAAAGTCAGCCGGCGAAGCGAGAATCGTCAGAGTGATGAAAGAAGTCAAAGGCGAAGCGATCTGCTACGCGGCCAAAATCAAGCAGGGCGAGAAAACGACGGAATTCAAATACGACGCCAAGGGCAAAAAAATCGAAGAAGATGATGACGAAGACGAAGATCACGGCGGCAACGGCAAAGCCGATGATGACGATGACGAGGAAGACGGCGAAGAGGATGATGACTGATCCGTGTGGGATTCGTCAGCGATCTGAGAAATGTATGTAAATTCGCGGTCCGTCCGGCGTCATATGCCGGACGGACCGCAATTCGCTGATTTCGGAAGGATTCTGAAATGAAAGTCTTGCTGGTTGAAGACTCCAAGCGCTTGCAGCGCGCCATCGGCGAAGGACTGCGCAAGTCGGGTTACGCTGTCGATATCACATGCAACGGCGAGGAGGGCTTGTGGCTGGCGGAATCCAATGAGTATGACGTGGTCATCCTGGATCTGATGCTTCCGGGATTGGATGGCCTGACGGTTTTACGGCGTCTGCGCGACCAGGGGCGTCAGACGCATGTGTTGATCCTCACCGCCAAGGACACGGTGGAAGATCGCGTGACAGGCCTGAAGACCGGAGCGGACGATTATCTGACCAAGCCATTCGCGTTTGACGAATTGCTGGCGCGTGTGGAAGCGCTGATTCGCCGCAAGTATGCGTCGAAGAATCCCAAAATTTACATCGGTGATCTTTCGCTCGACACATTGCGGCGTGAAGTGACTCGCGCGGGGCGCTCCATCGCGCTTCAGCCCCGCGAATACGCTCTGCTGGAGTATCTCGCGCTGCGCGCAGGGCAGATCGTCAGCCGGACGGAAATCGAACAATCGCTGTATGACGACCGCCAGGACTTGATGAGCAACGTCGTGGATTCCGCCATTTGCTCGCTGAGGAAAAAACTGCACTGCGCAAACGAGCCCGAACTGATTCAAACCCGGCGCGGGATGGGCTATCTGCTGACGGCAGAAGAATCATGAGCTCAATACGCCGCCGCTTGACGAGGAATCTTCTGCTGGGAGTATTATCCCTGCTGCTGACCGGCAACCTTCTGATGTTTTTAATCGTCCGTTTCTGGCTGATTGAACAATTCGATCTGAACCTGAACACCAAAGTGCATGCGTTCGCCCAAATGCTGGAACAAGAACGCGAACGCGTCGAACTGGATTTCAAAGGCGAATTGATGCCGGAATACGAGCGCAGCGAACAGCCGGAGTATTTTCAACTCTGGCTGGAAGACGGCCAAACGCTCGAACGCTCTCCTTCGCTCCAGCAAAGCGAACTGCCTCGTCGAAATTTCCGCCTCGGAATTGAAGAATATTGGAATCTGAAATTGCCCGATGGGCGTCCGGGCCGAGCTGTCGGCATGCGCATTTATCCCGAGATAGACGGAAAAGACCGGAAGGATGGATCGCATCAAGGCGCTGAGCCTTCCGTCAGAACAAATGGAATCGCGGTCGATATTATGCTCGCACGCGACCGGTCGGAGCTGGATCGCAACCTGTGGGCGCTGTTGCTGGGAAGCCTTCTGCTGGGAGGGGCGATGGCGGCCGTAATCGGATCGCTTGTCCCCTGGTTGATCTTGTCCGGCTTGCAGCCGTTAAACACGCTGGCCGAAGAAATGCGGACAATCGACTCTAAGTCCCTGGACCGTCGTTTTCAGGAGACGGGCGTTCCCAACGAACTGCTGCCGATTTACCGGCGGATGAACGATTTGCTTCAGCGTTTGCATCAGGCGTTTCAGCGGGAAAAACGTTTAACGGCGGACATGGCCCATGAATTGAAAACGCCCATTGCGGAATTGCGGGCGATGGCGGATGTTGCGCTCAAATGGCCCGACAACCGGCAGTTTGCGCTTGAGTCGCTGAAGGAATCGCAGGCCGTGTCGCTCCGGATGGAATCAATCGTCGAAACGATGTTGACGCTGGCGCGCATGGAAGGCGACCGGCAGCGGATTGAATATGCCGTCTTGGATCTGGCAGAAATGATCCGGCTGATATGGAGCGCGCAACAGGAATGTCTCGCCTCGAAAAAAATACAACTCAGCCTGAAACTCCCGGAACGCTGCGAAGTCAGGAGCAACCAACACATGCTTGGTTGCATCATCAACAATCTGATCGACAACGCCATCGAACATTGCCCGGCTAAAGGCGCGATCTCTTGCGAATTGCGCAGCGAACACAACGCCGTCACAGTGCTGCTGGAAAACACCAACGACGCGCTTGTCGAGGACGACCTGCCGCATCTATGCGAACCGCTTTGGCGCAAAGACGCTTCACGTTCCGGCGACAATCATGCCGGCTTGGGTTTGTCCATCGTCGATTCGTTTGCTCAACATTTGAATCTTGAAGTCTATTTCAAACTGCCCAAACGCAATTTATTCCATGTCAGCCTTTGCTTTTTGATGGAAGACAGCTGATCGAGGGTGACACAGCAAATCGGATTGCGCACTAAATAAAACGGAGCGGACAATTGAATACAGATCCGAATGGCGCTCAGCATAAAATATTCATCTGGAATCGCGCATGGAAATGGTTGTTGCTTTTCGCCGTAGTCACGACATTGGCGGTGATCAAAGACTCCAAGTTATCCAGTGATCCCGCGAAGTGGAAAATCCGCGGAGACCTGACCAATTACTCGCTGGCAGCGGCAAAACTTGAGAAAACAGGCGGCAATCCCTATAACGTAGATGAACTAGGCAAGAATTATAAGTATCTTCCTTTCAACATGATGATCCTCGCGCCGCTGACGATCATGCCGATTCCCCTGGCGCAAGGGGTGTGGGTCGGCGTCAATGTCATGCTGCTGCTTCTGGCGCTTCAAGCGCATCAGGAATTGTCCGGCAAACGTTTCAGCAAACTCGCATGGATTTTTATGCTGCTGATCGCCGGCCGTTTTATTTGGGATAATATTAAACTGGGGCAATGGAACCTTCCTGTTTACAGCCTGACCGTCATTGGCTTGTGGATCATTCTCTGCAAACGTAAGACATGGTTGGGCGCGTTGATCCTGGGCTTGGGTATTTTGAAATACATGCCCGTGTTCTTCACCGTTTATTTCATCGCCAAACGGCAATGGAAAACCGCCGGGAAACTGGCGCTGGCGCTATTCTTCTGGGTGCTGATCGCCCCTTCGCTCTGGTTCGGGCCCGTTCATCATTATCATATGCTCAAAGAATGGAAGCAACAGGGCGCGGCAAGAGTGGACGGCATGGTCAGTCACAACGTGCTGGTCGGACATTCGCTGATGACTTCATTGCAGACTCTTTTATGCGATGAAAAAATTATATCCGGAGGATATCGTCACGACTCTGAAGCAGGATCGCTCAACCTGAGTTCAAAACAAGCCAAAACTGTCGCGATGACAATCTGCGGATTCTTTGCGATGATCACATTGGCGCTGTTCTGGTTTTCCGGAGACGATGTTTCACCGCGCCCGGAGTTGCTGATGGAATTGGGCGCCATGTTCATGCTGCTGCTCATCTGCTCGCCCCAGGCAAGATTTGCGCATCTGATTACGACAACTACGGCGATTCTGGCATTGGGCGGAATGATCCAGCCCCCTATAATGACTGACAAAAAACAAAGCCTGATCGTTTCAATCTTGCTCATCTGTTTTTTGCTGGTTCTTTTCTCGTCGAGCTACAGCGATAAACTGCTGCCCGGCCTTCGAGCGGTTTGCTCTTCTCAACTTCATTTTCCCACACTATTGATCGTACTGCTATGGGGCGTGTTGTGCGCATTCAGACTTTCATTTTCTCTCAGCTGGACATACGATGCGTCACATTCCAAAAATTTTAATCATAAATGGCTGATCGGAACATATCTGGTTTTGAGCTCATCGATCGCTCTTGTTTTAATCGGCGGATCGATAACATTCATGGCCAATCCCTTCTTAATCTGGTCCCATCAGTTTCACTTGTCGTTCACTGGCGCGGCAATAGCCTTATTTTCCGGCCTGCTTATTATAATCGTATTGATATTGCATTATCGAAGCATCAAATCCTCGAAGACGCTGTTTCTCAACATGGCGATTGTCGCGGTGCTGCTCAGCTTTGTTCAATATTCGGCGATCAATCCTGCAATGTCACACATGGATACATCGCTATATTTCAACAAAATATTAAACAATTATATTCATGATCAAGGAAGCGAACAACGCCTGGGAGTGCTTGGCGACAATGTCAATCAACAAAAACGAATCGACGGACAATACACAGTCGATCGAATCAAACCCGGACAACTGCTTCCATCGCAGCCAGATCAGCTGCCTGAGCTGCTATTAACCGACAAACTGAACGCCGCGGAGCAGTCCCAGTCTTTATCGAATCTTGGATATCGAAAAGTATACGAGGACATTGTCGCCGATGAACATCTGATCTTGTTCAAGAAATCTCCAAATCAGCAGATGTTGAAACAACCAGGCTTTTTTCGATTTGCGTTCACAGGCGACACCGGCATTGATAATTCCCATAATTATGCAGTCGCCAAGCAAATTTATCTTCAAAGCAAGAGCAAAAGAATCACAAGCGTCTTACTATTGGGCGACAACGCATACGCAAAAGGCGATTATGCCAAAGTCATCCAAGCATGTTTCCTGTCGCCTTATGAATCCATCATCGCCGACCGCATTCCAATCCATGCCGTTCTGGGAAATCACGATTATTACAATGGTTTTGTCGATGATGAAATCAAGATGCCGCAATTCGGCATGCACGGCATGCGATATTACACGGAAACATTCGGCGACGATGAACTGACCTTCTTTTGCATTGATTCCGAAATAATGCGGATTGATCCGGTTCAAATCGATTGGCTCAAAAACCAGTTGTCCCTCTGCACGTCGAAATGGAAAATTCTGCTGATGCATCATCCAATACTCGGCTCGGAGCTCGCCCACGGTCCATCGAAAAGCCGCAGTCGAATTCTGACGCCTATAATTCAAGAATATGGCGTCGATTTCGTTTTTGCCGGCCACAACCACTTTTATGAACGATCTAAAGTCTACAACGACACTGTTTACATCACCACGGGCGGAGGCGGTAAATTAGATGGAGGAAAGTGGCCCGAATTTGAATCTCGAGCCTTCGGATACAATAAACAAAGATCCTTTATGATCATGGATGTCACGCCAGATGGCATTGCCTTAACGGCTTAAAATGAATCCGGCGAAGTCATCGATTCAGCGGCGTACAAGAAAATCGATAATCGTATTGTTCTGGTTAAAGCATACAACAACCCTTAATTTATCCAGTGCAATTATGGAGACACCTTATATTTCAGGTATTTCAGGGATATTTCAGTATTTCACGGACATACAACATAGATTTCAGGTATTTCATATTGTTTCAAAATCTTGTATCAAGCCCTTCCAAGTCAAGAATTTAGTCGGACGCCACATCCTCCCACAATCGTAAAAAAAGGCGATCGGCGTTCATCGGCTGATCGCATATTCGTTGCATTGACCGTATCGAGCGCCGATAATCAGGCATCATGACTCGACTCGCACTCGACGATCTCAGCCAGTACCCGACACAGCCGGGCGTCTATCTGATGTTGGACCGCACGGAACGGCCGCTCTACGTCGGCAAGGCGAAAAACCTGCGCGCACGGCTGCGGCAATACTTCACCGGCCAGGACGAACGGGTGAAAATCTCGTTCCTCCTGCGCAAGGTCTGCTCGATCCAGACCATCGTCACGGTCAATGAAAAAGAGGCGCTGCTGCTGGAAAACGAGCTGATCAAAAAACATCAGCCGCATTTCAATGTGAACCTGCGCGACGATAAAAATTTTCTCCTGATCCGCATCGATCCAAAATCCGATTGGCCGAAAATCGAATTCACGCGTAAAAGGCTGAATGACGGTGCGCTGTACTTCGGTCCGTTCAGCTCGGCGCGCGCCGTGCGCCAGACGATCCGCAACCTGCAAAAGCTCTTTCCCTTGCGCAATTGCAAGGACGGCGACTTTTACAACCGCGCACGGCCGTGCATCCTGCATGATGTGGGCAAGTGCTGCGCGCCATGCGTGGGCCAGGCGACGCGCGAGGAATACGCTGAACTCGTGCAGCAAGTGCGGCTGTTCCTGCTGGGGCGGCGCGACGAGCTGACCCGGCGGATGAAGCAGGAAATCGAAACGCATTCAGCGCGCCTCGAATTCGAACGGGCCATGGAACTCCGCGACAGGCTGCGCATGGTCGCCAACATGCAGGAAAAGCAAACCGTTGTTACTGATCCATCGACGCATCAGGATGTCGTGGCGATCGCCACAGGCGAAGGGCGACACGCCGTAGCTGTGCATCATTACCGCAATGGATTTCTGGGTGAAAGCCGCCGCTATGATTTTAAAGACGTCGGCCAGGAGTTGGAAATGCTGATGTCGGAATTCCTGATGCAATTCTACGGCGGAGAGCGCGAAATTCCGCGAGAAATTCTGCTTTCGCATCCGGCGGCGTCCAGCGCGGCGCTTGAGGAAATCCTGACGCAAAAACGCGAAGGCCCCGTGCATCTTCGCGCCCCGGAGCGAGGGCGCATGCGCGAGATGGTCCGGCTCGCCCTGGCTAATGCGGAAGATCAAATCCACAAACTCACCGTGGCGGAGCGCGACGCGGAGGCGACGCTGAGCGAACTGCAAACGGCGCTGAAACTACCAGAACTCCCCAGCGTGATCGAATGCCTCGACATCTCGAACATCCAGGGAACGCTCTCCGTCGGCTCGCTCGTGCGCTTCAAGAACGCCGAACCGGACAAAGCCGGCTACCGGCGCTTCAAGATTCAAAGCGTGGAAGGTTCGAACGACTTCGCGATGATGAAGGAAGTAATCCAACGCCGCTACGGCCGCCTGCAACGCGAAGGCGAAGACATGCCCGGCCTGGTGATCGTGGATGGCGGCAAGGGACAGCTCAACAGCGCGCTGGAGGCGTTGCATGAACTCGGCGTCAGCGGCATCCCTTTCGCCGGATTGGCCAAGAGCCGCCTGAAAGACATGCCCAACGCGCTGCGCAAGCGGATGGAGCGGAGCAAATACCGCACCGAGGAGCGGCTGTTCCTGCCCAACCGCAAAAATCCGGTGATCCTGCCGCATGGTTCGCCCGCGCTGTATCTCGTGCAGCGCATTCGCGACGAAGCGCACCGCTTCGCTATCACGTATCATAAAAAACTGCGCAGCCAGGCCAACCTGCGCTCGATCCTCGATGAAATCCCCGGCGTCGGCCCCAAACGCCGCCGCGCACTGCTCAACCATTTCGGCAGCCTCGCCCGCATCAAAACCGCCAGCGAAGAGGAACTCACGCAGGCCGAAGGGATCAATCCTGCGCTCGCCCGGCAAATTCATACATTTTTACACCACGAATGAGAACACGCGGATTTCACTGCCGCTGCAGGGCGGCGCGGGCGATGCGAAGGCGCTGCTGGAAGATTTTGCATCCGTCATCCGCCATGACGGCCTTCTGGTAATGTTCAACGGCGCCCTCGTAGTCGTGTTTGATTTCGAGCACAACGCCAAGATTGTAATTCGCATCGGCATTGTCGGGATGACGCTCCAAAATCCGTCGATAGTAAGCTTCAGCCTCCGGCAGCAATCCGTTCTGCAGATACTTGTTGCCTTTGGCCAATCCCGCGCGAGTGGAAAGGCTCTTCTCGATGCGCGCCTGGTGATATTCAAAGTGGGTCATGATTTCGCTGATGCATTGCTCCAGCAAATCGTCGAGCAACTGATCCTGCGCAGGCAGGGCGCGTCCATCCACGGCGCGCTGGCTGGTGTAGGTGCGGGTGATGCTGTTGGCCATGCGGACGGCGCCGGTCTGCGCGTCCACAACGCGGAAATTGACGCTGACCTCCACGTTGCGCACTTTGAAATTCCGGTTGATCGGAACTTGACTCCATTGCGGCACAGCCACGGGACGGCCATCGACGTAGATCACATTGGTCCCGCTCTGCACGGATTCCATGTCAGTGAAGTTGCCCTGCTCATCGTATGCGCGATAAGACAGCACGGTCCCCATCATGAAATGATCCACGCCGAGCATGCGACCCATCTCAATCGCCTCATTGGGATCGACATAATCAGTCTGCGAAAATTTCTGCTCGTCGATGAGCGCCTTGACCTTCTCACGCTCGACCAATTCAAGACCTTTGACCTTGAGCAGGCGCTGCAAAAGTTTGTTCGTGATGTTGTCCGCGATGGCGGGAAATTTTTGCGAGCCGAAATCGATCAACGCCATGCGATGAATTTTGCCGAGCGATTCCGGATTCTGCGGAGGAACCTGAATCGTGGTCTGCACAATCTCAAAGCGGCTGCATCCGATGCAACAGAGCAGCAGCGCCCAACTCAACATAAATTTGCGGCAAACTCGCAGTGTGTATACCCGTGTGTGATTCATCTCAGTTCAATCTCTCCCCCGTCATGGATGCCAAGGCCGCGCCGCTGTTTCAATGCGCCGATTGCACGGCCTGAAATTCATAAATCGTCAGATAACCTTCAACCAGCAATTTGCGTATTTCGACCATGATGATGTCCTGCGTGTAATCGCGATGCTTGATATGCACGACCTTTTTCCGCCAGCGTTTCATCATGGAACTCCACGGCGAATCGTCTTTCTTCAACTCCTGATCGATCAGATCGAGGATGCGGTCGCACGCCAGCGCCAGCTGATCCTCCATCATCACGCTCGCCGCGCGCGTGCCCGGAATGGCCATGTAGGCTTGCATCAATTCATCTTGAATTTTCAAAATCAGTTCGATGTCCTGCTGCGTCGATAGCGCGTTGACGTTGCTCGGAGGAAGCTCCAGCGAGCCGAAATTCTGCAAGATTTCCTTGCGGCACTCATCGAATAACTTCAACTCGCGATGATACAGCACCTCGTTCATCACGTCGCGGTAGCGCTGCATCATCCTGGGCGACGCGCCGCCAGTGGCGTCCGCGCGCGTCAATTCGGGGCCCTGCTCCAGTTTCTCCATCTCCTCCCGGCCCTGCCCCAGATAGCGTAAAAATTCCATCGCGGTTTTGGGCCGGCGGAATCCGCGCACGTTCCTCAACGCCTCCTGCATCGCCTCGGCCTGCTGGAAATACGTCCCCGCAACAATCGTATTGGCCTGCGAGTCGCGTTGCGTGGTCTGCACCTGTTGATAATTATACTGCGTCGGATTGTTCTGATAATTATATTGAGCGGCGGCCTGCGCCGTGGCGGACATAATAATGATCATCGAGCCGATGAGCTGCTGCCCGAGAATTTTCTCCTGCACCGGATGCGTCTGCAATTCGCCAGTGATATACAACTCATACGTGTCGGTCATTCCGGTCAGATTCAAAAAGTAAAAAGGATAGAACACGGCGTCGAGGATATACACGAAGTGATAGGTCGTGTGCTTGATTAGCAGAAACGGCGCGTAGAACGGCGCGGTGATGACCGCGGCGACCGGATGCTTCTGATAAAAACGGCCGATATCCGCGCCGGTGTGCGCCGGAATGCCAAACGGAGCGAACAATGCGACGTTGGCGTCCTTGTAAAAGCGATTCGCGGTCTTGTTCAGCGGCGGCTCGACGTAAAACGGATACTGATCCCAGTCATAGAGATTCATTGGCTCGCTCTTGAACAACATACACAGCGGAAAAAAAGCGTAATCCAAACCGTAGACAAGAGAGTAGAGCCAGTGCTTGGTGTATTGAAACGGCACAAGCAGCGGCGTATGCGTATAGCGCAGCACCGGCTGAGAATTCCAATACGTCGCCGCGTCCTTGCTCGTGCCCAGTGCCGACGCCACCGGCGAGCAGACCAGCGCCATGGCGCTACGCGCGGCGCGACGGCCTCCACCCTGCAATTGCTCACTCTGCAGCTTGTAGGGAAATTCTTTCGTATCGTAAATCTCGATTGGCTTGGGACCGAAAAACAAATACAGCGGATAAAACGGTGCGTCAGCGAGATATGGAACGGTGGCGTAAGTATGTTTGACGAACTCCGCTGTGAAGATCAGCGGCGACGCCGGAATCGCAGTCAGCGGTTTCTCCTTGATTTCCTCAGCGGTGTCCATCGCGCTGGCGAACGGGGCGTGCACCGGATAGGACAGCGTCACCAGCAGATCCTTGCCGACGCGCTGGGTGGAGCTCTGCATATTGGCGCAGCCCGTGAAAACGATCGACGCCAGGACCGGCATGAATATCCGCAAGCCTACGCGAAAGGCATACGCTTGCCTGATGCTGCTTATGGCTATCCCATTGATACTCATCACCATGCCCCTTTCCGGACGCTTGCCGAACAAGCGCGATTGCGCCCTCAAAGCAAATTTTCAGAGCTACCAAAACACCATACAGGAGGGCTTAGTGTCAAATCAATTGATGAAACCATCAATGCATAGCAATCACGTGAGCCGGGCTTCACTGATTCGGCCAAAGTAGAATGATTGGATTAGCGGACGGATGCAATTTACTATGACTTTTTGATTCATAACTGATATTAAGCACGACATCTCTCCAGCCGCCGGTTGCCGGCATTCGCCGGCGTGAAATAGGTTAAACCCTGAATTTATTCGGGGGCAAAGCGCCGTTGCGCTCCAGACTTGCCCGCTTCAGCGGGCGTCCAGAGCAAAACAGCGACGCAGGACGACATTCGAACAAGGCCAGGCGTAACATCAATAATTAATCAGCTTCTACTGATGTATCAACCGAAGATTCTTGATTTTCTCGATTGTTCTCCAAGCATTGATCAAGCACTCTATCCAACTGTGTTCTTTTGCACCCGCGATAATAATTCGAATTGACATAAAATGGCACGACAGCATCACGTGAACAGATCACTATATTGATCTCTGTGCCGTCTTGAAGGTTTATTTCAATTACTTTTTCATGAATCCATTTTGAAATCCGCCTGATCTTCCGCCCCTGTCGAAATAGATCGACTATCGCTTGGTAATCACTCGGTGATACTTCGAAATCATGCTCACTAGACATCGGATAGTGCACTCGAATTGATTTTATTTCTGCAACCTCAGGCAAGTCCACTTTCGACCAGAAAATGGAGCCCACCCAAGGATACTGTGTATAAATAATACAACATAATATCAAAAAAACTATGATGGGAAAGATATGTCTTCGTATATTCACTTTTGCATCATCTCCTGCCGGATGATCGCCTCGATGCGCTCAGGATTCTTCATGAAGAAGCGAAAGGTCAGCTCGGGCGACCAAAGCCAGCGCTGTTTTTGCCGCAAGGGATTATGCGAGCGAAGCTCCAAGCAGCGCCCAAACAAGCCGCTTTCGCAGGAAACGCCGGTGATGGTCTCCGGATCGCCTTCCGGATTGCAGCCCGGATACCACATGACAACCTCCTGCGACATGCAATGAAAGAAAAAATCGGCCAGCGCCAAGCAGCGCCGGTCCGTAACAAGCAGCGAGAGCCGCCAAAGCGGCGGCAAATTGCAACCGATGCGATAGCTCGGCGCCGACTTGCTCGAAACCGCCCGAAACCGCCGCTGCTCACGCGCAAGCATCTCCTCAGGCAAAAGCCCTTTAGCACGGCCGAATTGCATTAATATGAACCCCATATCGCTCATGCCTCTTAGTCTAACCGCTTGATGTTTTGGACAACAAGACGGGCGAGACGTTTCCACAAATCGGTATTTTATCAACCCATTGAAACATACGTAGCGCCAGCGTCACGCTGGCTTTGGGGAAATATTGGATATTGTATTTGGTTAAAGCCGGCGAGACGCCAGCGCTACAATTCTGTCCGGCAATACGTTTTCAACGGGCTTTTATCCTGAAAACCATATTGGAGCATAGGCTGCTTTGTCAGCGGAAATCGCCATTCCCCCTGAAAAGTTGTTTGAAAAAAATATTGCTTTTTGCACCACAGCCGCTAGTTTGTCATTAATTCAGACCGTTATGCTGGCGCGTTTGGTGGCGCCGAGGGTCGATGGGCTTTTATCCACACGTTACAAGGACGGTTCCCGATGAAACTGGTGATCAAAAACGAAGACCTGGAATTCGCCACGCAGGCGGTGCACCGGCTGGTCAATGCGCAAAGCAGCCTGCCGATCCTGAGCAACCTGCTGATCAAAGCGGAAGGCGAAAGGATCATCATCACCGCCAGCGACCTGGAGTCCAGCGTGCGGTGCAACGTTCCCGCACAGGCCGATGAGAAATTCAGTTTCACCGTCCCGGCCACGACCTTCACCAGTCTCGTCAAGGAACTTCCCGACGGCGACATTACGCTTGAAGTCGTCGAAGATAAAGTCACTGTTTGCAGCGCTTCAATGCGCTACCAACTAGCCACGCTCGATCCCATCGACTTTCCGGCCTGGCCGGAATTCGAGCCGCAAGCCACGATTGAAATCCAGCAACCGGTGCTCAAAAAAGCCTTTGAATCGGTGGTCTTCGCCATCCCCACGCGCGATCCGCGCAAGGTGCTGCTGGGGGCGTACCTGGACATCGACGAGCTCAGTTTCAAATGCGTCGGCACGGACGGCAAGAAGCTCGGCTTCATGCAGGCCGAGGTGGAGGCGCACACCGGCGACGCGCAGATCAACGCGATCGTGCCGCATAAAATCATGAGCGAAGTCATGGGCGCCCTGAAAGACAGCGGAACCTGCCAGATCCTGATCGGCGAGCGACAGCTGGCCTTCAACCTGGGATCCGTCGTGTATGTGACCAATAAACTGGACGGGGCGTATCCAAATTACAACCGTGTGATCCCGCAGGAATTCGAAAAGACGCTGGCGATGAACAAGTCCCAGCTTTCCAACACCATCCGTCAGGCGGCGATCATCGCGGAAGCCAAGAATAACTCCGTGAAATTCCGCTTCGCCGACGGCGAACTGCACATCGAGGCGAACACCTACGACGTAGGCTCGTATGCCGGCAGCCTGCCGATTGAGTACGACGGCGAGGATTTCGAGATGGTCTTCAACCATCGTTTCGTCAGCGAAGTGCTGCGCGTGATCGGCGCCGAAGACGTGCAGCTCAAGGCCAATAAATCCGTCTCGCCCGCCGTGTTCCAGGGCGCCGGAGACGACAGCACGCTGTTTGTGATCATGCCGATCAAACTCGCCGACCTCGCCGACGGCGCGCAGGACGAATGACCGATTCTCGATGCGTCTCCGTGCCTCCTTGGTGAACATTAGTGGTTTCCATGAGGGAAAACGTCTTTCCCAACTTGAGCAGAGCTACGTTTATTTAATGCACAAAGACGATTTCTATTTGTTTCTCATCTTCCTGATTAGAAGCGATAAAAAGGCCGCGAATAGTGTATACACCTTCGGACGTGATCGTCTCTGGATCGACATGCCATGTCTCAGCAAAGACATGAGGGGCTCCTCCCGATATCGACACAGGCTTCAAAACTTGGGAAAAAACCTTGTCTCGACTCCATTGCCAGACAATCTTACCATCGAATTCCACAAAGAAGTCATAAATCTGCGATGTGGGACAGATTCCCCTCCATATACTTCTGAAGGGCCACTGGACTTCCAATGCAATATTGAACGGTGTGGAAGAAACTGAGACCGACGGCATTTTGTTCAGAGTCAATTTTTCAGCCTCAGGTTTGAGAGTGACGATTAATCCCGTCTCCACATCCATAGAGGCTTTATCGGGAACATAGGGCACGATCTTCTTGTAATGCAGAAATCCTTCATGCATCTCGCCGGAAATCGTGGCCTTGGTTCCTAATGCTTTCTGTAAGGTTGGATCCTCTTTCCACAGTTCCGCCTGCTTCGTAATGGGAATTTCATCATAGTCGAACTGCTGGAGGTAGTATTTTGGCCCTTCGGACTTGCTGCCGATCAAGTCGAGCTTGGAAAACACGAAACCATTGAAATCATTCATTGTAGCGTCTCCTTTCAAGGGCTTATCTGATTGGCCATATCGGCTTCTATAGCCTCTTTTCTACATGCTTCGTAAAACAGGAAGAGGGCAACGTTTCCCGCTCCCCGTCTAGCTCAATCATCTCCGCTCATTCTCGAACAAGCAATGACATCATCCTCACTTAATCATCTGAGTAAGCCGGCTCTTCTGAAGGAGCCGGATTGAGCAACGAATTCAACTCATTCTGCTTCTGGATCAATTCTATTCTCCTCTCAATACGCTTCACAGGATCGACAATATCCAACGTCGCATCAACGGCAGCGCCAGCCGCTTCGACCTGCTCCGTCGTCAAGGCGTCGCCCCCCACCGTGATCTCCTCAAGCGCCCCCGAATTCTCATATAACTTCAGATGATAGGAGTTGCCCGTCCAGCTTCCGGTGGACTTAGGCAAGGTACGGGTCGTCCCGAACTGTGCAATACGAACTACCTTTTTCGCAACAATATTGCCTGAAGCATCCGAATCGGCGGATTTCCTCTTATGAACTGTATATTCAGCCCATCCCGGAATCCGATAGTAGAATCCACTTGCGGATTTACAACCTAGTAATCCCCCTATGTAGGTAAGAACGGATTGATCGCAAGGAGTGGATGCTAGTTTTTGGGCTATTGTATTTTGAGAAGTAGATTGGTTCTCGATGAGGCTGATAGTTATAGGCGAATTCTCACTTTTTTCCGAATGCTTGCTTTTATCTTCATACTTCGGAATGTTTTTTGTCGGATGAATAAATTTAATGCCATTTTTTTCATCGATTGTAAGCAGATCAATGCTTTTTGATTTTTGATCGTTACTATCGTTACTATTGACATTAAAGTCCGGTCGAATCTCGAAAACAGCAACCCATGTCTCTTCTGTTTTCGTGCCGGTAAACTGCTTGAGTATTTTTAGTTCTTCCTTCTCGTATTCCTCAAGGAGCCTATTAAGAGTCTCAGCAGGCATGTTGGGCGGTTGATATGCGAAATTAAGTAATATTTCGCGACGATTGCGAATAGTTTCAAGTTTAGCAGCGAGTATAACTGCTTCCTTGGCAGTTGGCTTTAGCGCGTTAACCTTCTCATTCTTATCTTTACTAATCTTCTCATCAATTTCTGTTGCCTTGTTTTCTATAGTTGAGGTGCTCATCTCATCGAAGGGTTGGACTTCACCAAATATGGGAATTCTGCCAGCGATACCAGCTGCAACTTCAATAGTCTTGACGGTCAGATCGATAGTCATGTCATCGACCTTGCTTTTACCTTCAGTCAGAAAACCTATCTCACTCAGTTTGAGAATCATCTCGGTCTGCTGCAGCGGGCCTTTCTTGATCTTAATCCCGAAGATTTCATCTGGATCAGGAACTGCCACTGTATCGATCTCAACAGGATTCGCGAGGGAATACTCCTTCGATTTCTCTTTTATAGGATCTTGTCCAATAAGAATCTCTGAGAAATCCTTGTATTTTCCGGGTTCCTTGCTGACCATCTTGATGGGGATCTTCACTTCGACCAGGTTCATGGGCAAAGCATAGACAACTGCGTCTTTCGGCGCATCCTCGATTCGATAAACCTTATGCACCGATGTGCAACCCGATACCAAAACCACGAATACGATTGAGTTCAAACACAAGAAGCGATTTATATTCCATTTTTCCTTTACGATTGAATGACTCTATTATAATTGTCCCCAAAAACTGGACAGCCATTAAGGTGGATTTTTCTCCGGTTTTCGTTCGAAAATTCAGAGGAACGAAAAGGAG
>JAFGJS010000011.1 GCA_016928995.1 Candidatus Sumerlaeota bacterium | reverse complement strand
CTGTTGCTGCTCGAACTCGCGCGAAGAAACGACGACTGGGACGAAATCTGGAGCGAACGCTTGGTAGCTTGATCAAGATGCGCCCTGATGATACCTGCCATTCGGCCAGATATTGAAAAGCAATGTTGAAACACAATCGGAGCATTCCGGCCCACTCATGCCGTTAGTTGGCATTTATTAACTACGAAAGCCACGAAATACACAAAAAGAATCCATTGGATCAAGGTGATACGTTTTTCGTGTATTTCGTGGCTTTCGTAGTTGTAAATATATTCTACGGGTTTCTCGATTTCTTCGCTCCTGGTTGCAGATTACGCCGCTCAAGTCCCGTCTTGGGGCTGCTTCCCAACTGGTATTTCTTCCTGAAGCCATGGCAACGAGTTTTCCGGTGCTCGAGCAAAATCGGAGATCCAGTAACAGTCAATTACGTATACAAACTGTGCTAAGGTCAAGCGCAATGCTGGAGCGGTCGTCAATCGTCGCTTTAATTCTATAACACTCCCCGCATTGTCTTCGCATTCTTGACGCAGAGCCGCACAATAACAATCAGAACTACAGCAGTCAGGATCGCTCGTGCCTGCAACGATTCGATCCGCGGAAGCTCGATGTATGAATTCCACATGATATGAAAAATCACCGCCCAATTCAAAGATTTCGTTACAACAGTGACGCAGGCCAGCAAGCCGCTGAATGAAAACAACAGCAACATGCCGCTGCCGGGCGAATGCAGCACGGTGAACAACGCGCTCGAAATGAATATCGCCGGAACAACGCCGACGCCGCGCCAGAGATAATTCAGCACATATCCGCGAAAGAAAAGTTCCTCGGCGCAGGGCGCCAGCAGCGTGAAAATCGCCACGGACATGACGTCTCTTTTTACATAACTCTCTCCGTCCGCGAACAACACTTTCAGCGCGATGAACATGGCGAAAGTCATACAGGCGGGTTTGAGCAGTTTCGATGCAGGGCTGCCTTTGCTGTTGTGCAATGCGATCAGGCTGGGGCCTTTCACGACCCACGACCAGGCCAGCCCCAGCATCAGCACATTGGGGGCGATATTGGCGAGGACCATCGCTTGCGCGGGCATGGTGTCGAGCAGAATGATTTGCGAGGCGAAGAACGCGAGAATGACCAGACCAATCAAGATGATTTCCATGATCCAATCCTTTCCGGCGCCGGATTTTCAAACGGATGATACAAATAACGGTAAAATTCCATCCGTGCGAAAAGCATTGGAACGTATCGTTCTTGCTACTTTTGACACCATTCGCGGGTGCAGGTTTCATGAATTTGTAAATATTTTGAAAAGTCGATGCATTGAGGGGTATGGTGGTGCAGTGCCGCGATTGATGGTTTCCACATGATCGGCCGGCTTACTTTATAACAGGCGGTCAGTGGCGGGCAGACCGCGATCCATTACTCTATCTTTGCGCCCTTTTGTGAGCGAAGAGCGTTTGGAAGGATGGCGGCAATGACGCGCGTCCGCCAGGGCTCGAACGATGCAAATCACCGGCGTCCCGAAGGGCGTCCGAGCGCATTTGCTGGTTACAGTTCGGTCACCAGTTCACGATGCATTTGCCGCCGGCCAACTGATTTGAATGCTCAGTGTATTCGTGGAACTCAATCCGGATGCCGCTTGGATCAGTCGTCCAGGCCTGCCATGCGTTGTCGGCGCCCAGTTTCTTGTCATCGACCTTAAATCCTGCGTCCCGAATCCTGGCGATCAGTGCATCCAGGTCGGTTACTTGGATCGCCACATGACTAATGTTGCCGACCGGGCCGGGATCGCCTTTGAACACCTCAATAAAGGTCATATTGCCCGCCTTGATGTAGTAGCCGAATGGCTCTCCATCTTTCTCGAATTCGAAGCCGATTTCGAGCCCGAGAGCTTCAATGTAGAAGCGTTTGGTCAACTCCAGGTCAGGGGAATTGATGCAGATATGAGCGAGTTGTTTGATCATTGGACCTTCCGATCTGTAATTATTAACCACGAAAGCCGCGAAATACACGAAAATGAAACCATTGGATCATGGTGATGCGCTTTTCGTGTATTTCGTGCCTTTCGTAGTTCTTAATATATTCCAGGGAGCGCCTGCGGACGCTGTATCGGGCGGCTATAATTGCATATGTTTACGGTTGTTGTTGAGCAATTTGCTTTGAATCCATTCCTGGGCGTCGCTCAGTTCCCGGAAGACCTTGGTTTCAAAGGGCGCTTCTTCCGTCATCGCCTCCCACATCCGTGACAGACCGTAGACCAAATCGCGTTTGCCGACAATCGCGATGAACATATCGGGATTCACTCTGGCCGCCGCTCTATCCTGGACGGCGATTTTTTCCACGTCCCCCAGGATGACATGCAGCTCGCTGATGTCGCTGAAGTCAACCAGTTGATAGACGATTTGTTTGATCTTTTCTTCGGACGCGTAGATTTTTTTGTTGGCTTCAACCAAATCGCTGCCGCTGACCGCGCCTTCGCCAGTCACCAATAATCCGCCATCTTGAGTGTAAGTTACATGAATCGGCATGGTGGATTTACCTTGTGTCAACATACGATGAAAGCCGGATTTTCGCGGAACGGTTTGATTGTCGTACTGGCCGTGAGCTCCAGTGAGTTTCCGCGAATCCCACCTATACTGAATTTAATCACACCGCCCCTGACCATGTCAATATGCGATACATTGCATGTTGAATTTTGCGCGTTGCTGCCGCAGGGGCGATCCACGTCGCTTGAATTCCGGCCTTGACCATGCGGCGCAATTCAACAAGCATTGTTGGAACGGCTCAGCGCTGGGAATCGCCCGATGGGCGTGATTTCGGCGGATCGGACGGCGCGGAGCGATCATTCGTCATTTCGAGGCAGGGAGGGATAGGAACCATGACGGCTTCGGCTGAAAATTATACAGAGTTGCAGGAAGAAATTCGTGATTTGGCTCGCAGAAAGAACGCGGTCATTTTAGCGCATAATTATCAGTTCCCGGAAATTCAGGACGTGGCGGACATCACCGGCGACAGCCTGGGGCTGTCCATCGAGGCGAGCAAGACGGACGCGGCGATCATCGTTTTTTGCGGCGTGCATTTCATGGCCGAGTCGGCGAAGCTGCTCTCGCCGCAGAAGAAGGTGCTCCTGCCGAACCTGGCCGCCGGCTGCTCCCTGGCCGACTCGATCACGCCGGAGAGCCTGGAGGAATGGAAGCAGCGCTATCCCGGCCGCAAGGTGGTGACGTACATCAATTCCACCGCGGCGGTGAAGGCCGTCTCGGACATCTGCTGCACCTCGGCCAACGCCGTCAGCGTGGTGCGCAGCCTGGGCGATGCGCCGGTGCTGTTCACGCCGGACCGCAACTTGGGCCGCTGGACGGCGGAGCAGCTGCCGGGCAGCGACATCGTGATTTACGACGGCTGCTGCTCGGTGCATGACATTCTGCGCGGCGCCAATGTGCGCAAGACGCGCGACCGGTATCCGGGCTGTGTGATCATCGCCCATCCGGAGTGCCGCGAGGACATCATCGCCATTGCCGACGAAGTCTGCAGCACCACGGCGATGCTGGAGCGCGTGGCGAAATACCCGCAGGCGAAGACCTTCCTGATCGCCACGGAAAACGGCATGCTGCATCAGCTCAAGAAGCGCTATCCAGATAAGGAATTCATCATGGCCGACGGCTGCATCGGCTGCCGGTTGAATTGCCCCTACATGAAATGCATCACGCTCGAGCACCTCAAGCGCTCGCTGGAAGAGGAAATTCACGAAATCGATGTCGATCCCGAAGTCGCCGAAGGCGCCCGCCGCTCGCTGGAACGCATGCTGGCCGTGCCGCGGGATAGCTGAAGGCAATTGATTCGTTTAATGCAATCAAAGGATATTTTTTGATGCTATCGTTTATGAATAAACAAATGCTAGAACGATTGGATATGTGCTAATTTCACTTGATTGTCAGTGCAAACTTTAAGCAATATCTGATTAAACCATTCAATTATTTGTTGGACCAGAGGAGACGATGGCATGTCTCGATACGATCCGCTGACTCCGTCAGAGCGTAGCGAACGCATGTCACGTATCCGAAATGCTAACACCAAACCGGAAATGACGGTCCGACGGCTTGTTCACGGCATGGGTTACAGATACCGTCTGCACGCGCGCGACCTGCCGGGCAAACCTGATCTTGTCTTTCGCTCTAGAAAGAAGGTAATCTTCGTCCATGGGTGCTTCTGGCACCAGCACGGCTGTAGACAATATCGTCAGCCACGTACGAAGCGCTCATTTTGGGAACCAAAACTCGCCAAGAACAAGGTGCGAGACGCTGCTATCAAGTGGGAACTCCGCAAGCGTGGCTGGGGTGTGATGGTTATTTGGGAGTGCCAAGTCGGGAAGGAATCGGTTCTCAGGAGCCGGATCAAGCGGTTCTTGGAAGGAACATGAAGAACGGACAGTCATCAATCGAGTTGTTCACGGGGGCAGGCGGTCTTGCGCTTGGGTTGGCGCAAAGCGGATGGCATCATTCCGCCCTGATCGAGCGGAACGAACATGCTTGCTCGACTATTCACATGAATGAGTCCCTTGGCCATCCCTTGGTCAAGGGATGGAAGCTCTTCCCTGATGACGTGCGAACCATCCACTACTCCGAACTTGCCGACCATGTTAATATGGTGGCAGGAGGGCCACCGTGCCAGCCCTTCTCTCTCGGAGGCAAGCACAGGGCCTATCAGGACAAGCGTGACTTGTTTCCCGAAGCGGTTCGCGCCGTCCGCGAACTGCGTCCAGAATGCTTTGTTTTCGAGAATGTGAAAGGCTTGCTTCGCCAAAGCTTCGCGAGCTACTTCCACTATATCATTCTTCAGTATATGACGTGTCCGGCGGGGAGAACATGATGGCGTTGCCAGATTCTCGACATTGCCAGTGCGGGCTGGAGTTGGCAGCATGAAGACCGACCAGACTCACACGTTTTGTCTCATCCCCGAGAGCTATTCTGAGTATCAGCAGTGGAAGACGCTGTTAGCCCTTAGCTGCTGGGCCGAAGGTGAGTTTGGCATTATTTTGACGGAATCTGCGTTCCGGCAGATCACTAAAGAGAGCACTGATGACATGAGCATCCCCCGAGAGATTCGCAGTCGACTGTTTACGCTTGCCGCAGTCGTGGAAGTCGGAGACTATACCGACGTCTGTTTGCAGCACACGGCAGCATCGGCGGGTCATGCAGACTGAAGAGGCTAGTGTGAATATCTTTCGCCCCTCCGAGCTCTACACACACGACGATATCTACCGTACTCTTTCCGTGGGCAATGCCGGCGGCATTCGTTTGAAGACAAATGACGACAGCACAGTGCGGCGCGCTGTGTTGCTAACATCAGTTCCTTCAGCGCGAATAGCGGCAGAGAATCCCTACCATGATAGAGTTGAGGGGGATGTGCTAGTCTACACAGGCGCAGGCCAAGAAGGTGATCAGGCTCTTGGTGGCCGGAATCGACGGCTTCTTGAACAGCCGGAACACGGCTTCCCGATCTACTGCTTTCTTCTTGTCGAAAGCCGCCGAAGCAAGAAGCACGGTCCGCGACGTTGGCGTTTCCTTGGATTGCTCAACTACCTCAGGCACTACAAGGAAATACAAGTTGATGTACGCGGAGGCATCCGGTCAGTTTGGGTATTCGAGTTTCGCGTGCTTTCAGCATTCGATGCCATAACGCCAGAGCACGATGCAAGGCTGATGGCTGACATGATCGCGGAGCAGCAAAAGACTGATCCATTGGTCGATGATGATGCCGTCGTTGAATCCGGTTCGTCGGTTGCCCCAGCGGCGGATCCGCTGGTTGATCCTGAAGAACTAGAGCGCCTCCGGCAGCGAATGCTCGTCTTGCCGCCGGATCGGTTTGAGCACCTTGTCCGAGACGTGCTAGTGTGGTCCGGATTTCGTGATGTGCATGTCACGAAATACAGTCAGGATGGTGGTATTGATGTGAATGCGCTGGCGGGTGAGATGATGTGGCCCCTGCGCGACCTGTTGTTACAGGTTCAAGCGAAGCGTTGGCTTCATACAGTGGGCCGAAAGGAAGTGGCAGAGCTTCGCGGGAGTCTACAACCGGACGCGCGTGGTGCGGTTGTCACAACGAGCCACTTTTCAAAGGCGGCGTTACGAGAGGCGACCGAAGCTGGGAAGAGGCCCATTGTCTTGGTAGATGGCTTTGAGTTCTCGCGCATAGTGTTTGCAAGCGGCACATTCACGGATTGAGAGGCACGCTTGCAGAGAGGTTGCGAGTCCCTCCTGGTGCACGCAAGGGTGGCTACGGACTTGGGTCTGATCCCGGCCAGGCGCTATTCAAGCGCTTGGCCGAGCATGCCGGTTCAATCGAAGCGGCTAAAAACCTCAATATCTCCGATTTTCGATGCCGGTTCTTGGTCGTGGATGACATATGGATTCCTCTAGCGGAATCGCTGCTTGTCGCGATGTATTCGCCCTTGTGGAATCAGAAGATCAACGGCTTCGGTAACCACGATCCTGGCAGTGGGCGATACAATCAGCAGCGTTCTCCATGGGACGTTATCCATCCCGGGCGAGCATGGGCCTACAAACTCCAGCCACCCTCCAATGACGAGAACGTCATCCGTGAGGCTGCGGCAGCATACATCACACGGACAAAGAACAAGATCATGGCCCAAAAAGGAGATGCACACGACGAGGCATAGCGCTTCGTTCTGCGTCATTTCTCGCGAGTGATCTTGGACGTTAGGCTCTGATTTCAGTCATTATCCTCTTATATTGCCAACAGATCAGAAAAGATTTTCGTATATTTCGTGGACGCGTTCGGCGGCGCTTTTCCAGGTGTAGCGGCGCGCGTTGGCGAGTCCGGCCTTGCGGCATTGCTCGATCAGGCTGTCGTTGATCAACAGGCGGATCAGCCCGCCGGTGATGTCGTCCACGTCGTCGGGATCGACGATGAGCGTGGAGCCGTTGGCGATTTCGGGGAGCGCTCCGTGGTTGGCGGCGAGCACCGGCGTGCCGCAGGCCTGCGCTTCGAGCATGGGAAAGCCGAAGCCCTCGTTTTTCGTGACGAAGCTGAGCAGCCGCGCCCGGCGATAGAAAACCTTGATCTGCTCTTCGCTGAGCTGGCGGTAGATGCTGACGCGGTCGCTGATCCCGAGCCGCTTGATTAATTCCCGGCAGGGGGCGAAGAAGCGGTCTGGATTGATGATCAGCACGAGGTTGAGGTTGTTGAGCACGTCGTTCTTCAGGTTTTGCGAGTGCTCGATGACCTTGCCGAAGGCGCGGATCATGTTCGGCAGGTTCTTATTCGGGCGCGTGGAGCCGATGTAGAGCACGAAGTATGGAGGAAGGCCGAGTTTCTCTATCGTCTCCTCCTCCACTTGCGGATCGGGCGGCACAAAGTAGGACTCGTCAAGACCGGAATGAGTGACGATGGTATCGTGCGCCTTTTCCGGGAAGAGCGTGGCGATCTCATGCGCGGTGGCTTTGGACACGGCGATGATATAGCGCGAGCGCTTGATCGTGACGGGATAGGCGAAGCGGTAAAACAGATCGTAGAGTTTCCGGACGAGCCATTTTCGCCGGGCGGTGAAGTCGGGGACGGTGATCGCTTGCAGGTCGTGGACCGTGGTGAGCAGCGGGCCTTCCCAGGTGATCGGCGCGAGTGGGAAGTGCGAGTGGAGCAGATCGAGCCGGTCGGGTTCGATGAACTTTCCGAAGTCCCACATCGTGCGCAGCGAAACGGCGCGCGCGTTGTACGTGCGGATTTTAAAATTGGCGCCGGTGTTGAGCTTGCGGCGCAGCCCCGGATGCACATACACGACGTATTCATTGTGCGTGTCGAGCTGGGCGATGTTTTCGATCAGGCGTTCGCTGTACGTGGCGATGCCGGAGAATTCGCCGTTGAGATATCTTGCGTCGATGCCGATGCGCATGGCGTTCCTGTTTGAGCTGTCCGAATTGAGGATTTGTACCGTCGCCGGAATCCTAGGCGATTCGCTGGGCTTTGTCCAGAGCGTAACGCATTATTGTCGCTGGCGGCGCCGGAGATTGCGCATGAAAAGCCACAGATTAAATAGCAGCAATACGATCAGAACGAAAACGGCGCGAAGGACGGCTGGATGTGTCATCTGATTGCTGTCTTCTGTCGAGCTCGATGTTGACGGCGCCGCATCGGCAGGGGGAGCGTCTGGGGGAGTCTCTACCGTGATGCTTGTCGCGGTTGTGCGCATCGTCTCCGGCGATGAACCCGCGTCCTCCTGCGCCAGCGCCGCCGCCGCTCCCAGCAGCAGCATCCCCAGAATGCCGAAGCACGCGGAAGAGATGCGGATGCACGGACGGATCATGATTCCTTGCACCGTTCCAGAATGCGCTTTGCCGCTGCATCGGGGGGCAGCGTCTCTTGCTGCGAGTTGGTCATGTCGCGCAAGGCCAACACGCTTTGCGCGGCTTCATCCTCGCCGACGATCGCGACAAAAGGAATATTCAGTTTGTTGGCGTGGTCCAGCGATTTTTTCAGTTTGACGAAATAATGGGCGATTTCGCATCGCACGCCGGCCTTGCGCAGCGCCGCGCCGGTTTCCAGCGCGGCGTTGATCATCTCGCGGCCGATGGGCGCGACGAGAGCCTGTACGCCGGTGTGGATGGGGGCCTGATCGCCGGCCGCGCGCGTTTCCAGCAACGCGATGGTGATCGGCTCCAGACCGAAACTGATGCCCGTGGCGGGGAATTGCTCGTGCAGGCGCGGCTTGTCGGGATAGAGGAACTGTCCGATGATGCGGTCGTAACGGCCGCCGCCGCCCAGCGAGGATGAAATAATGTTCTGATCCTTGAGAAAGAACTCAAACACGGGGCCGGTGTAGATTTCCAGGCCGCGAGCCAGCGTGGGCTCGAAGCGGACTTCCATCTTGATTTTCAGCGCCCTCATGGCGTCGAGATAGGCGCGGGTTTCGGCCAGCGCGGCCAGCGCCGGTTCGCTGGAGAGTTGCGATTCGAGATAGCCGAGTTTTTCATCGGCCGCGCCTTCGTGTCCGAGCCATTCGAACAGCTTGGCGCATGCCGTTTCATGGACGCCCTTTTCGCGCAATTCGGCCTCGACGCCGTCCCGGCCGATTTTTTTCAACTTATCGAGCGCCAGGATCGCGCCGGGCATGGCCGCTTCCGGCACTCCGGCTTCCAGGATGATGGCGGAGAGCAGCTTGCGGTGGTTCACTTCGGCATAGGCGTCGAGTTCCAACGCGCCAAAGACGCTGTCGGCGATGGCGATCAGCTCGGCGTCGGCCACGACGCTCGCCGCGCCGACCATGTCCGCGTCGCATTGGGTGAATTCCATGCGGCGTCCGCGCTTGATCGGCCCGTCGCGAAAGACCTTGCCGATCTCGTAGCGCTTGAAGGGCAGCGTGAGCGATTTCTGGTTGATGCCGATGAGCAACGAGAAGGGGACGGTGAGGTCGTAGCGCAGGCTGAGGTCGCGTTTGGCGCCGCGAAATTCGCTTTCGGCCACGCGCATCATCTCCTTGAGGATTTCCGCGCCGCCGGCGTACTTGGACGACAGGATCTCCGTGTGGTGCAGCACCGGGGTTTCGGCCGGATCAAAGCCGAAGCGCTCAAAGGTTTCCCGGATTACGCGCATCACGCGTTCGCGCAAGATTTGAACGTCGGGGAGGTATTCGTTGACGCCCTTGACCCATTTCAGCTGCATCGCAAATATCCCTCTCTGTGGTTTGGCTTGGATGGGTCAACTTGCCCAAGGCTGGCTGCGTCCGCAACGAAAAACTGCAATGCGGGTTTGTCTTGCCGTCTTTCCGGCCAATTCGCAATTGCATTTGGCTGTTGTTTACGCGATATGGGCTGCTATTGTTTTGATAACTGATGTTACGCGAATGCGCTTTTTTTGACAAGATCGACAGGATGGACTGGATGAGGACGAGAATCCAATGCGGACGGATATCGATGGACAAACCTCGTCCAATCCGCGTTTTACATCAAAGCCCGTCGCGCCCCTCTCGAACAGCGATTTCCTGCCGATCCTGTTCATCCTGTCAAAACTCATCTGGCTGCGTAACATCAGTTGATAAGATCAATCGACGAGTAGATGAATGATGCGAAAAGGATCGGACAATTCGATGCGTGGCAAACGGACGCTGATCCGGCGGATTTATGAACAGCTGCTTAAGGCGTATGGTCCGCAGCATTGGTGGCCCGCGGAAGGGGAGGATGAACTGATCATCGGGATTGTGCTGACGCAGAACGCGGCGTGGTCCAATGTGGAGCGGGCGTTGTCGCGGCTGAAGGAGGCGGGCGCCTGCGACTTGCGATCCGCGCTGTCTTTGCCCGATGCGCGTCTGGCGGAGCTGATTCGTCCGGCGGGATATTTCAATCTGAAGACTCGGCGGCTGAAGGCCGTGGCGCGGTATTTCATCGAGCGCTGGGATTGCGATTACGCCTCGATGCGGCGCGCCGATCCGATGGAACTGCGCGAGGAATTGCTGGGAGTGTATGGCTTGGGACGGGAGTCGGTCGATTGCGTTTTGCTTTACTTGCTGGGCTTTCCGGTGTTTGTGATTGATGCGTATACACTGCGCATCGGCGCGCGGCATGGCTTATTTGCGGAGGGCGCTTCATATGAAGAGGCGCGCCGGATTTTCGAGTCCGCGCTGCCTTGCGATGCCGCGCAGTTTAATGAGTATCATGCCTTGCTGGTGCAAGTTGGGAAACATCAGTGCAAACCGAAACCGCGATGCGAAGGCTGCCCGTTGAATCAGCGGCGCAATTTTCCCGATCCCGCTGCGCTTCCAGGGCATAACCAGCGATAGCGTTTACGGTGTATGCCTACATGCCGCCGGAAGGCTTTTTTATCTCACCGCCGTCCGATTTATCAGCCTGATGAGAATACGTGGCCCTGAGGTGTTTTTGCATCAAGTCGTGGAACAGAACGGCGTCTTTGCGTTTCAAGGCTTCCAGCAGCATGCGGTGGTCCACGAATTGCGGATCTTCAAAGCGATCAGCGAGAAAACCGCGGGCGTAGTCCGTCATGAAGGTCCGGAGCATCGTCTGGAATTGAGAGAGTAATTCGTTTTCCGCGGCTTCGAAGAGCACTCGATGGAATTCCATGTCGCAATCGGCGGCGAGGTTTTTATCATTCGGATTCCGCTCCTCGCGCGCCACGATTTCCTCGAGCCGCTCGAGGTGATCCTGGCGGACACGGTCCATGATGACATGCGCGTGTCCGACTTCCTGGACAATATGGAGTTCGAGCAATTCGCGTTTTGTTTTATCACTGAGCACGGGAAGGTCGAGGACGCGTGTGATGCCGTCGAGCAGCACGGGTTCGCGTAGAATCATACCGCGGCGTTTGCGCGATTCCAGCACTCCGAGCATGCGGAGCCGGCTGAGTGCTTCACGGACAACGTTGCGGCTGACGCCCATTTTTTTGGCTAATTCCATTTCACCGGGCAGCGCGTCTCCCGGTTTCAGCCCGCCCTCAATGATCGCCCGGCGGATTTTCGCTTCGCAGATATCGGCTAGTGAGTTTTGCTGTATGGGTTCAAATTTCATAGCGATCCTTTCTGAACCACGCCTTGCCATAGTCATGTTGTAGAACGTCTGCGGTTGCTATCCACCGGCAGACAATGCAATTTGACTCAAAGATCGAATGATATTAACAGTCCCTCCGCCCGCGGGTTTGTTGATGCTTTGAGGGCACATCTGCCTGATATGTGTAAAGATAATCAAGCAGGCATCAATCGTCAAGGAACAACTGAAGCAGGTTCTTACGAGTTAGATATTCTCATCAAACAATTGAAATTAATTTATCAATTATCTGATTTTCTGAGAACCTGCCGATTTTCCACGAGCCAACTATCGCCTTTCATCATCCATCTCGCGGCGGTGAGCGCCACGGACGGCCGAGCCGTGATTCCGGATCGGCTTCAAAGGCTTTCGATATCAGTTTTATATGACACTACCTTCAAGGGCGGCCGTCAGCCGCCGCTTGCCGGCTTGTTGCGTTCAAACGCGCCAATGTGCATTATGATATAAGTGGACTGTGGTATCGTTGAGGCGTTGACTGGCATTATATTCGAAGATCATCCTACAGTTCACTGTAAACATGGTTTCTTCCATCATTTCCAGATAAGTTTACTCTTCTGATTAAATATAATCAAGGGGTTTTCCTCGGGTGTCAGATGAATTTCCGTAACTTCAATGAAATCTCTCCTTTCGCCTCGGATCGTTGCTTTTGCTTGCGTTTTGCGTAGTTTGTATGTTGAATGAGACTCAGCAGCTGAGACTCTGGATGATGAAGGGATGGCCTGCGATGCGCATCCTGTATTGTACATCGGAAATCGCGCCATATGCCAAGACCGGAGGATTGGCGGATGTGGCATCCGCGCTGCCGCAAGCATTGCGTCGAAGGGGGCATGATGTGCGGACTGTTATGCCGCGTTATGTTCATATCGGCGCTGATGAGCGGGAGCTTAAGCGCATTGTGCGGCGCATCGGCGGCGATTTCTTCTCTCGGCCGTACTGGGGCGAGGTTTGGGAGACAGTGATGGCCGATGGCGCGACGCCGGTCTATTTTATCGCGCAGCCGGAGCTGTTTGAGCGCAAGGAACTCTATGGCGAAGATGGCCGGGATTATGCCGACAACCATCTTCGTTTTGCATATTTATGTCTTGCGGCGCTGGAACTGCTGAAGCGCCTGAATTGGCGGCCGGATGCGATCATCTGCAACGATTGGCAGACCGCGCTGATTCCGGTGTATCTGCGCAACCGGGCGGAACTTCGGGACGATCCTTTTTTTCAATCCATCAAGACGTTATTTGTCATACATAACATCGGCTATCAGGGGCTTTGTCCGCGCGAAGCGATGCGTGAGATTCGGCTGCCGGATGATTTGTTCCAGCCTGCGGGGATCGAATTTTACGGGCGTTTGAATTTGCTCAAGGGCGGCATGATCTACTGCGACCGGATTGCGACAGTCAGCGAGCAGCACGCGCGGGAGATCCAGACGGAGGAATACGGCTTTGGCCTGGACGGTGTGCTGCGTGAGCGAGCCGAGCTGCTCAGCGGGATCATGAACGGCATCGACGGGGAGGAGTGGAATCCCGCCGATGACGAGTTGTTGCCGGCGCATTACAACCTGAAGCGCCTTGCGGGCAAAGCCAAGTGCAAACGGACGCTGCAGCAGGAGTGCGGCTTGGCCGTCGATGCGGAGCTGCCGCTGATCGGCATGGTCACGCGGCTGGCCACGCAGAAGGGGCTGGACTTAATCGAAGCGGCCATGGCGCGGCTGGAGCGGCTCCGGTGCCAGTGGGTCATTCTTGGTTCTGGCGACAAGTTGTATGAGGATTTGCTCGCTGGAATGGCCCGGCGCCGTCCCCGGCAATGTTATGTCCGTTTTGGCTTTGATGAGCAGCTGGCTCATCGGATTTTCGCGGGAAGTGATGCGTTTCTGATCCCCTCGCGCTATGAGCCTTGCGGTTTGACGCAGTTTTATGCGATGCGCTACGGCGCCGTGCCGGTCGCGCGGCGCACCGGCGGTCTGGCCGATTCCATTGTTCAGGCGACGGAGAAAGCCGTGGCAAAGGGTCAGGGAACAGGTTTTCTTTTTAATGCGCACACTCCGGAAGCCATGCTCACGGCGATCCGCAAGGCGCTGAAGGTAAAAACCCAAGAGCCTATACTGTGGCGCGCGATCCAGCGCAACGGCATGGCTCAGGATTTCACGTGGACCGCTTCGGCGGAGCGCTACGAGCGGCTGCTGCAACTCTTGATTTCCCGCGGCGCTTGAAATATACTGATGCGGAATCGGTGTTACGTAAAAAGCATCATGTTGACATGTCATCCCGGCGGCGGGAGAAATGAAGCGCAATGGCGTATTTGATTCGCATTGAAAAAAATCAGAGCACCAACGTGTATCTGCTCGACCGGACGCGCACATTGTTCGGCCGGGCGGAGCATTGCCATGTGGTTTTCCAGGATAAGAATGTTTCGCGCGAGCACGCCACGTTCGAGCACCTGGACGGGCAGATCGCGATCATCGACCATCAGTCGTCCAACGGGACGTTCGTCAACGACATTCCAGTGAGCAAAATGATTCTCTCTTCCGGCGACCGGATTCGCATCGGCGAAAGCGAGATGATCTACCATACCGGCAGCCCGGAGGAATTGCTGGAAAAAGGCGCGCTGCCCCGGCTGGATCATGAGCGGCCGGTGAGCGCGCTGCGGCCGCCGGAGGGTCCGACGGAGCTCTTTGCGCTGGGCGGCGACGCTAAAGCGATGCCCACCGGAGCGATCAAGGCGACGTATCTGCAACTCAAGACGCTTTACCGTTTGAATCAGGAACTGCCCAATGCGCAGAACGCGACGGGGCTTTACACGACCGTCGCCGAACCGATGCTGCTGGCGATGGATGCGGAGCGCGTGATCATTTGGGAAAGCGCCGGGGTGCGCCTGGCGCATGAAGCGGCGCACATCGCCTACGCCCCGGAGTTGGAGGAGCGCTTGCGCAATGCGCCGATTGCGGAGAACGCCCTGCGCGCGGTCTGGAAAGACCGGCGCGCGCTGTTTTTCCAGACGGAGCAGAAGCCGGTGACCGCCACGCAATCGCCGCTGTCGAGCGCGGACAAGCATTCGATGCTGGGCGTTCCGATCGAGCACGCCGGGAAGCATTACGGCGTGATCCTGATCGACAATCCCTCCGAGCGCGCGAACCTTGCCAAGATCGACCTTGATTTCGCCGCCTCGGTGGCGCGGCTGATCGGCCTCTTCATTGAGCGCGTGTCGTATATGAAGAGCTTGGAGCGCAATATCTCGGTGATGGCCAAGCGCGCCGGAGGCTCTAGTGACATCATCGGACAGAGCGCCGAAATCCGCAAGATTCATGCGCAGATCGCGCAAGTGGCCGTAACGGACGCGACGGTGCTGATTCATGGCGAGTCGGGCACGGGCAAGGAGATCGTCGCCCGGTCGATTCATCAGTCCAGCGCGCGGGGGAACAACGAGTTTTTGGCCGTGAACTGCGCAGGGCTGCCGGAGAACCTGGTGGAGAGCGAGCTCTTCGGGTATGAGAAGGGCGCCTTCACCGGCGCCTATGCCCGCAAGCTGGGGCATTTCGAAAGCGCGAGCATGGGGACGCTGTTTCTCGACGAGGTGGGCGAGCTCTCGCTTTCCGCGCAGGCGAAGCTCCTGCGCGTGCTGCAAGAGGGCGAGATCATGCGCGTCGGCGGCAACAAGCCGATTCGCGTGGACGTGCGGATCATCACGGCGACGAACCGGAATCTGATGGAGATGGTCAAGCGTGAGAAGTTCCGCGAGGACCTGTATTACCGGCTGAACGTGGTGGAGTTGCAACTGCCGCCGTTGCGTGAGCGGCGCGAGGACATCCCGGTGCTGGCGCAGTATTTCTTCCAGCAGCTGCGCGATTCGCTGACCGCCGGACGCGGAATTTCGGATGACGCGCTCGCCGCGCTGAGCGATTATGACTGGCCGGGCAATATCCGCCAGCTGCGCAACGCCATCGAGCATGCGCTCGTGATGGCGCAAGGGCAGACGATTGAACGGGAGCATCTGCCCACGTACCTCACGCAGCGTGAGAAGTCGAAGCCGCGCTTGATCCGTCAGGAAGACATCGCGACGCACTTCGAGCCGGAGTCGCTCAGCGACATTGAGAAGCGTCATATCGCGGCGTGCCTGCGGCATTTCAGCGGCAACAAGCAGAAGACTGCTCAAGCCCTCGGCATCAGCCGCTCCACGCTGTATGAGAAAATGAAAGCCTACGATCTGGACGGTTGATCCATCTCTTTCCGCAAGACCTAATCGACTCCATCAAGTTAAGCGTTTTCGATTTCAAGCAGGGCGGCGTGCATGCGGTCCGCCATGGCGTCCCAGGTGTGGCTTTGAGCGGCGTCGCGTCCGCGCGCCTCCAGGGCGGAACGGTCTGCGGCGAGCTGCTCGCGCGCGAGCTGGATGAAGCGTTCGGGCGATTCGGCGATGAGCGCCACGTTGCCGTATAGGCGGCGCAGATCAGGCAGATCCACGGCAATCACAACGCGGCCGGCGGCGAGGTATTCGAGCGTCTTGATCGGATTGAGCGAGCGGGTCATGGCATTGACCTTGAAGGGGATGAGCGCGATATCGAAGTGGGCGAGGAGCTGCGGCACGCAGTCGTGACGGCATGGTCCGAGCAGATGCACATTCGGCGCCGAGGGACGCGGGGCGAAGGTGCCGTGCAGCGGACCGATCAGCACGACGCTGGCCTCTGGACAGGCGCGGGCGAGCTGCTCGATCAGTTCGGCGTCGAGCCGTTCGTTGAGCGTGCCAATGTAGCCCAATCGCGGACGCGGGATGCCGTTCAGTTCCTCGGGTTCCGGCGGCGGCGTTTCAAATTGAAATGCATCGTAATTCACCCCAAGCGGGATGAATTCGACGCGCGGATGCAGCGCCTGTTTGGTTTCGAGCAGCTGCAGCGTGCCGGTCCAGAGTTGACCGGCGCGGGAGATGATGCGGCGTTCACAGCTTTCGCCTTCGCGCGGCGCCCAGCCGGCGAGGATGAAGTCGTCGATCACGTCGTAGGTCAGCCGGGCTTCGGGCGTATCATCCGCGATGAAATCGTAAAACGGGCTGTTGGTGATGATGTGGCGCGGCAGACCATGGCGCAGGATCAATTCGCGCAGGCAACGGCGGATGATGCCGCGGTTGATCCGGCGGATGAGTTTCGACTGGTATTCGCCGGGAAGGATGAGCGGTTGAAACACGTGGCAATCGGGCGCTTCGGGAATGGCGACATGCGGCGTCCAATCGCGGACGCTGTCGTAGCGGCGATGGATTTGCATCGGGCTGATGTAGATCAGCGGACGATGCCGGCTCAGGCGCAGGCTCATTTCCTGGGGGCGCTGCCAGACGTCCTGCCAGACCACCTGGGAGAAAAAGAGAATGGAATCTTTCTGGCGCGGCAGGCTTTGGGCGCGCGCCTTGCGCCAGGCGATGGAGTTGAATGGAACGAACCAAATTTGGCGTAGAATGAGGATGCAGGATTCAATGATGATGCGCAGGATGTCGGGAAGCGAGTAATGGCGCAGCAGGGAGAGCATGGAGTTAGCGTCCGGCAAGTGAATAGGAGCTGCCCGTTGCGCTGGCAGCCTTAAAGTTCATAGCCATAGCGCCGGGCGAGTTCGTCCTTTTTCTGCTGATAGATGGCCTGCCATTCGGCGCTGCCTTCGGGAATATCGCGCTGCAGGTTGTTGACCAGGTTCTCGGCCTCGCGTTCGATCTTGGCGAGTTGGCGCATGTCGTCCAGGATGATTTTCTCGATCTCCGCAGCGAGCCGATTTTTATTGCCTGTGTAACGGATACGCCGCTCCTTCAGCAGAGTCTCGGTGATCTGCTTGGCGATGAACTGAATGCGGTCCGTGGAAAGTCTCATGATTTGTGTCCGTTGATTTCTATCCGTTGATTCGGGACGCGATATTATTCGGCGCTGTCCAATAAGTGCTTTTTAATCATTCGCCCCCTTCGGGGACGGTTTTGTTTTCTCATTCCCCGGGTTCCTTTCGCGCAGAAGCGCTTCAGTCACCCGGGGCTATTCATATGATCCCCCCTTCGGGGGAATTATCGGACAGGGCCTAGAAGACGAGGCCGCGCTCCTTGGCGATCATGCGTTTGGCGCTGTTGAACAAATCGCCTCGGCTGACGTTGCGGTTGGAGATTTGCTCCGCGTGGGCGTCCAGTTTGGCCCAGATTTCTTTGTCCACCTCGTCTTCGCGCTTGAGGTCGTTCAGGAAGGTGTGCCGGATTGTGTCGAGCACCATCTGTTCGTCGCGGACGAATTGGCATTCGGGATCTTTTTTAATCACGTCGAATATCTTGTGGCTGAGCTGCCCGACTTTTTCCGGTTTCAGACGCATTTTCTTCTCCCATGGCCTTGTTCTTCAGGGCGGCTATTAAGGCAGCTGGAAGAGCGGCGGTCAAGAGCAAAGCCCGGATTTTGCCATGGAAAAAACGGTTTGAGAGTTGTTAACGCAAGGGAAGCCAGCGGAGCGGATCGACGGCCTCGTGATTTTTGCGGAGTTCGAAATAGAGGCTGGTTGTTTTGACGTTCCCTGTTTGGCCGGCGTAGGCGATCTTATCGCCTTTGTTCACACTCTGCCCCACCTTGGCCAGGTTGATCGAGTTGTGCGCGTAGAAGGTGGTGTAGCCGCCGGAGTGTTCGAGGATGATGAAGTTGCCGAAGCCCGGGATCTTGTCGCTGCTGTAGATCACCGTGCCCGCTCGCGCCGCGCGCACCGGCGCGCCTTGCTGGACTTCGATCAGAATTCCCTTTTGGGCGTTCATCTGCGGACCTTCGTAGCGTTTCGTCACGATCCCCTGGACCGGCCAGGCCAGGTCCGCGCGAAGATCGGCGTACATGGCGTCCGTGACGGTGTTGGCGGGAGCGCTGGCGGGCGCTGCGGGGCGAGCCGCCGCCGTGTTTTCCGGCGGAGGACGTCGCAGAGGTTGACGTTGAGCCGGCCGCGCCTTTGCAGGCTTACGGGTAGAGGCCGGTTGGTTATGTTCTGCCGGCGGAGTGACATAAACCAGTTCGTAGTCATAGGGGATCATCAGTTCGCTGCCCGGCGCGGGCTGGTAGCCTTCCGGCACGTTGTTGACATAGCGCAGCACTACCTCAGGCACATCGTACTGTTTTGCGACAGCCGTCATATTTTGCCCTTTCAGCACCGTATGGAAGCGCATCAGGTCGCTGCGAGGGGAAAGCGCGCATGTGAATAATAGCGGCAGCATGATGAATATCAGGATGCTGCAGGAAAACATTCGGATCATGGTCACCGCCTTTAGCTCAGCATACTGAGTATGAAAATTGACATCGCTTTGCGGGTCAACTACTATTCGCTTCCGGAAGAAAAAACGGCGAGTCGAATAATTCTGCTGATCACGCCTCAGCGAGCAGTTATGTACGACGTATTGATAAAAATATCGCCATTATCGATCAGCGCGTTGCTGCTGATCGTGCTCTGCGGATGCACGCCCTTGCCTCCGCAAAACGGCATTCTGTGGCATTATGATGATTTGCGCGAGAGCAAGGATTTGCTGCTGCGCTATCATGATCAGTCGCCGGAACTGCCGCCGCTCACGCAGATCATCTGGTTCGATGAATTGGAGTGGATCGCGCCGCAGTCCGTCGATCCTGAGTTGCGCGCGGAACTGCAGCAGCTTTGCCAAGAACGGCTGCGCCGGTGGACGCTCGACGGTTTGCATGGGAATGTGATCGTCTTGCGCAACCCGCAGGATCGCTCGGTGTACGCCGATTTCAAGGATCTCGGCGTGATGCGTATCCGTTTGGCGGTCACGATGGTCAAGCCGGGCAATGGGCTGTTGCGCTATCTGATCGGCATGGGCGCGGGCAACGCGCGCGTATGGCTGGAGGTGAGCGCGTCGCAAGCAACGGCTTCGGACGAAGCGGCGGCGATGACTTATGAACTCGCCTCTTATGGCGTGAGCAACGGTCCGCGTTCCGGTTTGTTCAACTTCGGCGCGTTTTCCAGCCGGACGTGTCTGCGGCTGGCCGTTGAACTGGCCTGCAAACAGGCGGCGCAGCACCTTGTGGCGCGGTTGCGGCAGCCGGAGACGGAATGGTGGAGCGTTGCGCCTTTCGCGGCGGGCGCGGAATGAAGCTTGATCGTGAGCCAGAAGGCTGATATCGGGTTTGCCTTGATTCACGCAATACCGTGTGGCAGAACCTTGACAGGCCGCGCGGAATCCTTGCGGCATCTCAATTGGAGCGGATGTGATGAGCAACAATAAAAAGATTTTGATCGGCTGTCTTTCAGCGGTGGCATTGTGTGTTTTCATGATTTGTATCGCCGGGATCGGGGCGTTTGTCTTTGGCGTGAGCAAAGCCAAGGATTTTGCGGAGGGGATGCAGTATTATCAGCAAGCAGCGCAGACTATGGCGAGCGAGATTGAGAAATCGAACGAGCTTTATGCCTTCGAGGAGCCGGAGGAGTATGCCTTTGATCAGGAGGCCTTTGAACGCATGGTCGTCCTGCGGTTGAAACTCTATGAAGAACTGGCGGGTTCCGAGGCTTATCAGACCATCAAACAGATTTTTTCCGCAGCGCAAAGCCAGCAGCAACAGCAAGGAGGATTTGGCGCAGTCATCAAGATTTTTGGGGCGGTGAAGGAAGGGGGCAAGCTGATGACCCGGCTGGCGGAGTCCTTTTTCGATGATCTGAATGAAACCGGCATGAGTTATGCGGAGTATCGCTATCATTCCGATGCGATGGTGGCTTACGTCATGCGGGAGATGCAGCGCCAGGAGAGCGATCTGCCTAAAGTTTATTTGCAGCACGCCGAAGTTTTGACCGCGCTCGATACGGAGATGCAAAGTCAACAAAGGCAAAATCCGAATTTTCAACCCGGCGGCATTGTGTTGCATAGCATGGATGTGCTGGCGGAAGCGAAACTGGAGCAAACCCAAGCCCTGGGGCAGGCGTTGATTAATCATGAAGAAGACGCCCCGGCGTTGATGGAGACCTTTTACATCGATTATTTCATGGAGATGATGGCCGTTAATATGCCGGTCAATAATCCCGGTTTCGCGCCGCAGCAGAATTCGGCGACAGTCGATTTAAGCGATGAAGACATCAGCGAATGATGCGTAGGAGTCCGATCGGGATAACATGCTGCGCGAAGCTGAGTTTTCCACGAGTTTTCCACATTGATGGTTTCTATGCTAACGAACGGCGCCATTGGAGGGCGCCGGAGAAGCATTGGGATCAGTGACAAGAGAAGTTTCTTTCATGCAGAACCGCGATGACCTTATCGGCTTGATTTGCCGGCTGGCTGCTGTGCCGTCATTCACGACGTACGAAGACCGCATCCATCCGCTGGTGCGCGAGATCGCCGCGATGCAGCCGCTGGCGGAGATGCAGCGCATTCCTGAGAACAACCTGCTCATTCGCATGCCGGGGCGGCCGGAGCTGCGGCCAGTGGCGCTGGCGGCGCATCTGGATAAGATCAATCATTTCTGCGCGGATCGCGAGGAGCCGGTCTACATCGGCCGTGACGCCGATCGGCTGACGGGCGTGCTGGATGACAGCATGGGCGTGGGGATTTGCCTTTCGCTGCTGTTGAAGGCCGCGCCGGAGTCATGGCCGCCGCTGTATCTCTTGTTGTCGGAGTGCGAAGAGGGGACGGGGCTGCGCGAGCATCCGCATTTATTGCGCGACGGCGGGGAGGGCTGGCATCATGGGATCGGCGCGGAGCGGTTGTCTCAATATTTGCGCGCTCAGGATGCGGCGCCAGCGTTGACCATCACGGTCGATGTGACTCCGAAATTCCAGGGCAAACTAGGTCTGGCGATTTACACCAACCACTGGGAGCTCAATGAAGTTGAGCCTTCCGAGGAGCTTGTGCGCCGTACGGAGGAGGTTTGCGAGGCTTTCGTCAAAATAGAGCCGCGGCTGACGCGGCATAACAATTCGAACGACTATTTGGTGTATGGGTGTGAGTTCAATGTGGATCCCGCGCGCCCGTCGGTCAGCGTGGCTCTGGAGGCGGCGGTGCATCCGAATCACCGGGCCGATGAGCAAGTGCACATCGGCGACATCCTCGATTTGGCATCGATGATCGAGCGATTTTTGGCTGACGCTTCAGAATTGAGTTGGCTCAAAATCTAAAGATAACAACAACCGGCATGTAAAAAAAGCATTGACTTGGTTTTTCGAATTCGTTTAAGACAAATAAAGCTATATGCGTGATATGATTTTTTAATTCAAGCATGGGAACCATCTGGTTTCGAGTGAGTCGCCGAAACCGCGTGAGCTGCAGGCGAGTCCATGGGAACCGGGCAAATGAATCAGAAGGGTGCGTGTCCAGGGGTGAAACGGCGGTCTCAATCCGGTATTTTATTCATGTTTAAAAAAACACAGCCGTTCATTACGAGTTTGACAATGCGTCCATGATTGATGCTAATTACATAAATCCGAATCATTGGCGCGGGCCGTGTAAAAGATTCGGATAACTCTGGGGATGGCGAGCAAGTCGTTGGCGTATCGCCGCCGAACCTTAAGAGACGGCATCAAGCTGAGTGGCAGAAAAACAGCGAAGGCCCAAGGAATTCTATGGCTGCAATGCGATATCGGCGATGTTTAGGCGTTGATTATGGCGCCGATTCCGTCAAAATTGTCGAGCTGGCCCTTAACCGGAACAAGGACCAGCAAAGCCTCGTTATACAAAACGTCTGCCAGGCGGAAATCGAGGCTCCCCACGATGCGCCCGATGAGGTGCGCCGCGACGCGGTAATCCGTACTATCCGGAATCTGATCAAAAAGCACCGCATTCAAACTAAGCAGGCTGTCTTCAGCATGCCGGGGCAATCCGTGTTCACCCGGAAGATCCGGCTGCCGGCCACGGCGCCCGACCGCTTGGAGCGGATCATCAAATTTGAAGCGCGGCAGCAGATTCCCTTCCCGCCGGATCAGACCGACCTGCAATGGCAGGTGTTCGACCGCTCCAGCACCGGCGAGTATGTGGACGTGCTGCTGGTCGCGATTCGTAAAGATCTAATTGAAGACTTCATGGATGTGGTTTCGCGCTGCGGACTGCAAACAGTTCAGATCAGCGTGAGTTCCTTTGATCTATACAACGGGAAGGTCTTCCTTGACCGGGGCATGCCCAAGGGCGTGATCGGCAAAAAAGGCAAGAGGGGCGCGCGGGGCAAAAAGGGCGGACTGTTGGGGCTGAAGAAAGGCGGAGACGGCAAGGACGAAAAGGAAACCCTGGAAGAAGAGCTCGAATCGCTGGAAGAAGAGATGGGCGGGATGGATGAGTATGAAGAGGTTAAGGCCTACATCCATATGGGCGCTTCCACTTTCGACCTGGCGATTCGGCGTCAAAGCTCGAATTCCGATCAGCTTGGCTTTGTGCGCAGCGTGCCTATCGCGGGCAACGAGATGACCAAGGCTGTGCGTGATGCTTTGGGCCTTGGCGACTTCAATGAGGCCGAGGAAATCAAGAAACGGCGCGCCAAGATCGTGACGCCGGGCTTTGACGACACGGATGATGAGGGCGGCCGGTATAACCTGGATGCCTGCCGTGCTCTGGTGAAGCCGGTAAACCGCATTGTGAGCGAACTGCGTCGTTCGCTCGACTTTTACATCTCCCAGCCCGACGGCGTTTCCGTGGATTTGCTTGAGCTCTCGGGCGGCCAGGCGATGCAGCCGAACATCGTCTCTTACTTTGAAGACAAGCTCGGTTTGCCTGTCGCGGATTCCGCGGAATTCGCCGAAAAAGAGTTTATTGAATTCGCGGGACCGCAGCCGGAAGACTTCAATCCCTTCTCCATCGCCCTGGGGCAGGCGCTCAGCGGGATGGGTCTGGGGCAGATCGACATCAACTTCCTGCCGAAGTCGCTGAAGAGCGCGGAAAACCGTAAAAAGAAATACGTGTTGATGATGCTGATGGGGATCATTCTATTTGTTATGATCGTGGGCAGTTTCAACGTGGGCGTGGAAGCGACGCGCAACTATCATTCGGCGGCCAGTTCGTTCCGCAAGACGATCGATCGCATCCAGGCCTTTACGAACGCTCTCTCGGAAGCGGAAAAGGCCCGGAAGAAGGTCGCTGATCAGTACGCGAACCTGGCCAAGGCCCTTCCGCCCAACAATAATTTCTGGTTCGATCTTTATCGGCATATTTTGGACGCACGGCCAGCCGGTCAGATTGCCCTGGTGCGGCTCGAGATTGATTCACTCGGCAAAATCAATATTTTGGGGATTGCACCGCGTCTGCCTACGCTGACGAATTTCGTCAATCAACTGACGATGGGACCGGTGGCTGATGAATACTTCGCAGTGAACGCCAGCGGTGAAAAGATCATCACAATTGAGGACGACCGTATGCAGCATGACCCCGACATGGGCCGTGAAGTGATCTATTTCGCGATCAGCGCGCAACTCAATGATAGTTATTCGCGCTGGCGGGATTTGCCGGAGGAAACGGCTGCGGCTGTCGGAAATCCGGCGGAATCCGAAGCGCGCCCAAGAGGAGGAGGCCCTGCGAACGATACTAGGACTCGGCCCGGCGCTGGTGAAGGAGGGAGGCCTGTGCCGCCTTGGATGCGAAATCGAAGATAACCGGTCAATGAACCGGGAAACGGGCGGGATTGGTTTGAATATTCCGGCTATCGCAGTCACTGGATCGAGTGGATGAAAGGCTTGAATCGCCGGGAGGCGATTGATTATGGATACACAGCGAATACTGAATTTATTGAAAAAGTCAATTGACCGCATAGCATTGATCTTGCTAATCATCATTGCATGCGGTCTGGGTGTTGTCATATTAAATGAAAACACAAGTCCAGCGGGGGAAGCTCCGGCGGGTTCACCTTATGAAGTTCGTCCGGCGCTGACTGAGGAATCGGAGGACTACAAAACCGTTTACGAATTTTTCCATTCGAGCGGCGACGTTGCGGAGGTTCAGGATCGCAGATATGAAGATATCACGATAATTAATCCGTTCGACCGGGTGCGTTTTTTGCCCCAGGAGCAGATCGACCGGTTAGTGCGTGAGAAAATACAACAAGCCCGGCTTCAACGCAACACAGGGGATTTCAGCGGCGCCATCGAAACATGCAAGCAAATCCTCCAGATGGAGGATCGCGAGGAAGCGCGGCAGATCATCGAGTTTTGCCGGGAGAAATTGAAAGCCGAATAACAGAAACAACTGCAAGCGCCGGAAACGGCGTAGAACGATAAGAACGAAAAGGTATGTGTGAAACTGGCGGCGCAGGCGAAAATGAACGCATGCAAGGCCGAATACAAAGATGAAATCCTAATCCTATTCAGGTTGATCGCTGATGACTGAAATGTCCCGCGAAAAGATCAAAGAAGGAGAGTTTCGCCCGATGATAGCTAACCGTGGAGAAATGATTCGACGTCTCAAATGTACTCTCTTGACGACGCTGGCGCTTGCCGTGATGTGCGCAGGCGCAATCCAACTGCACGCGGCGGAACAACGGAATCCTGTTTCGACGGACCGGGCTGTGCAGGGCGGTGTTCAAAAAGCCGGAGAACTCTATCAACAGGCCGACTTTGCGGCGGTCATCCGGCATTTGGATCGCTATGCCGCCATCGCGCCCGACCATCGAGACATCCGCGTGCTGATGGAAAACGCCAAACAGTTTCAGGTCATCCAATCCGAGCTGAAAGCCACGCTCAATTGGAACCGCATTGATCAAGAAGAGGCTTTGAGCGAGCGTTATCGGTCTGGGCTCGCGGCGATCAACAGCGGCGACTTGAAAACGGCCCAGAAAAGCCTGGAGGAGATCTGGCTGCTGGCGGGCGACGGCTATAAGGATTCATGGCGGCAGCTGCAGAATGTGTATCGTCTGCAGCGGGAACAGGCCGCCCTGGAGGCGCGTCATGGCGCTCCGCAAGCCGTCAAACTCGCTGAGCCAGTCCAGAGCCGTCCTCCGCGGCTTGCCGCCGCCGATGAGGAGACGGAAACCGCGGCTGAAAGCGCTCCAGAGGAGCAGATCGAGAGTCTGCTGGATCGCGCTCAGGATTTGTCCGCGTTGAAAAACTTCGATGAAGCCCGCAAGGCTTATGAAGAGGCGCTCAAACTCGATCCTGAAAACCGCAAGGCTGAAAAGGGATTGAAGAAATTAGCGGACCTGGAGGAAGACGCGCGCAAGGAAGAGGAGAAGCGTAACGCGCGCGCGCTCGAAGAGGAACTGGACCGGCAATTTCAATCGGCGTATCAACTGTATCGCGATGAAAAGTACAAACAGGCCATCGGGGAGTTCAATGCGATCCTGGAAAAAGACGAGGGGCATCGCAAGGCTCGCAAATACCTGGCTCGCTCGGAAAAATCTCTGAAGCGTCAAATCGAGGAAGCCGACGCGCTGCAGCAACAGAATGAGATCAACGACCTGCTGGCCGCGGCGGAAGCGGCGATGGAAGCCAATGATCTGGATGCGGCCCAGCAGCGCTATGAAGCTGTGCTGGCGCTCGTCGGCGACCAGCGCGACGCGGAGCGCGGGATCAGAAAGATTGAGGATCTCCGCGAGGATCAGGCGAAGGAGCGCCAGGCTCAGCTGAATGCGGAACAGGAAGCGGCAGAAGAAGCCGCTGCAGCCCAAGCCGCGGAAGAGCGGGCGGCGCGTGAAAAAGCCGAGGCTGAAGCGCAGGCGGAAGCCGAGAAACTCGCCGCGGAACAAGCCGAGGCGGAAAGAGTGGCTCAGGAACAGGCCGCCGTGGAACAAGCCGAAGCGGATCAATTGGCGCAAGCGCAAGAGCAAGCAGCTGCGGAAAAAGCCGAGATGCAGCGGCTGGCTTTGGAGCAAGCCGCCGCTGAAAAAGCCGAAATGGAACGAATAATGGCCCAGGAACAAGCGGCTCAAGAGCAGGCCGCGGCCGAGGCGCGGGCGCTGGCGGAGAAAATGGCCATGGAACAGGCCGCAGCAGAAGAGCAAGCGCTGCAGGCCGCTATTGAGGAACAGGCCGGCGAGGCTGAAGTGGAAGCGGAAGAGGCGCCGATGGATCTGGATGAGGTTGAGTCGATAGAGCAGGAAGAGGAAACGCCTCAGGTGACTATTATTGAAGATGTTGAAGAAGCCGCAGCCGAGGAAACAGTTGAGGAAGCGATTGAAGAAGCCGTTGAGGAAGTTGTTGAGGAAGCGGCTGTCGAAGAAGTCGCGCAGGAAGAGCAGGCGGAAGCGGTAGAAGAAGTTGAAGTGGTTCAAGAAGCTGAAGAACAAGCGATGGATGCGGCGGAACAGGAGCCAGTGACAGAAGAAGACACCCCCCCCATCGCGGAAAAAGCGCTTGAGCGTCTGGCTGAAGCTCAGGAGCAATTCGAGAAAGAGAACTATGAGAAGGCTTCAAAATTGGCGGGTGAAGCCTACGCGATCGACAGCGATCTGAAGGCTGCGCTGGAGTTGCAGGAGCGCGCCGAGAACCGGATCATGGACCTTGATCAGGCCAAGCAGATGGAGCGGATGTCGGAAGATCTGCGCGAGGAGAAAATCGCCGCCGCGAAAAAGCATCTGTCGAACGAAGACTTGTTGTCCGCCGAGGTGGTGATTTCCGAACTGGAAGCGATGTATGACGGGCAGGATCGGGAAATCAGCAAACTCCGTGAGCGGCTGAACGAGCAAAAAAGCGAGGGAACGCAGGAGCGTGTGGATCGCAACATTGAAATTGCTCAAGAGCACATGAAAGCTGAGGAATATCAGCTGGCGATTGAGAAGTTGAAACTGGCCCGGCAGCTCGATCCTGAAAATCGGAAAGCCGAACGCTTGTTGCAACGCGCCGAATCGCGTATGGCTGAAGCGCAGAGCATGAGCGCCGATAATGAACGCGCGTTGATTCGCTCCCAGTCAGAGAATCTCTTTCAGAAGGCCGTGCAAGCGTATCAGAGCTCGCCGGATAACATTGAAACCGCGGTCAATCTGGCGCGCGAAGCGCTGACGGTTGATCCGGGCAATCAGAGGGCTGAGATCTTTCTGGAGGAAGTGGACGCTGAATATCAGGAATATCTGGCGCAAAGAGCGGATCTGATGGCCGCGGAGCAAGCGGAGCAGGATGCGCAGGAAAAGTTGAACGTCAAACGCACGATCGAGACGCAGCAGCCGCTGGATCTGAGCGATTTCCTTAATACCCTGTCGTTGATTTCCGGCATCAATTTCACGATCGCTGACGGCATCAATCCCAAGGTTCAGGCTAAGTTCGAAGACAAACCATTAAAGACTATTTTGAATCACGTCCTGCTGCCGATCGGTCTGAAATGGGAACGCCAGCCGGGCGAAGACATCATTATCGTCAGCCTTGATCTTCACTCGCGCATGTTTCATATCGATCCGGAGAACATGCCGAAACTGAAACGTATGATCGACCAAAAGCAGCTGCAGAATATTCTTTGGCACGATGAGCAGCCTACGGTCGCTTCAGTGGAGATGCTGCTGGACGAGGAAAACAACACATTGTTCCTTTACGACTCCGCAGCCAATTTGGAGAAGGCCGCGGCAGTGCTGGCGGAAATCGCCAGCCAGGTTGAGCCGCAGTTGATCATCCGCGACTTCAAGATCGCCGATGAAAGCAAAGGTCCGAAGATCAAAGTGCTGCTGGAGGCCATCCTGCGCACCCAGGCTGAGGATTTGCTGATCGGGCGCGAGATTTTCGTGGAAGGCGACACGATCATCATCAAAGACACGCCGGAAAACATTCGTAAGGCCGAGCAACTGTTGCAGGATCGCGAATTCCTGCGCGACATCGAAGCGGACAGGCTGGATGTCGCGGTGTTCGACCTGACTCCGCGCGAGGCTCTCTCGGCCGACCAGACCAGCCGTGAGCGTTTCGCCGCCAAGGTCGAGGAAGTGGTGAAAACGATCCTTTACACCGGCGAGGGCATCACGAGGGCGCGCGCAGCCGGACGCAAGATGTGGTTTGACAAGCAAACCCTGCAAATGACGATCACGGACACTCCGGTGAATATTCGCAAAGTGGCTGATTATATTGCCTCGCTGCCGGAAATCGAGCGGCGCCGGCGCTCCAAGGTCATCTTCCTTAAATTCGCCGACGCGGCAAGTTTGGCCAGCCGTTTGGAAGTCGTGCTGGGAATCACTTCGGAAGATGATACCGGCACGGCGAGCGGCGACAGCGTTACGAAAACGTTGCGTGTCGAAGATGAGTTGCGATTCCGCGACATCAATATCCGTCTCACGCGCGTCAATGAGAACGACGCAAATGATGAGAATGACGACTCGGCCGAGTTCGTCGTCCGGACGCCGACGGATTCGCGTGACACGACGATTGAAGAGTTTCGCTCAGAATTCGTCGATGACTATGAAATTATTGCCGAAGAAGTCGATCCTTCGTCCTCCAGCAGCGGCGAGGGACGCGCCCGTGTGACAATCAATTACCGGCCGCTGGATACCACGGCTGTTCAAGAAGAGGAAACGCAGCAGGACGAAGAAGAACCGGCTGTGGAAGAGGCGCCGATTTCGATCGATGTGTTTGACGATCTGAACGCCCTGTTGATTCGCTATGACGATCCGTCATTGTTCGCCGAGGTGCTGGACTGGATCGATCAATTCGACCGCCCGGTGAAACAGGTCAACATCACCACGAAGGTCGTCGAAGTGGACGACAACCGCGCCAAGCAGATGTCGATGGAGTGGTCGATTCTCAATCTTGGAGAGGCGATGCCTGATGTCGACAGCCATTACATCGATGCGACATTTGGATCGGATTTGGCCGAGGCCTCGCAATCGGTGTTTGAGCCTTCGCTTGAAACGTTGACAAATTCTCCGTACTTGAAGAGCACGACAATTTTGAATTTCATCTTTGGCGGCGAATCGCCCGTGGAGGCGCAGCTGCGCTTGTATGAAGCGCAGGGCATCGTCACGGTAGTGAACGGCCCGCACGTGACCGTATTGAACGGCGAGTCCGCCGACTTCCAGATCAGCCGCCTGCAAAGCGGCGTCATCACGACCAATGACAATGAAATCCGCCGCGGGGAAGATTTGGTTGATATGCAGGTTTCCCCGACGATCACGGAACTCGGCAGCATCACGTTGGATATCGACATCCAGCTTGACGATCCCGTGCGCGAATCAGCGACTCAGGTTTACTATCAAACTCCGAGCAGTTTAACGAGCGAAATCGGTGGATACGCCACGGGCGTTTACGATCCGATCCCGCCGTCTGGTGAGGATTACGTTTACGAGACAACATCGCGGCTGATCGATTCGAAACAGTTGCAAACCGTCGCTCGCGTAAACAATGGTCAGACGATCGTGTTGGGCGGCTGGGTACAGGAATACAACCGTGCGTTGGAATCCGGCGTGCCGGTGCTGAAGGATATCCCGTACATCGGCAGTTTCTTGTTCGGACGCAGCATGAAGAGCCTGGAGCGGACGACGCTGTTGATTTTCCTGACGGCTAAACTCGTCGATTAAACCGCTGATCATTTCAGATGAACTACAAAGCGGATGTTTCTTTTGTTGAAACGTCCGCTTTTTTTTAGTGGCATACAAATACGCCGGAGTCTTCGGGAGAGGTTATGGGACGGTCATTCAAGATTGCGGCGCAGAATCTCAATGGCTTCCTTCGCGTTTTCAAAAGGAGTGAAGAGAATATCGGTCTGCGAGGACGGCGCATCGGGGAAACGTAAATCGGGCGCATCGATTTCGTCGCGCAGCATGTCGATCAATGGGCGCCAATAGGGCGCGTAAATGAGCAGCGGCCGTGGCTCGATGAATTGTTTCAGGATGAGTTCAGCCGCCACGGATAGTTCCACCAGCGTGCCTGTGCCGCCTCTCAGGCAGATGTACGCGTCGCCCAGTTCGATGAGTTTTTCCACGCGATCCTTGAGCGATCGGGCTGGAATCTCCTGCGCGATGAATGGATTCGCGTCTTGATTTTTTTGCGCCAGGCTGGCCAGCGTCACGCCGATAGTATGCGCTCCTGCTTCGCGGGCGCCTTGGGCGGAAGCCTCCATTACGCCGCCGTAGCCGCCATTGCAGAGTTGCAGCCCCAGCGTTCCCACGCCGCTTCCGATTTCCCGGGCCAATTCGTAATCCGGCGAGCCGGCTTTGCATTTTGCGCTGCCAAATAGCGTGATGACTTTCATGATGCACGCTCCTGTTGCTTTCATGGTCTCCGCTAGCCAATCAAATGCCGTCTGAGTAAAGCAACAGTATTTTCGGATTTTTACGGCGGATGATGCTGAGCGCAATAACCGGAATGAATCCAGCGCATGTGGTTTGCGTTTTTTTGACTTGCCGTCGCCGGATCAATCGCACAAGATCATCTTTTACAAGAAACAAGCGGAATCCCATGGCGATCCAATTAACGCGCAAGCCAATTTTGTTCATCCTTTCGGCGCCCAGCGGCGGCGGCAAAACCACTATGTGTCATGCGGTGATGGAGCGCGACGATTCATTGTCGTATTCCATTTCAACCACCAGCCGCCCGCAGCGTCCGGCGGAAGTGGATGGCCGCGATTACGATTTCGTTTCGCGCGAGCTGTTCGAGCAGCTGATCGCGGAAGGCCGTTTCTATGAGTATGCCGAGGTGTACGGCAATCTATATGGCACCCGCAAGGATCTGGTGGAGGCGATGCTGGCGCAAGGTCTGGATGTGATCATGGATTTGGACATCCAGGGCGGTCTGAATCTGAAAAGCCAGTGTCCGGAGGCGGTGCTGATCTTCATCCTTCCGCCGTCCGTGTCGATCCTGCGTGAACGGCTCGAGGCCCGCGCGCAGGATGCGCCGCAGATCGTAGAGCAGCGTTTGAGCTGCGCGATGCAGGAGATGCGCAAGGCCCCGCAATACGATTATATCGTGATGAATGACGATTTCAGCCGCACGGTCGATGCGATCCAGGCGATTCTGGATGCGGAGCGTTGCCGGGCATCGCGGCAATGCGTCGATTTCGACGCAAAATCCTGACGCTGATATGAATCCCCCCCCTTTGAACATCGCACGCGTCATTACTCGTCTGCCGCAAGGCGGCATTGAACTGCGCATGGCGGCGATCCTGCCACGTTTGGCGGCGGCAGGATGCCGATGTCGCGCATTGTGCATCCATGAACGCGGACCCGTGGCGGAAATGCTTGAGGACGCGGGAATCCCGGTCGATTTGATCCGGTTCGACAGCCGTTTTTCGCCGCGCGGCATCCGGCAAATGGCGGCGTGGCTGCGCGAGCATCAGGTTGATGTGCTGCATGCGCATATGTACCGCAGCTATATGCCGGCTACGATCGCCGCGCATCTGGCGCGAACGCCGGTGATGCTGGGGCAGGTGCATAACGTGGACACATGGGACTCGTGGCGGCAAAGGGCGATGGATCGCTTGCTATGGCGCTGGCGCACGGGCATGCTGGCGGTCAGCGAAGAGGTCAAACGCGACGTGACTGAGACGCTGGGCTGTCCGGAGGATTTCGTGCGGGTATTGTACAACGGGATCGATCTGGAGCGTTTTGAGCACGCGCCGTTTGAAATGCAATTGCGAGCGGAGCTCGGTTGCCCTCCGGGCGGCGCGCTAGCCGTCGTTGTGGCGCGGCTGCATCCGCAAAAGAATCACCGGCTTTTGCTGAGCGCATTGCGGCGCTTGGGCGATGCGCGGAAGGATTTCAAGGCCGCGTTGATCGGCGAGGGCAAAATGGAGGACGAACTGCGCGCGTTGACGCAGGAATGGGGACTGAGCGACTGTGTACGGTTTGCCGGATTGCGCGACGATGTGGAGCGCTATTACAAGGCCGCGGATTTCGCCATCTTGCCGTCGGACAAGGAGGGTTTTTCCAATGTCGTGATCGAGGCCATGGCCGGCGGCTGTCCGGTTGTGGCGACCGACGTGGGCGGCAATCGCGAAGCGATTCTCGACGGGGTGACGGGCTATATCGTACCGCCGAACGACGAGGCCGCGTTGGCCGCAGCGTTGGAAAAAATGCTTGCTGAACCCAAGCGCCGCGAAGAAATGGCTAAGGCTGCGGTGGAGCGTGCGCGCGTCTTCAGCCTGGATGCGATGGCCGAGGCGACGTTGCGTATTTATCGCGAGACTTTGGATGAATAAACAAGAAGAACGGCGTAGAATGTCCTGCATCTTATTTGGAAATATATAGTTCCACGATTCGCTTTTCAATATCGAAGGCAAGGATATCCGCGCGTCCATCGGCGTTGATGTCCTTGAAGAAAACCTGGCGCCCCGGTGGAAGCGAGATGTCCGTCAGCGTGTCATCCTCAAAACGCATGGCCTGAAGATCGCAGCGATAGACATGCAAGCGATCTGGTTCGATTAGAAAAGCCAAGTCCTGCGCGCCGTCGCCATCGAAATCATGCTCCAAGTCGATCAAGGGGAAGATGCCTTCCTCGGGACTGTAGTTTTTCGATTGCAGGCGCCGTCGAATTTGCGGGCGATCCGGCCAACGTCCCGGCGCTTCCTGAATGAAGCCTTCCAGCGTCAATTTTAGTCTTTGTCCGAGAAAAATGTCAGCCATGTCATCGTGCGAGCCGATCATATAGTCCCATTGCACCTGAAAAAAATCCAGCCGTCCATCGCGGTTCAGATCGGGATAAAAATGCACGCCGACGGGATCCTTGGAGCGCATCACGAAATTGCTCCCGGAGGAAATGCGATACGTATCGCCGTCCGCCGGTTTGGCCAGATACAGGCGCAGCCAGGAGAGCGGTGATACCGGATCGGAACTGGCCCAGGTTTCGATCCTGTCCGGCGCGCCGTCTCCATTGACGTCGCAGAAAAATTGCTGCGAGCCCGGGCGTTGCGCCGCTTCGATGATCATGCCTGGCTCATCGGCGAAGGCGCCGCGCTGATAACGATAGGCCTCGATGCGAACCGGTTGTTCGCTGAGTTTGCCGAGGCGGTGCGGCCAGTGGTTTTCCATTTGCGCCGCCACGGCGTCCAAACCGTCGATACGGAATAGATCCCGCGCGCCGTCGCTGTCGAAATCCTGGAAGAAGAAACCGGGAGTTTCGTTTACGTTGGAAAAGGATATCTTTTCTCCATGATCCGGCGGCGTTGAATCGTTCGAGAGAAAACGCGAATAGCTTTTGGGCTCCAGCGCAGGCAGCGCGATGGATGTCCAGCCCGTTTCTGTTTTGCGCCAGAGTTTTGGCCCATCGAGAGCAGGCAGGGCCAGTTCGTCGATTCCGTCGCCGTCGCAATCCACAGTGAAATCCAGATAGCGGCATGCGCTGCGCTGGGATTCGAGCATGGCGTGGGGCAGGAGCTCCAGCGGATCCGGTGAAACTTTGCCATCGATGAGCGGCAGATATTCGATGTGTCCGCTGTGCGCCAGAATCAGGTTTTGATGCTCCCTGGACTCGATGCGGCCAAAGGCGAATAACACTTCGTTATGATAGGCGTCCACGCTATATCGAGCCTGCGGCATGTAATCCTCAGTGGATGGATCAGCCTGGTAAATCAAAAAGTGCGCATGCATTCCGATGTTATACGCCACGATGATTTCATCCTGCTTCGAGCCAGTGAGGCTTTGAGCGAAGAGCTGGAAATCGCGCGGCGTCAGACCGGTTTTAGGCGGGAAATCGCGCTCCAGCCTGATGCGCGTTTGGCGGAAGTCGAGTTCCGTTCCGGCTTGCGCCGTATCGAGGGCGATGAGCAGCAGAAGCGCGCAACAAGAGATGAGCCGGCGCAAGGTTGCGCGCCGTTTTCGCCGCGTGGCAGTTGTGGAGCTGATGTCTCCGAGTTTCATTGCGCTGCGCAGTCCTTTGATTGCGCTGGACAGGGCGCCGTTGAATCTCGCGGAATCAATTGCGCATTAATGCTTTTATGCTGGCGGGGTATATCCGGTTTGAACTGTCGTTGAAAGAACATCTCCACGAGTGTTTTGCCGATTACATCGGCGTGCAGGCTCATCGTGGTGATTTTTATTTTTTCCATCTGACCGACCAAATTGTTGTTGATGCCCACAACGGAGATTTCTTCCGGCGTTCGAATTCCGCGCTCCTGCAATCTCCGCAAGACCTCCACGGCGCTTTGATCGTTATAAGCGAAAATCGCCGTGGGCCGCGGCCGCATCTCCAGAATCTGGTCGGTCAATTTGGGAAAGCCGATATGCGGCCGAGGGAGTTCCACTTCCAGCGCCGGATCCAAACTGATGCCATGCTCCTTCAAGGCCTTGCGATATCCAGCGCGTTTTGTGTTCGCGGTTTCCGGCAGGATGAAAGCAATGCGGGTGTGGCCCAGTTCAATCAGATAGCGCGTCATGCGGTAGCAGGCGTCCGTCAGATCGCAGCGCACAAGATCCACATCGACGTCGAGATAGTAATCAAGGCAATTGCATTCGGTGTAGAGCGCGATGGGCTTATTGAGTGAAGCGATTTCGTTGTATTTTTTTTTGGCCAATCCCGTGGTCAGGATGTCATAGCCGATGATCAGTCCGTCGGCCGCGCGGTTGATCATTTCATCCAGAGAGGCCTTTTCCTCATCCGCAGACCAGCCGGAAACGGACAGCAGGCAGGAGTGCTTCCGTTCGGACAGCTCGCTTTCAATGGCCACCAGCATGTCGATGAAGAAGGGATCTCTGAGCGTCGGCATTTGGATCCCGACCATGAAAGATTTCTGGCCCTTCAACGCTCGCGCCATGTAATTGGGTTGATAGCCCATTTTACAGGCGAGTTCGCGGATGCGCTTGCCGGTTTCGCAGGAGACTTTGGGGCTGTTGTTCAGCGCAAGCGAAACCGTGGAGTAATTGACGTTCGCCTCCCGGGCAATGTCGACGATGTTGACCTTTTTCCCCATCCCCTGATTCGCCTGATTGAATTTTGAATTTATGCTGAACAATCATCCCTTTTCGAGACGATTACAATAAAAATCCCTTTTTTGCCAAGCGGAATATGCACGACGGGATATAATCATTCCACGGCGCTGCGTCTCCAGCGGAGCAGCGTATCGCAATCGCATGCGTTGATCACATCGTCCGCTTTGCACCAGCCTTTGCGGGCGACGCCGACGCCGTAATGGATATCGTGCAGTCCTTCCACGGAATGAGCGTCGGTGTTGATCGCGATTTTCAGACCTTTATCACGCGAGGCCAGAATCTCGCGCCAATCGAGATCCATGCGATGCGGATTGCAGTTCAGTTCGATCGCTTTTCCTTCGCTTGTCGCGGCGTTGATGATCTCGCGAATGTCCACGGGGTATGGTTCGCGTCCCAGCAGCAAGCGTCCGGTCGGGTGGCCGATGACGTCGCAATAGGGATTTTTCACGGCGTTGACGATGCGCCGGGTTTGATCGCTCGCGCTGAGATTGAAACGGCTGTGCACTGAAGCCACAATAATCTCGAAGCGTTTGAGCACGTTCTCGGGATAATCCAGCGCGCCGTCCTGCAGAATGTCGGATTCGATGCCCTTGAGGATGCGGATGCCCAGCCCCTCGTTGTTCAGCGCATCGATCTCCTGATGTTGTCGTTCTACATCGTCGATCGAAAGGCCTTTGGCATAGGCGGCGCTACGGCTGTGATCGCAGATCGCGATGTATGCGTAGCCCATTTTTTGAGCTGCTTCAGCCATGTCGCGGATCGAGTTTTTGCCGTCGCTATAGGTCGAATGCACGTGCAGTATGCCCTTGATGTCCGCCTCTTGCACCAACTGCGGCAATTCGCCTTTTTCCGCGGCCGCGATTTCGCCCATGTCCTCGCGCAATTCCGGCGGGATGTATTGCAGTCCGAGAGCGGAGAATAACTCCTCTTCGCTTCGACATGCGATGAGCTTTTCTTCGCCCGCTTCTTCCTTGAAGAGGCCGTATTCGTTGATCTTGAAACCCATCCGTTGCGCCCGGCCGCGCATCGCCACGTTGTGCTCCTTGCTGCCGGTGAAGTGGTGCGCAGCAGAGGCGAACTGGGCGTCCGGCACGACGCGCAAGTCGAGCTGCAGTTGATCGCCAAGCCGGATCGCGCTCTTCATTTTGCCGTGGGCGATGACTTGTCCTTCTTCTTTCGCGCAATCGATGAATGCCTGCATCACGGTTTCGGGATCATCGCTGGCGGCGATGATGTCCGCGTCTTTCACGGTTTCACGTTTGCGCCGCAGGCTGCCGGCGATTTCGGCGCGCGTCACGCAGGGCAGCTTGCGCAGCGTTTCCAGGATGGGCGCGGCTTGACGTTCGGCCTGGACGGCCAGAAAGCGTCCGCGATATTGCGCCAGCCGTTCAATGCCTTTGAGAATGTTCTCCTGGCTTTTTGGACCGAAGCCCTTCAACGCCGCAACGCGGTTTTGCTGGCAGGCTTGTTGCAATTCTTCCAGCGTGGTCACGCCGAGTTCCTGCCAGACCGTGCGGGCTTTTTTCGCGCCGAATCCATCGATGCGCAGGAACTCCATCAGTCCGGCGGGAATGCGTGCGCGCAGTTCCCGCAACGCTTCGCAGGCGCCATCCGCGCTGTTGGCGATTTCCGTCACATCCGCCACAATGGATTTGCCGAAGCCTTTCAGCTCGGACAAGCGTCCTTCTTCGATCAGCCGGTCCAGCGGTTCCTCCAGCGTTTCCAGCGTGCGGATGGCGTTGCGGAAGGCATTCACTTTGAACACATTGGCGCCGTCTAATTCCAATAATGCGCCCAGATGTTTCAGTTGTTGAACCACGATAGATTTATCATTGAAACCCATGTGCCGCCGTCCAAAATTTTTTTAAAATTTTCATTTCACTGAATTCAATTTACGCCGATCAGGTATTGAAAAAATTGATGGCAAGTCATGTTTGGCGTACGGCGCCTGCTATGAGGATCAACCGAGTCTGGAGGCAGTCCGATGAACGATTTTCTTGAGCATGTTTCTTCACCCAATCCAGCGTTTCATTGTTACCGTGCTGGCGAGCAGCCCGAAACTTTGCAGTACACGGCCTCGGTTCAAAATGAAATCCATCCGCCGGCATCCGATGCCGACCTTCAAGATCTGATGAATATGTTGGGCGAAGGCTGCGGACAACTCAAGGCCTTTTATTGCATCCATAACGGTTGCCGCTTATATTGCCACAATGGGTCGTCCTCAATCGAGCTTTTCCGCATCGAAGAATGGGAAGCGAAGAACCAGGAGTGGATTTCCTGGATTCGATGGATCGATGATCCGGCGGCGCGGGAAATTCAAAAGTTCGGCATCGCCTTTGGAGAAGTCTGCATGTCGGGCAATTTTTTTGTGTGGTGCAAGGGCAAGGTGTATTATTCGGATGCGGAGACGGGTCAATTTACTCAGTTAGCGAACGACTTCAATGGTTTCCTGTCGCTGTTTGCGAAGGATCCCGCGAAGCTGTTGTCGCAGTTGGGCTGTTATACGCGTTTTACGGATGGTGAGACGAACAATCAGTGGATTCCCAAGGTATATCTGGGCGATGCATGATTAAGCCTCCATGCTGGATTGAGGATGGGGAGAAGTTTTCTAACTGGTAATACGAGAGGGAACATTATTCATACGTTAATCGCGGCCGACATTGCGTCCGGCCGCGATTTTATTTTTTGTCATTATTGATTTGTGAAATGGACTTGATCCGCCGGCTATGCTCCGGCTTCGCTTTTTGGCGCGCTGCTGTTGTTCTGGCTGCGGATGCGTTCGTTGATTTGCTCCAGACGCTCCTTAACGTCGCGATACGAGGCGTCGACTCTTTCGATCCAACGCAAAGCGTATTGCGCGTTGATCCACTGATCGGCCGCTTCCATATCCGCGGCGAGGCGGTAGAGGATATCCATCATTTCCTCAGTGGGGGGCAGGTTTTTGAATTTTTGCCAGGCAAGGTAGTACATCTGTTTTTGCCAGAAGCAAAATCCCAGGAGCTTCCCGGCTTTCTGGCGATAATCGCTGTTCTCGGTGAGTTGCTGCAAAGTCACAATCGCCTGGTCGATGTTGTTGCGCTTCAGCTGTAATTTCACGATTTTGAATTGGGTCAGCGGATCCGGTTTCAAGCCTAGATCTTTCTGATAATGAATCATGAGTTCATCGGTCAAGGCGTCGTTGGACGGCTCAAGCGACAAGGCGCGTTCCATGTATTGAACGCCTCGTTCCCGGTTGCCGAGTTGGATGTATAGCCTTCCGTATCCCTTGAGCGCGGGAGCGTGCTTCGGGCAGCGTTGCAGAAAGAGCCGGTAGAGCTGCTGCGTGTCTTCGAGCCGGTCGGTGTTCTCCCATTGGAACACGTCGATCTGATTGAGCGCGGCGTGCGGGTTGTTAAGGATCAGATGGGCCAGCGTCACGGCCTCGGCCGCCAGCAGCTCGTGTGGATGATCCAAGTAGATCTGGTGCAGTTGATCCAGGCTGTTTTGCAGGCGTTCCTTCTGTTCTTCCGAGCAGGAGTCGGGATGATTCAACGCTTCAAGATCAGAAGAGAAAACCGGAGTCATCCGAGGATCGAGTTGTGCGAGCGCCGTGGGCCAGTTGATGTTTTGGGGGATCGTTTGAGCGCCATCCGATGCTTGCCGGCGCCGCATCTGTGTGTCGGCCGCTTCCGGTTGCGGCACATGGGCCGCGTTGATCGCTTCTTGCCGCGGATTGTTCGCGTTGCTATGCGCGTTGGGCACGATGGGCGATTCTTCCAAAGCGTCGAACGGAGTCAGGTGATATGGCTCTGCCAGCGGTTTAGGCAGATCGATTTCTTCGTCAAGCGCAATGAGATCGGATCTGCGAGATTGCCCAACAGAAGTTTCTTTGGGCGCATCCGGGGCCTTGATGTCGATCAGCTGGAAATCTTTCGGGAGTTCCTCGATCGGCGAAAGGTCTTCCGCGTTTTGCTGAGGACTGGATTCTTCAATCTTGGGCGGAGCGGATTTTATCGGCTGCCTTTCGATCCGCGATGACTGCGCAGCGGGCTGAGCGGGCGGCGACGGCTCGCTTTTCCGGCTTCGCAACGAGCGATCCACGCTGGATGCGGAATCTTGCGGCGGTGAGTCTGCGTTGGGGATCGACCGGCTCGATTTCCGCGGCTGTAGCTGGTTGTAAGGATATTGTCCGCCCCCCGCAGGTTTTGGTTTCAGGCCGATATTGCTTTTTTTAGGGGCGCTGGCCGGAATTTTGGGGCTGTCGCTGAATGCCCGGATCTGCTTTTCCTCAGCCGATTTAGGCGCTGCAGGTTTGGGCGGCGCGGATGAAGACTTGTCCTTGGAGCCTTCGCGCAGCGCCAGCACGGCTGGGAGCGGCGCGAAACATTCCGGGCATTGCGTATAATCCCCTTCGGCCAAATGCTCATCGGTTTTCCAGCGATTGCCGCATTGCGGACATCCCAGTTGCGATTTCGGGCCTGTTTTCTGACGCGGCATGGCGTGATTGCTGTTTCGGGACTGCGGAGCCGTTGAGGGTTTGGATGGCGCCGGACGTTTGGGCGGCGCGGATGATCGCGATTGCGCGGCGGGCTTGCCGCCGCCTTGAGCGAGCACGGCTGGGGACACCTGAAAGCATTCGGGACACTGAACATACTGCGACCCGCTTTCCGGCTCTTCTTCCCACTGATGAGAGCAATTGGGGCAATGAAATCGCACGTCGACTACTCCTGGTTTGACGCTGACATGCGGATTTTTCCACACATCGATGAGTCTGCGCATAGCACGCATGGCGTATAGATCCTGCTCGTGATTTAGTTCATACTTTGTTCTGATGGAAATGTCAAAGCATATCGCAGAATCAATGTCGTTGGAGTCGCAGCCGGTGTGTTGCGCTGATGACTGATGACTCGCTGTTTCGGTGCTTGGAAATCCGCGATGCCATGGCATTTCCCAAATTCCGCCCCGCAGAGCCTAATCAGCCCTTTTCGCCCCATCTTTTTACTACGTATCGTTTGACAGACGGCCATACTTGAGGCAATAGTGAGCAATATGGCGAGAGGATTGATTCATTCAGTGTCAGTTTGGATCATTGGTATGGAATTCCAACCGTTGATCCAAAGATCGGGCTATCCGCGCCGCACGACACGAATTTTCGGATTTCTTCAAAGGAAGGTGCTAACATGAGCAGCGACAAGGATATGATTGCCCGGATCAAACAGCAGGCGGCGGAACGCGAACGTTTGCGCAGAAAACAAGGCGGCGAGGGAGGAGCGGATAACACTGCGCCTTTGTCGCAGAAGGCCGAAGAGCGGATCCAGGCGCCGGAGTATATCCCTCAGCCGCCTAAAACGATTGCGGAAACGGGTCTTAACGATACGTTTGTCATGAACCTGGTGATGAAGACGATCTTTAATCGCGGCACGATCGAGGCGATGCAAATCGCCGATGAGATGCACCTGGAGTTTTCCGTGATTGAGGAGGCGCTGGGGAAAATCCGCGGCGCGCAACTCGCTCAAACCGAGGGCGGCAGCGCCGCGTTTGGCGGAGTGAAGTTGCGCTGGTCGCTGACCGACAAGGGTGTGGAGCGGGCGAATGAAGTGCTCAAGCGCGACAACTATCGCGGGCCGGCGCCCGTTCCGTTTTCCGAGTACGTGAAGCAGCTCAAGCGCCAGTCGATTAAGAATTACACCGTGACGCCGGAGATGGTGGAGACGGCGTTCAGCCGCCTGGTGCTCAACCCGCAAGTGCCCAAGCGCATCGGGCCGGCGATCAACTCCGGCCGTTCGATCTTCCTTTACGGCCCTCCGGGAAACGGCAAAACCTCGCTGGCCGAGTGCATCACCGACACCATCGGCGGGGCGATCTTCGTGCCGCATGCGCTGATTATCGAAAACGAAATCGTGCGCGTGTACGACGATTTGTATCACAAGGTCATCCCGCAGGATGAATTCACGCACGATGCGCGCTGGGTGTATTCCAAGCGTCCGGTCGTCGTGGTCGGCGGCGAGCTCACGCTGAATATGCTCGACCTGACCTGGAGTGGAGCGGCGACGTATTACGAAGCGCCGTTCCAGGTGAAGGCGAACTCCGGCGTGTTGTTCATCGACGACTTCGGCCGGCAGCATTGCGAGCCGCAGGAACTGCTCAACCGCTGGATCGTGCCGCTGGAGTCAGGCTTCGACTTCATGGCGTTCAAGACCGGCGGCAAGGCCAAGGTGCCGTTCGATTCGCTGATCGTGTTCAGCACGAACCTCGACCCGAAGGAGTTGGTGGACGAGGCGTTCCTGCGCCGCATCCGCTACAAGATCGAGGTGGGCGATCCGAGCGAGGAGCACTTCAAAAAGATTTTCGAGATCATGTGCCGTGTGCGGGACATCGCCTACGACGAAAAAATCGTCGATTACCTGATCGAGAAGCACTACAAGGCTAACAACCGTTGTTTCCGCGCCTGCCAACCGCGCGACTTGCTCGATCAGATGGTGGACATCCAGAAATACACCAAGTCGATGCCCGAACTCACTGAAGACGTCATCGACCAGCTTTGCGAATTGTATTTTGTGGAATTGTGATAAAAGAATATTCATGGATTAAAGGCTTGATCATGACCCACGGTATCCAAGATTTCGGTGGTGATTGGACACAAGATAAATTAATGAGATTGGAAAAATATCTTTCAGCATATACTCAAATCTTAACGAAATATCCATATAGAATCGCATATATTGATGCTTTCGCGGGAACAGGATATCGCGAGCAGAAACAAGACTATGCATTTGCATCTGAATTGTTTGACGATATTTTAGAAGAGGAGTCTCAACGATTTTTGGTTGGATCTGCCTATATTGCTTTAAAAACTGAGCCAAGATTCAATAAGTATATATTTATTGAGAAAGATCCGAGAAAGAACACCGAATTGGGAAAATTGAAGGATCAGTTTTCACATTTGAAAGACGATATAAAAATTGTTCAGCAGGATGCGAATCAATATATACAAAGTTTATGCTTGAACAGCAATTGGGACTCATGTCGGGCAGTATTGTTTCTTGATCCCTTTGGAATGCAGGTCGAATGGGAAACAATAAAGGCTATAGCCCATACACAAGCCATCGACCTTTGGCTTTTATTTCCACTCGGAGTGGGAGTAAATCGTATGCTGAAACGAGATGGTAAGATAGATGATGGATGGAGAAATAAGCTTAATAAAATTTTTGGTGAAGCTGATTGGTACGATGCTTTCTACGAAAAAAAGAGAGAAGACGATCTTTTAGGGACACATGAATATATTGAAAAAATTGCGAATTTTGATAGAATTGGACAATACTTTGTAAGGCGCTTGGAAACTATATTCTCAGGCGTCAGTCCCAAGCCTCTTGCACTGCTCAATTCAAGAAATAACCCATTATTCTTATTATGTTTTGCAGCAGGAAATCCTATTGGAGCAAAAACAGCAGTAAAAATTGCGAATCATATATTAGAGCACTAAGCTATGGCAAATAATTCACATATCGAGTGGACCGAATCCACGTGGAATCCGGTGACTGGTTGCACGAAGCTCAGTCCGGGATGCAAGCATTGTTACGCCGAACGCATGGCGCGGCGGTTGCAGGCGATGGGGCAGCCGAATTATGCCAACGGTTTCAAGTTGACCATGCATGACCATGCGCTGGACATGCCGTTGAAGTGGAAAAAGCCGCAGGTCATTTTCGTCAATTCCATGAGTGATCTTTTTCATAAAAGCGTGACGGATGAATTTATCATCAAAGTTTTCTCCGTGATGAATCAAGCGCATTGGCATCAGTTTCAGGTGTTGACTAAGCGTCCGGAACGTCTACGGCGAATGGATGACCGGCTCAATTGGACGGATAATATATGGATGGGAACTAGCATTGAGACGCAGCAATATCTGTCTCGTATCGACGCATTGCGATTGACACGCGCGAAAATAAAATTTTTATCTCTAGAGCCGTTGTTAGGTCCATTGCCGAACATCAATCTCAATGGAATCGATTGGGTGATCGTTGGCGGCGAATCCGGTCCTGGCGCGCGCCCAATGGATGAAAATTGGGTGTTGGATATTCGTGATCAATGTCACGCGGCGCGCGTGCCTTTTTTCTTCAAACAATGGGGTGGAGTCTGGAAGAAACGTCGTGGCCGCATACTGGACAACCGGACTTATGATGAAATGCCAAGGGCGCGAGTCTAAATATACTTGTTGATACATAATACAATCTCATCTCAACATTGAAAGCACCGTGATGTCGTGGAAGATTTTTGTTAATCAACTGCCTGAGTCTGTTTTACAGGCTGTGTTAAGAATTCATAAAGGCGTTGAAGAGAATGGTGAATGGCGGCTGTTGCGATTGGGCAACAACCGCCGCATTTATCGTTATCAGCCGTCCGGTGATCAAGCGGCATGGATTGTCAAGTGGGAGTGGTCCCGCCGTCCAGCCCATTATTTCAAATCTTTGCGCGGTAAGATCAGCGCCGTTGATGAGCAGGTTGCGACTCAAACGGCAATCGACGCCGGTCTGCCCGCCGCGGCTTGCCGTTTCGCTAGCGCGACGCGGTTCTATCGCTGGCCGCTGCATACGTTGCTGGTGTTTGAATGCTTGGAGGCCCGGCCTTTGCGGGATGTTCTTTTCGAGGCGCGGCATGACGGCGCTGCTTTGCGGCGGTTGTTGCAGGCGGTCGCGCAGCTCTCCGCGCAGATACATCGCACCGGTTTATTGCACGGTGATTTTTCCAGCACGAATATTTTAGCCGAAGCGAGGGGCCGGCTGCATATCATTGATTGGAAGGGGCTGCGCCGGATTGAGCATGGAACCATCCGGGATTTCCGTAAAGATCCTGCGTGCTTGCTTGAAGATCTGATGGAACTTGGATTGGCGCGCGATGAACAGAAAATTTTTCTCGGCGAGTATGTCCGATGGGGCGCAACTCTCTTAAGCTACCGTTATCCTGCATTTGACGGCTGTCATGATTTTTGCAGAGCAAAAATCCCGCCAGCCTGGGTTT